>JAYUFU010000507.1:0-3283 GCA_043738505.1 Fimbriiglobus sp. | reverse complement strand
CCCGCTCGTGAACTCGCGGCGAAGACGGAATGGGGTCCACCAGCTCCGCCATCCGCCGGATCACCGCCGGGCTGCCGAACAAGTTCGTCACGCCGAACTGCCGGATCTGCGCCAGCGCCTTCTTCGGGTCCATCGTTGCGGGGCGGCTGGCGTCCATGTCCGGCACCACGCCCGTCATGCCGAGCGCCGGGCCGAACAGCGCGAACAGCGGGAAGGTACACAAGTCCACTTCACCGGGCTGAATGCCGTAGGTGTCCTTCAGCATCTCCACCTGCGCCGCGAGGATGCCGTGCGTGTACTCGACCCCCTTGGCGATGCCGGTGCTGCCGCTGGTGAACAGGATCGCCGCCGGGTCGGACGCGAACACCTCCGGCATCTGGTACGGACGCGATTCCCGCCGCAACTCGCCGATGCTTCGCGTGCAAAAGAACCGCCACCGGCCGACGTTCACCGTGACGCGCACCGACTTCCGCGCCCAGCCGAACAGCCGCCGCGCGAGGTGCGCCTTGGCCACGCCGAGGAACGCCTCCGGCTCCGCCTCGGCCAAGCATTTGCCGAGGTTCTTCACGCCCATGCCGGGGTCGATCAGCACTGGGATCGCCGCGACTTTCAGCAGGGCGAACGTGAGCGCGAAGAAGTCCCGGCCCGGCGGCACCATGAGCGCCACCCGCGTGCCCCGGCGGATGCCGATGCCGAGTAGCCCGTGGGCGAGAGCGTCGGTGTCGGCGTTCAGTTGCGCGAAGGTGAGCGTGAGGTGCGGTGTGTCGCCGTCGTGCCGAACTTTGCCGACGGGGATGTGCAGCGCCGGGCGGTCGGGAAACGCCGCCGCCATGCGGACCAGATGCGCGGCGACGTTGACGGGAGCGGCGGTCATTCGGGGGCTGGCTCGTGGTGGGAGAGTCCTCACTTCTTCTCGCGGACGTACACGGTTCCGTCCAGGACCGACGAGCCGAGGAGGAGAGCGAGGGAGGCGAGAAGGCCGCGCACGAGGCACTCGGGGTGTGGGGTGTTGAGAAGAGGCCCGCAGAGGACGCAGACAGGAACGCGGATGAAAGCGGGATCAGAAAGAGACATTTCTTCCTTCCGATCCTGACTTAATCCGCGGTCTTCTCTGCGTCGTCTGCGGGCCTCGGTACTGGCCACCGTTCATTTCCCGGCATCCCACCCGCGCCACAGCCAGCGGAGCTGGTCGGGCAGCAGGGCCGCGCCGTGCTTGTGGTTGTGCCCGCCGTCGCCGAACGCCGCTTTGTAGTCGTACCCCTTCTCGCGGAAGGCGGCCGCCATCGCCAGGTTCTGGAGGTGCCAGTCGCGGTCCAGGTTCTTCGCGTTGCGCAGGTCGCCGGTGCCGTCCTGGAGGAACACGCGGAGCGGCTTCTTGTCCGCCTCCAGCACCTTCTTCGGGTAGACGTGCCCGCCTTTCAGGTTGGTGAAACTGCCGACGTGCGAGATCACCTTCCGAAACTGGTCCGGCTTCTCCCAGGCCACCGTGAACGCGCAGATGCCGCCGGAGCTGGCTCCGCAAATGGCGCGCATCTCCGGATCGGTCGTCAGCGTGTACGTCTTGCCCACTTCGGGCAGCAGCTCATCCACGACGAACTTGGCGTACCGGTCGCCGAGCGAGTCGTACTCGAAGCTCCGCGTCCCCTTGCCCCAGTTCGACGCGCTCACCGCCGGCTCGCCGGACTTCGCGCCGGGGTTCACGAAGATGCCAATCGTCACCGGCATCTCCTTCTTGTGGATGAGGTTGTCGAACGCGGTCGGGGCCTTGTACCCCTCGTTCGGCAGGCCGTAGGCGTGGCCGTCCTGGAACACCATGACGGCGGCCGGTTTCGCCTTGTCGTACTGGGCCGGGACGTACACCCAGTAGTTTCGCGTCGTGTCGGGGAAGACCTTGCTCGTCCACTCGAACGGCCCTTCCAGTTTGCCCTTGGGCACGTCCTTCTGCGGCAAGGAGTCGGGCGTCAGTTTGTAGTCGTCCACGGCCGACGCGCCGGACGCGGCGACGAGCGTGAGGAGGAGGATTCGCATGGGTCACCTGGGAGAGGATGTTGAGAAGAAGCCCGCAGAGTACGCAGAGAAGATCGCGGATGAAGAGGATCTGAACAATTCAGACTTTGACTTGGATTGATCCTCTTCATCCCTGCTTTGATCCGCGTCATCCGTGTTCCTCTTCTTGAATACCGATCAAGTGCTTGACTCGGAATTACTTTGCCGTCGGCACTTCGCTTTCCCACCCGCGCCACAGCCAGCGCAGGCTGTCGGCCAGGACCGCGCCGCCGTGCTTGCCGTTGTACCCGCCGTCGCCGAACGCGAACTTGTAGTCGTACCCATGTACCGCAGCGCCGCGGCCATCCGCCGGTTCGACAGCGGCCAACTGCCGTGCAGGTTGTCGAGGTCGCCGCTGCCGTCTTGCAGGTACGCGCGGATCGGCTTGCGGTCGGTCTTGCGGATCAGGCCGGGGTAGGCGTCGCCGCCGTGGATGTTGGTGAAGCTGCCGACGTGGCTCAGCACCTTCGAGAACGACTCCGGCTTCTCCCACGCCGCCGTGAACGCGCAGATGCCGCCGGAGCTGATGCCGCCGATGGCCCGTCCCGCCGCGTCGGTGCGGAACTTCACCTTCGCCACCTTCTCGACTTCCGGCAGCAGTTCCTCGTCGAGGAACTTCACGTAATCGCCCGTCACGCGGTCGTACTCGAAGGGCCGGTTGGACCGCGGCTGGCCCTTCGGGTTCACCTGGTTCGGGAAGACGCCGGGGTTGACGAACACGCCAATCGTCACGGGCAGTTCCTTGGCGTGGATCAGGTTGTCGAACACCGTCGGCGTGTTCCAGATGTCCTTCTTCGGGTCCACCTCGACGTACCCCTGACCGTCTTGAAACACCATGAGCGCCGCCAGTGTTTTGCCGTCATACTGCGCCGGCACGTACACCCAGAACTTGCGGGTGGTACCGGGGAACACCTTGCTGGCGGCGAACGTGTGTTCGGTGATGGTCCCTTTCGCGATGCCGGCCACCGGCTTCGATTCCGGGCACGGCTTGTAGTCGTCCACCGCCGCCGCGCCGCCGGCCCACAGCAGGCCGAGGGCGAACACTCCGAGTCCGCACATGAGAACACCATCCGGGAGAGGGGGTCGAACGGACACCGTACCACGCGGCGGGCGCGAGTTCAACGGGCCGGGTCGCGCCTGTCAGGCCCCAATAGAAATGTCCGCTGCTTGTGCCCAATAGAAATGTCCGCGTTCGGGACCGTCGGGCGTCACCTTTTCCCGCCCGTTCGCCACGGGT
>JAYUFU010000506.1:0-9918 GCA_043738505.1 Fimbriiglobus sp. | reverse complement strand
CTGGTCCTGGAGCTGGCTGGTGATCTCCTCGAACGCCGCCTTCAGGAACTCGTTCTTGAAATCGACGGTCAGCTTGCCCTTCAGCTTCTTCGTGCGGGTGAACGCGGCCGACGCCGTGTCCTTGGGCGGATCGGCCGCCGGCAGCGGGGCCGCCGCGACGGCCACCGCGAGAATCGCCCACGCAACGAACCGGACCATGACACTCTCCCGTCGAGGGGTGCGAACGGGTCGGGCGCGCCGATCCCAATGAGGGTTCGACGGGCCGGCCGGCCGAATGGTTCCGGGTCAGTTCGCGCTACAGGATAGCCCACGCGGGGCGGCGCGGCCGAGCGGGTCGGCGGCGAACCGGCGGTAGCACCGCCCGCACAGGTCGAACGACTGGCTCAGCGGGGCGACCGGCAGCGGCAGTTCGTCGGCCTCGTCCACCGTGTCGTCTGCCGGCCCGTCGGCCAGCATTTCGTCCATCGCGTCGATGTGGTCGGTGTCCGACTCCGGGTCGCCGTCGAACTCGGCTTCGGCCGGCCACGGGGCCGGGTCGCACACCAGCCGGACTTCCACGCTGACGGTGTACCGGACATCCTTGCCGGTGAGGTCCTTCGTGCAGAGGTCGCAGGAAACGTGTCTCATGGGCGGCGTTCCTTATGGGGTGAGCCGGATGAAGGCCGGAGCGACGGCGGCGAGTACGAGTCGGACGATGGCCGGCGCGAGCGGTCCCTATTATCCGTCGCACTTCGACGGGCGAGTGTCAAGTTGAAATCCGCGCCGGCCGCGGCACTCACGGCCACTTGAACGGCATCCGGGGAGGGGCGGTGTCCCACATCAGCGCCACTTCGGCCGGGGTCAGGCCGAACGCCTCGTTCACCAGGTCCGACACCTCGCGTTCCAGTTGATCCGCGCGGCGGGCGTTCGCTTGGAGCGGCACCACGGTGGTGGCGTGTTCCTGCTTGATCCGTTGCAGGTCGGCGGCGGAAAGTCCTCGCCTCCTCGGCAGCAGTTTCTTCACCTCCGCGATCATCTCCTCGACGGTCAGGCCGACCAGCTCGCCGAGCCGTTTGCTCATCCGCTCGATGCCGATCTCCGTCTGAAGCCACTCGATCATCGCCCGCAACCCGGCCGTCCGTCCGCCCTTTAGGTCGATCAACTCCCTCACCTTAGCTTCGACGAGAGTGCGGCTCGCGTCAGACGGGGGATCGCCGACCCATTCTTCGCCATCGATGCGATTCCGCGGCGGGTGCCGCCCGCACGTCCGGTACAACCATCCCGCCGACTCGACCGGCCGTCCTGCCGGCCCGAGTTCCGACGCAGTACGTTCCCGGACCCGGTCGATGCGATTCCTGGAGACTGCGTCGCCCAGGTAAAGCCCATGCGATTCGGCAAATACCAACATCTCGGCCGTCTCGGGCTACTCCTGCTGCTGGCCACCGGCTGTCGGACACCCCCGGCGGCTCACCCGAACGGCTGCGAGCGGACCGTCGTGCCGCGGAAGGCGGTGCTGGTAGGACAGGTCGCCCGCGATTCGGTGGTGTCCGTGTCGGCACACCCCGGCCGCAGTGCTTATGCGGCCGCGACCGAACCGGCGGCCTTCGCCAGAGCCTGGTACGCCGGTCTGGTCGAGAAGCGGGTTGCCCTCCGGCTGATGAAGTCACCTCCCCAAATCCGTGACAATCGCCCCACACTCGACGCGGATCGTTTGGAGGCGAACGCCCTCCGCCTGTCCGGTTCGTCGCCATCTCCGGCGGAGGTGAAGCTGTACACCGACGGCCGGGAGGCGATGGGAGCTTTGGACGAGGTGATCGCCGCCGCTCGCACCCGGATCGACGTGCAGATGTACCTGTGGGGCAACGACGACATCGGTTGGCACGCGGCGCGACGGCTGGCGGCCAAGGCCGGTCCCGACCTGCCGGTGCGGGTGCTGGTGGACGGGGGCGGCAACCTGACGCAAGGCGAGCCGCGGCACGCCTCCGCCGACGAGGTGAACCGGGCCGTCTGCTGGCTGGCCCGGCAGCCGCACGTCACGCTGGTGCGGACGCGGAACGCCAACTTCCGGTTCGACCACCGCAAGTTGGTCGTGGCCGACGGGCGTGTCGCCTGGACGGGCGGGCGGAATTTCGTGGCGTCCGCGTTCCAAAAGGATCACGACCTGTCGTACACCGTCGGTGGCCCTCTCGCCGCAGAAATGGCGGATCGGTTCGAGCAATTCTGGCACCGGCAAGGCGGCATGCCCGCGCTCCCCGCTCCGCCGTCCGCACGGGCGAGCGCCCCGAACGCCCAGGCCCGGCTGGTCAGCACCTCGTCGGTCGAGCGGTCGCTGGCCCGCATCCTTTACGACGCGGTCGGCCGGGCGGAACACCACGTGTACGTCGAAAACCCGTTCTTCAGCGACAGCCACCTAGTTTACCTGCTGGGCAAGTCCCGGCAGAGGGGGGCCGACGTGCGGGTGGTTCTCACCCTTGATAGTGGCAGTCCCATCTACGACCGGTCCAACCGGGTGACGGCGAACCGGCTCCTGAAGGCCGGCGTGCGGGTGTACCTGTATCCGGGCATGACGCACGTGAAGGCGATGGCCGTGGACGGCGTGTGGGCGTACACTGGCACCGGCAATTTCGACAACCTGAGCCTGCGGCACAATCGCGAACTCGGGCTGGCCGTGACCTCCGGCCCGGTGATCCGCGAGATCGAGGACCGCGTGTTCCTACCCGACTTCCGCCCCGAGTGGGAACTGACGACGCCGCTGCCCCTGTCGCCGCTCGACTACTTCTACGAGTTCGTCGCCTCCACCATCGGCTGACACCCCGGACGAGCCATCCCATGACGCGCCCCCTGTCCGTCGCCGTTTCCGCACTGGCGGTTCTCGTCGCCGCACGACCGGCCCACGCCCAACTGCGCCCCAACGAGATCGAACCTGGGTTGTGGCGGGGCAAAGCGCCGCACCGCCCGACAGACTACGCCGAGTTGCAACGGTTGGGCGTTCGCACCGTGCTGGACATTCGCGGCAACCAGCCGTTCGCGTCGGCGATCGAGCGAAGGCGGGTGGAAGCGATGGGGCTGGAATACCGCAAGGTGCCGTTCGGCTTCCGCCCGCTTCGGGACGGGAGCGACGCGGCGGTGCTAGCGGCCTTGCAGATCCGCGCCGACTATCCGCTGTACGTGCACTGCAACATCAACCGCGATCGGACGAGTGTGGCGGTGGCCGCTTACCGGGTGCGCGTGCAGGGGTGGAGTCCTTCGGCGGCCGTGTCGGAAGCCCAGTCGTTCGGGCTGAAGCGCCACTTCTTGGGCCTCAACCGATACCTCCGGTCGATCGGGGAGTAGCTGTTCCGCTTCAGCGGGGAGCAGTGACGATGCCGTTCCGCCAGTTCCGGCCGTATGAATGTTCGCCTTCGGGCGGACGGCTTCGGGGCGGAAGTGCGGCTTGATGTCGGCGGGCATGCGCGGACCCTCATCCGGACGGGTCCGTACAGTGTACCGACATTCAGGATGACGGGTAGGTCGGTTACACCCCGACCAGTTCGCCGACGGGGCGGACGACCCAGCGGTTGCGGCCGGTGGCTTTCGCCTCGGCCAGGGCCGCCGCCGCCCCCTCCCGCA
Organism: Fimbriiglobus sp.; assembly: GCA_043738505.1. Taxonomy (GTDB): domain Bacteria; phylum Planctomycetota; class Planctomycetia; order Gemmatales; family Gemmataceae; genus JALHQU01. The sequence goes on along the minus strand of JAYUFU010000506.1, from coordinate 6,330 downwards.
GCTCCTCGTAGCTGACCGGCGCGTCCGGGTCGGCCACCGCGAAGCCGACGCTGATGGTGACGCGGATGGGGGTGCCGTGGAACACCGGCGCGCACGCCTCGACCGCCTCGCGGAGCCGCTCGGCCAGCGTCGTCGCGCCGTCGGCGTCGGTGTTCGGGGCGACCACCATGAACTCCTCGCCGCCCACCCGCCCGACGGCGTCGGTGGTGGCGCGGATCGTCCGCTGGAGCGTGCGGGCGAGGGCCGTCAGCACGTGGTCGCCGCCCGACAGCAGGTAGCGGGAGTTGATCCGCTTGAAGTGGTCGGCGTCGATCAGGCCGAAGGCGATCGGCCCCGGCGTGCGGGCGCGGCGGAGCAGTTCCTTGCGGGCGATCAGCTCGATGGCGCGGCGGTTGGGCAGGCCGGTGAGGGCGTCCGTCAGGGCCATCTTCTCGAGGATTTGCGTCCGCACCTGGAGTTCGCGGGTCCGCTCGACCACCCGCTCTTCCAGTTCGCCGTTCAGGGTGCGGAGTTCTTCCAGGAGGTGTTCGTGACTGCGTTCCAGCAGCAGCCCGCGGGCCACGTCCCGCAGGTGGGCGAGCAGGTCCTCCCCCCGCCACGGCTTCAGCACCAACCGGTGGACGTGACTGCAGTTGACGGCATCGGCCACGTCCTGGAGTTTGGCGGTGCCGCTCATGAGGATGCGGGCGGTGCGGGGGTAGGTGCGGCAGGCCCAGTCGAGCAGTTGCACGCCGCTCGCGTCCGGCAGCGTCAGGTCGGTGAGGATCATGTCCACCCCGCCGGACGCCAGCAGCACGTCCTTGGCCTGCTCGGCGCAGGTGGCGAGGTGCAGGTCGAACTCGCGGCCGAGCTGCCCCTCGAGGAGCGCGAGGATGGACGGCTCGTCATCGACGGCCAGCACGGAACATTTGTAGCGGGGGGCGGTCATCGGGGCGGGTCGGTGGCCCAGAGTGGACGGGGACGGGAATCGGAAGTTGGGCGACGGTTTCACGCTGACACACCTCCATGTGGTCATCCGCCGTGCCGGGCGCGACGGAACGAATCGTGTTCAAGACTAGATCACGAACGGGCGGCGGGCCGGCAAAAATGGCTGGCGACAGGGGAATTGTGGGAGTCGCGCCGCTTGCGCCGGTCGGGCCGATTCGCCGGGGTGGAATCCTGGCAGTTATCAGGGTCCGCCCGATTCGCGCCAGATAAGCGGCGACGGCTGGGCGGAAAAAACCGGGGAAACGCGGGTGATTCGCTTGATCGACCGTGGCCACCCCTTTACTATTCGGGTGTTGATCGGGACGGGACACCCACTCGCGGGCCGTTCGGCTGCGATTCCGGCTGTCCCCCACCACCGACCCCGACCGCACGGCAGCCGCACGGGATTCCGCATCCCGCCTGCCCCGCGTCACCGCACCCCGCGGTCGGATCCGGCGAACCGGTCCCGCCTTCACCGGCCGGCCCGAGTTCCGGTGGGTGTCGAGCCGCCGCGACGATTTCGTCCGGCTCCCCCGTCGCCGATGACGGTTCGTCCGTGCCGTCTCACCCGGCCTCACCGCCGCGTGCCGGCCGACCGAACCCGCCCCCGACCGGGCGACACCGGTCCCCTCGAACGTCGCACCGCCCGCGTGCCGCCGCCCACGGCCGACCCCCTCGTCCCACTTCGGAGCGAGGACCGGATCGGCCACCCCGGCGATTTTCACGCCCTGGTCCGTTCGAGGGTTATTCGTTTCGACACCCTCTACTCAGGCATTGGGGGAACGCGCACCATGACGACGACGGCCACCCGGCGGAAACGGACCACCTCCGTCAGCAACAGCAGCCCGGTCAGCGACGACGTGCGGCTGACCAGCTTCTCGTCCGACCTGCTCACCCCGGAGGAAGAGCGGGAACTGCTGACCAACTTCTGGGACTGCAAGAACGAGCTGGTCCGCGTCCTGCTCCGCCACTTCCCCGACCTGCGGGCGGTGAAGCCGCCGCTCGAACCCTGGCCGATGGCCCAGTTCATCCGCGACAACTGCAACGACACGCACCGCGAAGTCATGGCCGTCCGCCGGCTGCACAGCCGGTACGTCCACTTCAAGCACCGCCTCGCGTCGGCCAACATCCGCCTCGCCGCCCACGTCGCCAAGCGGTTCCGCCACCACAGCCTGGCCTACACCGACCTGCTCCAGGAAGCCGTCTGCGGCCTCATGCAGGCCATCGACCGGTTCGACGTGAGCCACGGCACCCGCCTGGCCACCTACGCCACCTGGTGGATTCGCCAGACCCTCCAGATCGCCGTCGCCCGCCAGAGCCACCTGGTCAGCCTGTCCCCGCACCACCTCCAGGAACTCGGCCTGCTCCAGCAGGAGTCCGAGGCCCTGGCGCACGGCGGCAAGCACCTGCCCAGCCCGCAGGAACTGGCCGCGCGGACGGGCAGCTCGCTGGAACACCTGGCCCACCTCCAGACCGCCACCCGCACGCCCGTCAGCCTGAACGCCGTCCTCGACGACGACAGCGATTTCAAGCTGACCGAGGCCATGCCGGACACGCAGACGCTGACCCTGCACGAGAACAACGAGCGGCAAGAGGCGCTCAAGTTCCTGATGGAGAACCTGCGGCCGCGCGAGCGGAAGGTGCTGGACCTGCGGTTCGGGCTGACCGGCAGCGGCACGCACAGCCTGCGTCAGATCGGCCACCTGCTGCGGATTTCCAAGGAGCGGGTCCGCCAGATCCAGAACCGGGCGCTGGAGAAGCTGAAGGCGAACGCCGAGCGGGTCGGCTGGGAGCCGACGCTGCTGCTCGAGTAGGGAAGGGTTAGCACACGATTGCCGGTCGCAACGCGCCGCACGGGTTTTCCCGTGCGGCGTCGGTATTTGAGGTTCAGGGCAGAACGGGCACGGCGATTGTTTTCGGCACGTCCGGGCGAACCGGCGGCGTCAGCCGCCTGGGTAAAGCCGAAACCCGAGCGACCCACGCCGCCGGTTCACCAAGGTGTGCCGAAATGACTGGCGCACCCATTCCCGCCTCGGCGGTTGAAGACGACGATGACCAAGGCGAAGATGACCCAAACCCAAACCCAAACCCATCCCACGCCGGGGTATGTCTCGTGGCCAAAACCGCGAAGCACTTCGTTGTCGGCGCGTTCTACTCGAACGACGACATCATCGGTCTCGGCGTCGGGAACGCCGGCGGCATCCGTCCGAGTACAAATCCCGACGGGTCGGCGAATCGCGTCGTGCTTCTCACCGCGCTGCCCACGGCGAAGAACGCCGCCGAGAACCCGTACCACGACCGCATCGAGAACGATGTCCTCATTTACACGGGCAAGGGGCTTCGGGGCGATCAAGAGCCGACGGGGGTGAACAAGAGGCTCATCGAGCAACTCGCCAAGCGGTTCCCGATCTGGTGCTTCGAGCAAGGATTCAGCCGACGGAGCAAGGCGGCCGGCAAGAACCGCTGGAAGTTCCTCGGCCTGCTCAGCCTGATCCGCTACCACCGAGAAAGCCAACTCGATCTCGACGGGAAACTCCGGGACGTGTGGCTTTTCGAGTTCGACATCGCGGCCGACATCGACGCAGTATCCCTCGATACCGATGCCGAACTGGCCCCGACTTTGTTCCAGCGGTCGCTCGACAAGCGGGCGAACGACCCGTCGGAACAGGTCGTCGAAGGCGCGGGATCGGAATCCGATGTCGATACCCCCATCGAACGGCTGCGACGTTGGCTCCTAACCCAACACCCACAACAGTTCGAGTTCATCGTGAAGCAGGCTCTCGAAGCCACGGGCTACGAGGGCGTGAGCGTCACCCGGTACTCCCAAGACGGCGGCATCGATGTCGAGGCGTCCTTCGGCGGTTTCGGGTGGCCGGTTCGCGATTGGCGCATCCAAGTTCAGGCCAAACGGTGGCTTCACACGGTCGGGCGGAAAGAGGTCGCGGAACTGCGCGGCAGTTTGAAATCGGACGGCTTGGGTTGCCTGATCACCACCAGCCATTTTTCCAAAGCGGCAATCGCGGAGGCAACCGAACCGGGGAAACAACCGATCACGCTCGTCAATGGTCGAGAGTTCTCGCGGTTGTTGTCCGCTCAAGGAATCGGCCCCGTTGGGACGAGTCCGGAGCCGCCGGAAGCGTGAGGCGAACTTGTCCGACATCCTCACTGCGGCCGATGTCGCGGCGAGGACGAGAGCCGCGCCGCGTCGGCCCTCCGCTCGGCTTCCCCTCAACGTGCCTTGCCCTCCGGGGCCGGGCGGATAAAAATCCCCGTCGCGGGCGCGTCCGGGAAAACCGCCAACCGAACGGTTTTCCGACACCCGAACGGCCGCCGGCGCGGTAGGCTGGTCCGGGCATTTTCGCCCGCCGCCGCGAGGTCGGTCCCTCCGAGTGCCCCCCCAATGGCCCCCTGGAACGGGTTACTCGAACGGCTCCGCCCGAAGGCGTACGGCCGGCGGCACCCGCTCATCCTGCTGAACGGGCTGGCCGAGCAGCACGAGTCGTGGTTCCGCAACCGCCGCTTCTGGGGGCGGTACTTCGACCTGTACCTGCCGAACATCCTGGTGTACGACGGGGCCGCCATCCACGACCGCATCGCCGCCAAGCAGCCGATCAACATCGACTACCTGGTCGGCCAGTTGAAGCAGTTCGTGGACCAGTTCATCCAGAAGCCGCCGTACCACCTGGTGAGCAGCAGCCTGGGCGGGAAGATCGCCGTCGAGTTCGCCATCCGGTATCCGGAGTTGGTCAACCGGCTGGTCCTCATCTGCCCGTCCGGGATGGGCGACGTGGAGAAACTGCCGATCAAGGACGGCGTCACCGGCGACGCCTACCGACTGGTCCGCAGCGTGTTCCACAAGCCGAAGTTCGTGGACCGGGACGTGCTGCGGTTCTACAAGAAGCAGATGGCGAACCGGCGGTGGAGGACGGGCCTGCTCCGCACCGTGCGGGGCACCATGGACTCCGTCGTCCGCCCGATGCTGAAAGACCTGAAGCCGCTCACCCTGCTGATCACCGGGTCGGAAGACAAGGTGTGCGACCCGGCGACCGCCGCCGAGGCCGCCAAGGAGTTGCCCTGCGGCCACTTCCTGGAGATCCCCAAGTGCGGGCACGCCCCGCAGATCGAGCGGCACTGGCTGATCAACCGCCTGGTCGTCCACTTCCTGACCTCGTCCAAACCCACCGCCACCCCCCGCTGGAGCCAACTCCTGTTGGCCAAGCCGTCCCGAGTGACCCCATGAGTTCGACCCCGCCCGTGACCAACGCCGTCAAGACCGTCAAGGCCCGCGGCCCCGACTGGTGGCTGATGGCGAAGAAGTTCTTCACCAAGGGGTCGAAGATCGCCTCGTTCGCCCCCAGTTCTCGTCGCCTGTGCAACAAGATGCTGTCCGGCATCGACTTCGACACGGCGAACGTGATCGTCGAGCTGGGCGCGGGCACCGGGCCGGTGACGAAGTTGCTGCTGGAGCGGATCAAGCCGCACACGCAGCTGCTCGTCATCGAGATCGAGCCGGAGTTCTGCGCCCGCCTGCGGCAGCGGTTCCCGACCGCGAACATCGTCGAGGGGGACGCCAGCAAGCTGGACCAACTGCTGGCCGAGCGGGGCATCACGAAGGTGGACCACATCGTGAGCGGGCTGCCGCTGCCGTCGTTCCCGGAGACGCTGCGGCGGTCGGTGCTGGGCACGGCCATGAAGATGCTCGGCGGGGACGGCACGTTCCGCCAACTGACCGTCATGCCGTGGGTGTACAAGCGGCTGTACAAGCGGTACTTCACCGAGGTGAAGTTCAAGCTGGAGCCGCTGAACCTGCCGCCGGCCGGCGTCTACCTGTGCAAGGGGTACAAGGGCGACGAGCTGCCGGCCGGGGAGTGAGAGCCTGTGAATCCATCGGGCGAATCGGCCCCTCCATCGCTTGTATTGCCGGGCACCGCTGGAAGATGTGTCGTGGCCGAATGGAGTCTCATTCGGTTCCTTGTCCGAGAGGGGGTCGGCCCGAATACTGGGTCGTGAAACCACCTCTGTTCGTTCGTGAACTCGCGGGTGCCGAGCGTCAGGCACTCCACGCCGGGCTTCGCCGCCGCGAGGCGCTCACCCTCCGGCGCGGCCACATCCTCCGCGCCGACGGCCGACTTCGATGGCGGCGCGGATCGGCTGCGCCGCCGGCACCGTCCGCAACACCCTCCATGCCTTCGCCAGAGGTAATCTACCGCGAGCGGGGTGGATTGATCCACTCGACGCGACCCGAGGAATCGGCCGGGCGGAGCGGCCAACCCACCTCCCCTCGTCGAGGGGAGGTCGGTCGCGCCGCGACCGGGAGGGGAGTCTTCGCTGGCGTGGGCTGGGAGGGCCGCCCGCCGTGTTGGG
>JAYUFU010000505.1:0-27179 GCA_043738505.1 Fimbriiglobus sp. | reverse complement strand
GCTGGCGCGGCGGGCTAACAAGACGGGGCAACAGTTCAATCGGATTCGGTATGACACCCGGCGACGTTCCCCTCCCCTCCCACACGACGACGGAGACGCCGATGCGTTCGCTCCTCTGCTTGGCCGGCCTGCTCGGTCTGACGGCGGCCGGCTGCGAGAAGAAACAAGACCCCCACGACCGGCCGGGGTTCATCGACACATCGGACCCGAGCAAGGTCGGCGCGACGATGATCCCGCCGCCGAAGGGGCCGGGCGGTCCCACGACCCCCGGGAAGCCGGGCAAGTGACGGCCCGACGGGGCGGCGAAGCGCGACGGCCAGCCGGTCAAACCGCCCCGCTCGCGGCACACGACACTCCCAAGCCGTCCTCACCCGCGCAGGTGGGTGAGGACGTTGCCGGCCAGGAATTGCTTGGCGTCGCGCTCGACCTCCTCGGTGGTCAGCGGCCAGCCGGCGGCGATCAGGTCCGCGTACTTGTCGGTCAGCACGTCGCCGATCACCTTCCGGCTGTGGTCCCACTTGTAGATGAGCTGGTCCAGCACCCGCGCGTCCGAGTGCTGCGGGATGACGGTGGTGCCGAGCAGCTCAACCCGCATCCGCGTCATCTCGGCGATGAGCGACGGGTTGTTCAGGAACCACCAGCAGCCGAACGGCATCAGGTTGCCGAACTTCCGCGCCGCCACCGCCAGCTCGTGCTGGTTCTCGCGGGCCAGCATCGTCACGAAGAAGCGGTTGCGGGGGAACTCCTGGCACAGCCGGCAGACGCTCTGCACGTCGGCGAGGCCACCCATATCGGCGGCGTCCCGTAGCGCCGGGTTCACGGCCCGCCGGCTGCCGATCATCATGGCGAACGGGATGTTCCGCTGCTCGCACACCGGCAGCACGCACTCCTTCAACATGGAGCTGCACCACCCGCCATCCGGGTACTTGAACTCCGGCGGCAGGCTGACCGCGCAATAGATGGCGTTCACCCGGTCGCACCAGTCGTTCAAGAACCGGCGCACTTCGGCGACCGTCTGCGCACTGTACCCGCGCGTCACGTCGTAGCCCCAGTCCTTCAACTTCCGGCACGTCGCGCCGATGTCGAGTAGCAGCGAGTCGAACCGCAGCACGCCGGTGAAGCGCGGGTCGGGCGCGATGCCGGCGAGCCAGCGGTTGCGCTCGTTGTCGTCGAACACGGCGTTCGTCATGGTGATGCTGGACACGTTCGCCAGGCTCATCACCTTGTCGATGTACTCGTTCGGGTCTTGCTCGCGGAACCACGGGCGGAGCGCGTCGAGGTGCTTCACGCCGGGGTCGAGGCCGAGCTTGGACAGCGTCGTCACCACGCCGCGGCACGCCTCGGAGATCGGCGTCCGCTCGACGAACAGGTGCGTCCAGATGTGGTCGGCCTGCTCCGCTTTCGTCATCGCCCAGAACTGCTCGTAGGGCAGCTTCGTGGCCGGGACGACGCGGAACACCTCGGCGACGAGGTAGTGGTACGTCACCAGTTCATCGACGCCCCACAGCATGAGGCCGGCCGGGTCGGCGGTGCCGGTGCGGTTGGCGACGGGGGTGCCGAACGTCGGCGGGTACAGGTGCGTGTGCAGGTCCACCACCGGCTGCGCGGCCAGCGCGCGGCGAACGACGGCGGGGACATCGGCAGCGGCGAGGGGCGGCATGGGGAAGATCTCAGGCGAACGGGGGGCGTAAGCCCCCTGTTTCTTCTTGGGGAATCCGGGCTGCTGGGCGACAAGTTCAGCTACCCAAATCCAAATCGTATAGAAGCGGCTGACCCGACTCTTGGTACATGGCCAGCGAAAACCCCTCGAAATACTTGTGGTCCATCTGCCGCAGGTCCGCGACGAAGAAGTTATGAACCTTGTACAGCAATTCGCTTGCGGTGAATGCCACGCCGTCATCGGCTGTCAGTTCGGCCACTGGTTCGTCGTCGGACAGGTACCAGTGAACATCGGGGGAAATCCGCACGCGGGCGACCTGAAGGCACACCTCGGCTGGCTTCCAGACCTCGCCACGATCAGGGTTTTGGTATCCGGCCACGGCCGCGTCGAACTCCGTCCGATCCGCGAACGGCTCACCGCGGAATGTCCACGAGACGCCCCACAGTAACTCGCTCGGAGGCTTCGTGTCGTCTTGCATGTTTGTCTCGAATGCGCGTTACACATCGGAGTTGCGTGTTGGCATTCCGGCCTGAAAGGCCGGTTCTACCAGCCCAGGCCGTGAGGCCTGGGTTCGTGGTTGTTCCCACCCCACGGCCCTGAAAGGGCCGTTCGTGGCGCGGGCGTGAACGGCCCTTTCAGGGCCGAGATCTCTTCCCGCCCGTTACCCAGGCCTTACGGCCTGGGCTGGAAGAACCGGCCCTTCAGGCCGGAATGCTTTCTCACCACCGCAGCGGCTTCTGCCATGCTTCCTTCAACTCGCTCAACTTCGCCCACAGCAGCCACTCGCCGTTCGCACCGGCGATGCGCAACCGCTGTTCGGCCACGGTCACGCCGATCTTCGTCAGTGGCAGGCCGGCGAACTTCGCCTCGAAGTCGGCGACCTTCTCCGGCAGCACCTCCACCACGAATCGCGTCAACGATTCGCTGAACAGCTTGGCGTGATCGGTCAGCCCGTCGCCCGGCAGTTTCGTGATGTCGGCCCCGATCTCGCCGGCGAAGGCCATCTCCGCCAGCGCCACCGCCACGCCGCCCTCGCTGCAATCGTGACAGGCCCGGACCAGCCCGGCCGAGATCGCCGCGTGCAACGCCTGGAAAATGCTGGGCGCGCGCTGAACGTCCGGCATTGGGGGAATCCCGCCCGTGACCCCCGCGACGGCGTGCAGGTGCGACCCGCCGAGTTCGTCCTTCGTCTCGCCGATCAGGTAGACCGCGTTGCCGGCGGCCTTGAAGTCCATCGTCACGCACCGCCGCACATCCGGCACCCGGCCGAGCGCCGACACCAGCAGCGTGTGCGGGATCGACACCGTGCGGCCGCTCGCGTCGGTGAAGCTGTTGTGCAGGCTGTCCTTCCCGCTGATGAACGGGGTGCCGTAGGCGACCGCGACATCCCGGCACGCCTCGGCCGTGCGGACGAGCGCGCCGAGCATCTTCGGGTCGGTGGCGTTGCCCCAGCAGAAGTTATCGAGGATCGCCACGCGGCTCGGATCGGCCCCGACCGCGACCACGTTCCGCACCGCCTCGTCGATGGCCGCCGCCGCGCCGGAATACGGGTCGAGGTCGGCGTAGCGCGGGTTCAGCCCGCAACCGACCGCGAACCCGGTCCACGATCCCAGCACCGGCATCACCACCGCCGCGTCCGACGGGCCGTCGTTCTTCACGCCCGTCAGCGGCTTCACCACGCTGCCGCCCTGAACCTCGTGGTCGTACTGCCGGATCACCCACTCTTTCGAGCAGACGGTGAAGCTGCCGAGAATCTTGAGCAGCGCGGCGAGCGGATCGGGGAGTGCGGAGTGCGAACTCGCTGGAACATTCCGCACTTCGCATTCCGCGATCCGCACCAGCGCGGGCCGGCCGTCGTGCAGGAACTGCATGTCGAGGTCGGCCACTTGCGTGCCCTGGAACCGCAGCTTCAACCGGCCGGTCGCTTCGAAGGTGCCGAGTGCGGCGGCCTCCACGTCTTCGCTGTCGCAGAGCTGCCGGAGTTCGTCCCACTTGTCCGCCGGCACGGCCAGGACCATCCGCTCCTGCGATTCGCTGATCCAGATTTCGGTGTAGCTCAGGCCGTCGTACTTCAGGGGCGCTTTGTCCAAATCCACGGCCGCGCCGAGTTCCGCGCCCATCTCGCCGACGGCCGAGCTGAACCCGCCCGCGCCGCAGTCGGTGATGGCGGTGAACAGGTCGCGGTCGCGGGCCACCAGCAGCACGTCCAGCACCTTCTTCTCGGTGATGGCGTTGCCGATCTGCACGGCCCCGCTGCTGACCGTCTCGGACTTCGTGTGCAGCCCTTCGGAGCTGAACGTCGCGCCGTGAATGCCATCCCGCCCGGTGCGGCCGCCGACGCTGACGATGAGGTCGCCGGGCCGCGCGGCCTTGAATTCCTTGCCCTTCGGGATCAGCCCGACCGTGCCGCAGAAGACCATCGGGTTGCCGAGATACCGCTCGTCGAACAGGATCGCGCCGTTGACGGTGGGGATGCCCATGCGGTTGCCGTAGTCGCGGACGCCGGCCACGACGCCGGTCATCACGCGGCGCGGATGCAGGATGCCGTCGGGCAACTTGTCCGGCGGGAAGTCCGGCGGGGCGAAGCAGAACACGTCCGTGTTGCACACCGGGCGACCGCCGAGGCCGGTGCCCAGCACGTCGCGGATGACCCCGCCGAGGCCGGTGTTCGCGCCCCCGTAGGGTTCGATGGCGCTCGGCCGGTTGTGCGTTTCCACCTTCATGCACAGGTGATTTTCGTCGTCGAAGGCGATGATGCCAGCGTTGTCCGAGAAGACGCTGACGCACCAGTCGGCCGCGCCGAGGTTGGCGCGGATCGTCTGCGTCGCGCCGAACACGGTCTCCTTCAGCAAGTTGGCGAACCGCTTGACGGTGGTGACGCCGTCGATCGTTTCCGTGTATTCGACGGCGCTCTTCAGCGTCTTGTGCGAGCAGTGTTCGGACCACGTCTGCGCCAGGCTTTCCAGTTCCACGTCGGTCGGGTCGCGGCCGAGGGCGGCGAAGTGCGCCTGGATCGTCCGCATCTCGTCCAGCGTCAGCGCCAGCGTCCGCTCCTTGCTCAGTGACAGCAAGATGTCATCGGGCAGGTCGCGGAGCGGCACCGTTTCGAGTTTGAACTGGTACGCCGAGCCGAGGCCGAGGTGGTCGGTCGTCAGCGGGCCGACGACGACTTGCTCGATGGCGAAGTTGGCCAGCACCTTGCGGAACAGCGCGTCGCGGTCGAGGGAACTGGCCGTTTCGGGGCCGAAATAGCGACGGAAGGTGCGGACGCCGGTGAGCGGGACGCCGAGGTCGGCCGCCGCGCGGAGGACGCTTTCGGCCACCGGGTCCATGACGCCGGGCTTGAGGAGGACCGTGTACGCCGCGCCCACCGCCGGCTTGCCGATGACCGCGACGGTCGCCGATTCCACCACGGAATCGACGAGCAGTTCGGCCGCCAGCCGGTCGGCGTCGTCCTTCGACACGCCTTCCAGCAGGTAGCCGCGCGCGGCCGCCTTGACCAAGTCGCCGCCGCGCGTGGACTGCGTGACGAGGTCGAACTCGTCGCACACCCGTTCGCGGTCGCCGTCCCGACCCAGCGGGCGGATTTCAACTTCCCAGAGCATCGCGGACCCTCTTGCCGGCGGCCAGCCAGCGGACCAGCCCGGCCCGGTCGCCGGCGGCGAGTAGCGTTCGGAATTCGGTCATGCGGGCCGTGAACCCGTCCACGGCGGTCAGTACGGCGTCGCGGTTCGCCTCGAAGATGGCCGTCCACAGGTCGGGGTCGCCGGCGGCGATGCGGGTGGTGTCGCGGAACCCGCCGGCGGTCAGGGCCAGCCACGCGGGGGGCGTGACGCCGGCCAAGGCACTCGCGGCGGCGTGCGGCAGGTGGCTGGTGGTGGCCAGCGCCTCGTCGTGCGCGAACGGGTCCATGCGGATGACCCGCGCGCCGAGTTCCCGCCAGAACAGGTCGATGACGGCCGTCGCCTCCGGGTCGGTCTCGGCGGTCGGGGTGACGACCACCAGCCGATCCGCGAACAGGTCCGCCTTGGCGTTCGCCGACCCGCGCTTCTCGGACCCGGCCAGCGGGTGCGAGCCGATGAACGCGGCCCCGCGCTCCGGCAGCTTCCCGGCCAGGGCGCGGACGATGTTCCCCTTGGTGCTGCCCACGTCGGTAATCAGGCACCGGGCGGGCGCGGCGTGCGCCGCCGCGATCACGTCTTCGGCGACCCGGTCCACCGGCGTGCAGACCACCACTAGGTCAGCCTTCTTGACCGCCTCGGCGAGGTTCGTGCTGAACAGGTCGATGGTGCCGGCGGCCTGGGCGCGGGCCAGGTTCCGCTCGTCGCGGCCGACGCCGACGACGGTGCCGGCGAGGCCGCGCGCCTTCGCCGCCAGCCCGACCGAGCCGCCGATCAACCCGACGCCGACGATGGTGAGCTGGTCCAGGCGCATCGAACCGTGGGAAGCGAGTGACGTGGGACCACCGTCAGGATATGGACGGCGCGCCTCTTCGCCGCGACGGGAGGGAGCGGTCGGTGTCCGTTTCAGATGTCAAGGATCATCTGGCGTGTCGAGTGTGAGAGTGCGGAAATGACTGACCTGTTCCAGCCGATTCGCGCGCGGGAGCCGGTGCAACTCCCCCCGCAACTTGACGAGCAGGCTTCCCTCGTATGCGCGGATGGCGATGGCGTGTTCGCGTGCGGGCAATTCGGCCGTCACGCGAATCGACTCCTCTTCCTTGTGAAGGATGAGTCGCACCTCGCCGGACGGTCGCGGGTCGTCGAGAGTGGGTTCGCCTTTCAGTTCCTCGACGAACCCGACGTACCAACCCACCTCCGGCTTCGGACGGGTCCGGAGCCGAGCGGCCAACACCTCGGCGAGATCGAACACCTCCTGGCTCAGGCTGATTTCCTCGATCGGCCGTCGCCCCTCGGGAAGCCGCGTCCGCGACCAGGCGACCGACAAACCGACGCGGGAGCGTTCCCCGTCCGGTCTCAACTTCAACAGGGCCTCGCACAGGTTCGCGCTCATCCCCGGCGTCTTCGCGGTGTCGGTCAGCCATGCGGCGTCCGATTGCCCGGCCGCCGAAGCCAGCGCCCCGAGGGTATCGACGAACAGCGTCGTGACTCGGCGGGTGAACGGTTCGGGTTCCAGTCCGGGCAACGCGGGAGTCTGATCCAGCAGGCATGAAACGGCGAGTACGAAGCTGCCACGGCCGGTGGTCATCCGACAGCGGCTGAGGAACTTGCGGGCATCGTCGCGGCGCAACCGCGGGTAAAAAGCCTGGGGCGAGGTGACGCTGTGCGCGACGGCGAGCAGGCCGCTCCGCGCGCCGTCGATGACGTGCCCGCCTTGCTCCAGGGAGATGTCACCCGCTTCCGTCTCCGGGCTGACCACGCGGAACGACAGCACGTCCGCCGGGGGTAGCAGCAGATGGTCGAGTACCTCCCGCGCCGGTCGGCCTTCGAATTCCGCCAGCCGAGTGACCGCGTCCGCCGTCGCGTCGGCGTAGTCGTCCAACCGGTCGTCGAGCGGGATGACGACTTGGCGAGTCGTCTCGCGCGGGTTCCAGTACGCCGCGATCACGCCGTTCACGCCGTCCACCTTCTGCCAGCCCAGCCCTTCCGTGTACCGTTGCAGCGCACGCGGCTGAATCAGCCGCGTCTCGGCGCGGGGGAGGTCATTTGCCCGCATAGGGGATCACCTCCAAGCGAGAGAACGTGGCCATCAACGTCCGGAGTGATTCCGGTGTCAGCAGGTTGGCCGTGGGCAGGTAGACCGTCTTCTCCTTCTGGCCGACGACCGCGTCCGCGCCGCGAAGGCTCACCCAGTACGCGCACTTCCTGGCGACCAACGCCTCCGCGCTCACTCGCAGCCATTCGTTCTGTTCGCGCGGCATTTGGAAAACGACCAAGATTCGAGGGTTCGTCAACTTGGCGGATCGCAGCCTGTCGTACTGCGCGACGGCCAACGGGAATGAAATCGCGCCGCCCTTCTCCGGCAGTTCTTGGAACGTCGCCTTCAACTGCACGTCGCACACCACATACGTCAGTTTCGAGTCCGAACCCAAATGCGACCCATCCCACTTCACCGTTGCGTCCACCCCTGCGCCGTCCGAATGCCGTCCAGCGTATTCGCACGCGAATCCGGCCCGCGCCGCGACCGCGTGCAGGTAGGCGTAGCTCAGTTCGGATTCGATATTCTCGGTGGTCAGCACGGTCGTGATTCCCTCAATAACCCCAATGGTATCCGGGTCGAACGCGGACATGAAGGTCGGTAGCGAAGAACCCGCGCGCTTTCGTCGGCTCGGCCGGGTAAAATGCCCTCGCACCCCACCTCCCGGAGCTTCCCATGATCCCTCCCGTGCTGGGGCGGAATTTCGTCGCCGGCGAGTGGCTGCCGCACCGCCCGGATTTCGTCAGCCAGAGTCCCGCGAACCTCGCCGTCGAAGTCGGGCACTTTCCCAGCAGCTCCGCGGCGGACGCGAACCAGGCGGTGGCGGCCGCGCGGGAGGCGTTCCCGGCGTGGCGGCGGGCCAGCCGCATCCTCCGCGCCGAGTGCTTCGACCGGCTGGCCAAACTGATCGACCGCGACACCGACGAGCTGGCCGTGCTGATGGCCCGCGAGTGCGGCAAGAACGTGCTGGAATGCCGGGCCGAGGTGGTCGAAGGGCTGCACATGGTGCAGTACGTGTTCGGCACCGGGCGGATGCCGGTCGGCGAGGTGATCGCGTCGGAAATCCCGGAGAAGGACGCCTTCGTGCTGCGGAAGCCGTGGGGCGTGGTGGCCGTCATCACGCCGTGGAACTTCCCGTTCGCGGTGCCGCTGTGGATGCTCGCGCCCAGCCTGCTGGAAGGCAACACGGCGGTGTTCAAGCCGAGCGAGGATACGCCCGCCGTCGGCCAGAAGCTGGTCGAGTTGTTCGTCGAGGCCGGGTTCCCGAAGGGGACGATCAACCTGATCCACGGCGACGGCGTGGCCGGCGAGGCGCTGGTCAAGAACCCCGGCGTGAATGTCGTTCTGTTCACAGGCAGCTACGACGTGGGCAAGCGGATTCAGCAGGTGTCGGCGGAGCTGCCCGACCGCATCGTCGCGGCCGAGATGGGCGGCAAGAACGCCGTCATCGTGTGCGACGACGCGCGGTTCGACCTGGCGGTGACGGCCGGCATCCTGAGCGCGTTCAAGACGACCGGCCAGCGGTGCGTGTCGGCGTCCCGCATCCTGGTCCACGAGTCGCTAGTCGGCAAGTACGCGGAGCGGTTCGTCGAAGTCGCCAAGCGGCTGAAATTCGGCGACCCGCTGGACAAGACCTGCTTCGCCGGCCCGCTCATCCACGAGGAACACCGCACGAAGGTCGGCGGGTACAACCGGTTCGCCAAGCAGGAGGGGGTGACGGTGCTGCTCGACGCCGCGCCCATCGGGGACGTGGGCTGCTACCTGTCGCCGTTCGTGTACCGCGTCGAACACCGGCCGGGGCTGCGGTGCATCCGCGAGGAGGTGTTCGGCCCGCACGTCGCGCTCATCCCGTTCCGCACGGACGAGGACGCGGTGCGGATCGCCAACGACACCGACTACGGGCTGAGCATGGCCGTCATCACCGAGAGCTACCGGCGGATGCGGTTCTTCCGCGACGAGTGCGAGTACGGCCTGGGGTACGCGAATTTGCCGAGCATCGGGGCGGAGGTGCATTTGCCGTTCGGCGGGGTGAAGAAGAGTGGCAACGGGCACCCCAGCGCCGCCGGCCTGCGGGACGCCGTCACGCACCGGGTGGCGTGGACCGTCAACCACGGCACCGACATCAAGATGGCGCAAGGGCTGACGGCCGACGTGTGAGGCCGGTACAATTCGAGAACGCAACGGAGGAACCGCGATGACCGCCGAACTGACCGAACTGACCGCCGAGTTGAACGCGGTCGTGGCGGGGTTGCCGCCGGAACGGGTCCGGCAGGTACTCAACTTCGCCCGGATACTGACGCACTCGCCGACCGGCGAGATCGAGATGGGCGAGTTGACGGCTGAGGATAAGCGGGCGATCGCGCAGTCGGCCCTCCGCCGCTTCGACGAGGAACACCCCGGCGAGGACTGGAGCTACCTGCGCCAGATCACCCCGAAGGGGTACAAGTGATGCCCACCCCTGGCGATGTCGTCTTCGCTCCATTCTCCGGAGCGGACGGTGTGAAAGACCGACCCGCGGTCGTCGTGTCGAGCGACCTGTACCACTCGGTTCGGCCGGACGTGATTCTCGGGCTACTGACCACCCAAATCGGGGTTGCCACGCTCCCGACTAATTACGTCTTGCAAGATTGCGCGGCGGCCGGACTCCGCTTCCCGACCGCCTTTCGCTGCTACTTCGTCACGATGGACGTTCGGGACGTGTACGGGCAATTCGGCGTCCTTTCGGATCGCGACTGGGCCGAGGTGCAAGCCCGCCTCCGGCTGGCGATGGCGGTGTGAAAGCGGGTCGGGCGGCGGTTGACGGCGGAGGAAAGAGTGCCCGCAGAGGACGCAGACAAAGCCGCGGATGAAATCTTGAAATCACGGCAATCTTGTTCTTCTCATGCCTTCATCTGCGTTCTTGTCCGCGTCCTCTGCGGGCACTCCGACGATCCACCGCGAGGTCTCTCCCATGTTCAAATTCGATCACCTGCCGACGCCCGACATCCGCACACCGCTGCCCGGCCCCATCGCGGCGGGGTTGCTGGCCCGCGACACCGTGTACGTGTCGGGGTCGTACACCCGCGTTTACCCGCTGGTCGTGGACAGCGGCAGCGGGTGCGTCATCGTCGATGTGGACGGCAACCGCTTCCTCGATTTCACTGCGGGTATCGCCGTCACGAACGTCGGCCACTGTCACCCGGAGGTGGTCGCGGCCATCCAGGATCAGGCGGCGAAGCTCATCCACATGAGCGGAACGGACTTCTACTACACGCCGCAGATCGAGTTGGCCGAACGGCTGGCCCACGAGGTCGCCGGGCCGACGCCGAAGAAAGTGTTCTTCTGCAACAGCGGCGCGGAGGCGGTGGAGGCGGCGCTGAAGCTGGCCCGCTGGCACACCGAGCGCTCGCGGGTGGTGGCGTTCTTCGGCGCGTTCCACGGCCGCACCTACGGGGCGATGTCCTTGAGCGGGTCGAAGCTCGTCCACCGCCGGGGCTTCTCGCCGCTGGTGCCCGACGTGCATCACGTCAACTTCCCGAAGGCGTGCCCGGCGGGGGGCTGTGCGACCGGCTGCGGTCTCATCGCCGATCTGGAAACGACCCTCTTCAAACGGATCGCCCCGCCGGAGGAAGTCGCGGCCATCTTCGTCGAGCCGATCCAGGGCGAGGGCGGCTACCACCCGCTGCCGCTCGGCTGCATGCCCGCGCTGCGGGCCTTGTGCGACAAGTACGGGATTCTGCTCGTGGTGGACGAAATCCAGTCCGGCATGGGCCGCACGGGGAAGCTGTTCGCGGTGGAGCATTACGGCGTCGAGCCGGACATCATCTGCACGGCGAAGGGCATCGCGTCCGGGCTGCCGCTCGGGGCGATCATCGCCAAGGCGGACGTGATGGACTGGCCGCCGGGCAGCCACGCCAGCACCTTCGGCGGCAACCCGGTGGCGTGTCGCGCGGCGCTCGTCACGCTGGACCTGCTGCACCGCGAGTACATGGCGAACGCCACCGCGCGCGGCGAGCAGTTGCGGGATGGGCTGCGGCGGATTCCGAAGTTGGCGAACGTCCGTGGCATGGGCCTGATGACGGCCGCCGACCTGCCGACCGCCGCCGACAAGGAAGCCGTCATCGACGCCTGCTTCCGCAAGGGCCTGCTGCTCCTCGGCTGCGGCGAGTCCGCCATCCGCTTTTGCCCGGCGCTGTGCGTGACGGCCGACCAAGTGGCGACGTGCCTGCGGATTCTCGGCGACGTGCTGACCCCGCCTACCATTCCCGCATGAAGCTGTTCTCCTCCGACCGGTTCGTCCTGCCGCTGCCGGACGGCCACACCTTCCCGATGAGCAAGTACCGCCTGCTCCGCGAGCGGGTGGAGGCGTCCGGCCTGATCTCCCCCGATGACCTCGTCGAGCCGCCGTCCGTCACCGACGAGCAACTCGGCCGCGCGCACGACGCCGACTACGTGGCGGCGATGACCGCCGGCCGGATGACGCGGGAGCAGATGGTGCGGATCGGCTTCCCGTGGTCGGCGGAGATGGTCGAGCGGTCGCGGCGGTCCAGCGGGGCGACCATCGGCGCGGTGCGGGCGGCGCTCGCCGACGGCATCGGCGTCAACCTCGCCGGCGGCACCCACCACGCCTTTCGGGATCACGGGGAAGGGTACTGCGTGTTCAACGACACCGTCATCGCCACGCGGGAACTGCAAGCCGAGGGGAAGCTGCGGCGGGTCGTCGTCATCGATCTGGACGTGCATCAGGGCAACGGCACCGCCGCGCTCTGCCGGCTGGACGATTCGATCTACACGTTCTCGGTTCACGGGGCGAAGAACTACCCGACCCGTAAGGAACAGAGCGACCTGGACATCGAACTGCCGGACGGCACGGCGGACGCCGAGTACCTGGCGGCAGTGGAAGCCGGCCTCGCCCGCGCGTTCGCGGAGGGGACGCCGGACTTCGCCTTCTATCTGGCGGGGGCGGACCCGTTCGCCGGCGACCGCATCGGCCGGCTGTCGGTGTCGAAGGCCGGCCTCGCCGAGCGCGACCGCCTGGTGTTCGACGCCTGCCAGCGAGCCGGAATCCCGTTCGCCGTGACGATGGCCGGCGGCTACGGCAAGGACATCACCGACACCGTGGACATTCACTGGCAGACGGTGGAAAGGGCGATTCGTGTCGGGAAATCGGTGGTCGGCTGAATTCCCGCTCCGCCTTCGCTCCGAAAGCTATCGCACGTGTCCGCTCCTCCGACAGCGGAAAAGTTCACCCGGCGTGTCCGCCGGATTCGGCTCGTGGCGGCAGTTTTCCGTGGGTAGTATCAGCCGGAGTTCGCCCGCCGTGCCGGCACGGGGCCATCCCCCTCGCCCCCTTCCGGCGCGGCGGCGAGCATCTCGAGGCTTCCGAATGAACCGCCGTCAGTTCCTGAAAGGGGCCGCCGCTGCCACCGTCGCCGTCGGGGTGGGCGGCCTCGGGTACGGGTTCGCCGAGGCCGGCGACCTCCGCATCGAGCGGGTGGACGTGGCGGTGAAGAACCTGCCGATCGCGTTCGACGGGTTCACTGTGGCGTTCCTCACCGACATCCACCACGGGCCGTATGTCGGCGTGGAACAAGTCACCGGCATCGTGCGGACGACGCGGCAGCTCCAGCCGGACCTGATCGTCCTCGGCGGCGACTACTGCCTGCGGGACACCAAGTACATCGCCCCGTGCTTCGACGTGCTGAAGAACCTGCGGGCCGACTTCGGCGTGTTCGGCGTCTTGGGCAACCACGACCACCAGCACGGGCTGGCCGAGACGCGAGCGGGGATGCGGACGGCGAAGGTCACGGAGTTGACGAACGCCGGCGTCTGGCTGACGAAGGGCGGCGCGCGGCTGCGACTGGCCGGCGTCGATGACCTGTGGCGCGGCAAGCCGGACCTCGCGCCCGCGCTCGTCGGGGTGACGGACGAGGACGCCTGCGTGCTGGTGTCGCACAACCCGGACTTCGTGGAGCGGACGCTCCGCGACACCCGCGTCGGGCTGGTACTGAGCGGGCACACGCACGGCGGGCAGGTGATCGTGCCGGGCGGGACGAACCCGTTCATCCCGTCGGCCTACGGCGACAAGTACGCGCACGGGTTGGTCGAAGGTCCGACCGCCCGCGTGTACGTGTCGCGCGGACTGGGCGTCACGGGGGTGCCGGTGCGGTACAACTGCCCCCCGGAACTGACGCTGCTGACGCTGCGGCTGGCGACCGTCACTTCTTGATGACGATGTCGTGCTTGTTCTCGCCTTCCACGACCGTGAAGGTCAGGCCGGACGTGTCCGGCTCGAAGAATTTGTTCGGCACGTCGGTGAAGGTCAAGCTCACCCGCTTCCGCCCTTTCCCGTCCGGCCCGGTGTACGCACCGCCCGCCATGAGCGCCGCTTGGTAGTCCCCGCGGCCGGCGTCGGTGTTCACCGCGATGGTCGCGGAGCCGAGCGGGCAGTTCTCGACCAGATAGGTTCCGTCCTCGCGGATCTTGCCCGCCGCCTCCTGGTTGCCCACTTTGATCCGGATGAGTCCGTAGTGAATTTGCTCGTTCCCGTGCTTGACCACGCCGGTCACCTTCGCGCCCGTACTCGGCAGTGCCTCCTCGCGGGCGTACTTGGTGCCGCACCCGGTCCCGATGGACAAGGCGAGAAGGCCGACCGCCGGAAAGAAGAACCCGCGCGCAATCATGGAAGTCAACCTCTGGGGATGAGGGAGGGAAGGGGGGCACTACGGCGAACCCTCGACCCCGAGGGGTCGCCGCAGTGCCCGGACGTGGTTGTCGTTGCGGATCAGTTCAGCGGGGCGACTTCCCCGCCGGCCGGGGTGACGGCCGCACTCCACGCCTGCACGCTGACGCTGGTGGTGATGCCGCGAACCGACCCGTCCATCATCAGCGCCTGGATGCCGCCGGCGGACATCGGGTAGATGCTGTACGCGCTCTGTTGCGCGGGAACCAACCGGCGGGTCGGCGGGAGGAAGTACTCCGGCTGGCCGGCGGCGAATCGGCAGTTGTCCCGATACTGCCCGTAGTCGGCGTCCCACGTCACGCCCGGATCCTTGCACATGAGCGGGAACACCGGCAGGCCGTTCTCCGGGGTGTCGGTGCTGGCGATCATTTGGACGCCGCCGCCGTACCAACTGCCGTTGCCCGTGTTGCTCAGCCCCCAGTTCTTATACGCGATGGTGTTGCCGCCCGCGACCATGTTCTTCTCCACCACGGCCAGGGTGTTCGACAGCCCGTCGGAGATCGAGGCGACCCGGCTGTTCCCGGCCCCGGTGTGCCACCACATGGTCTTCCAGGGGGTCCAGTTGCCTTGCTTGCTCGGGGTTCCGAACATGCGGATGTTCGGCGCGTAGCTGACCAGCCCCATCTTGAAGATGTCGCTCGACCCGGCCCCGGTGTACGGCCACGACCAGTCGATCGTCTGGTACGGGCTGTTGTCGAGCGGGGAGATGTAGGTCTTGGGCACGGTGCTGCCGCCGATCTGCCGGTTGTTGCTCCGCCGCTGGCCCATGATGTAGTAGGCGTACCCCGCCAAGTCCTTCACCTGGTTCTCCTGCTCGATGTACGGCAGCAGGCACCAGAAGAAGGAGGTCTTGTCGCTGCCCGAGGTGCCTCGGTTGTTCGGCAGGTACGGCCCGGAGTACGGGACGGCGTTCGGCTCGTAGAAGGACGACCACTGGTTGACGCAGACCGGCGGGTACGCCCCGAGGGAGTCGTGGGCGTTGTGCAGGGCGAGGCCGATCTGCTTCAGGTTGTTCGCCGACTGCATCCGGGCGGCCGCCTCGCGGACCTTCTGGACCGCCGGCAGCAGCAGGCCGATGAGGATCGCGATGATGGCGATCACCACGAGCAGCTCGATCAGCGTGAATCCACGCCGCGAGCGGGAGAGAGACGCGCGCATAAAGCACCTCCGCGAGATGAGGATGTGTGGGAACGCCGCCGCGCGAGTGGCGGACAATCCCAGGCCGAAAATCGAAGACAGATGCGAACGAGTCGCGCGGCGGCATGACGTGTTGGGAGAGTCCGGCCACCACACAACACCCACGTTCACGGAACTCACTCGGAAATGCAACGGCAAATTCGCCGAACCGACGCGAATTCTCGTTTTCCGAGTGTCCGATCCCCCGACGCCTCCGTTTCACTCCCCGCGCCACGCTCCCGGAGTCCCGCCGTGCCCGTCGTCCACGTCCACGTCACCCGCGACGGTGTCACCGCCGCGCAAAAGGCCGAGATCGTCGCCGACATCACGGCCACCTTCGGCCGGGTGCTGGGGAAGAAGCCCGAACACACGCCTATCATCATCGAGGAGATCGACCCGGAGAACTGGGGCTTCGCCGGCGTTCTCACCACCGAGTACCGCAAGACCGCCCCACCACAGGAATGACGTCCATGACCCGCCGATCCGCCCTCGCCCTGCTGACCCTCGCGGTCGCCGTGCCCGCGTTCGCCGCCGATGAGAAGTCGCCGCTGGACGGCAAGTGGACCGTCACCGCGCTCACCCGCGACGGCAAGGCCGACAAGAGCCTGGACGGGGCCGTCCGCGAACACGCCGGCGACAAGTACAGCGTCACCCCGCCGGCCAGCTCCGCCACACCGAAGGTGGAGGGCACGGCCGCGATCGACGCGGCCAAGAAGACACTCGACATGAAGCCGAGCGCGGGGCGGTACAAGGACAAGACGCTGCAAGGCATCTTCAAGATCGACGGCGACACGCTGACGGTGGCGTTCAGCGAGCCGGGCAAGGACCGCCCGACCGCCTTCGAGAGCAAGGCCGGGTCCGGCGTGGTCGTCGCAGTCCACACCAGGGCGAAGTGAGGCGAACCCGGCGGGGTGTTCGCAGGGCGATTCCCGTAGTGGATCGGAGTGGGCAGGCACGCAGTATTTCGAGAATTCCGCGCGCAATCGGCAGAATCGTCTTGACCGATACCCCCCCCCCGCAGCCGTATCATGTCCTACGACGGTTCCGCTTGACACACCCCGGAGAACTCACCATGATCCGCAACCTCGTCCTCTTGGTGGCGGCGATCCTCGGGCTGACGACGGCGGCGCTGGCGGTGCCGAACACGACGCCGTCGATCACCATTTCCGCGATCCAGAAGAACCTACCTGGGCCTGGCCCAGCACAACCGACTGACTGGACCTTCACGGTTGGAGGATCGTACACCGCTCCGGTCGTGAACGGGAACATCTGGCAGCTGACCGGCATGACGCTCATCGTTGTCCCAAAAGATGGTGGCCGCTCGGATGCCTATCAGGTCCAACCCGATAACAACCCGAATTCGTGGACCGTCACGACGAAGTCTTGTGGCACCGGTGACTACTTCTTTTTCGTAATTGCTTCCGCATACTTACCTGACCCGCTACAAACCTTCGATCTCTGTTCCGCTCCTGTTTTCGCAAACATGCCGCGAAACTCGCCACTCGGTGGGCTGAACAATGGCTTTCCAGCGAATGCCTACGTCTCATTTTTCTGGTTAGCGAATCCAACGCGCGCTGGGAACGTGATCTCGGGGACTGCACGAACTCTCGCCCGAGGAGGTGCGACGACGGACTTGCAGACAAAACCGGTCCTCGTTGTCATCCCGAAGAATGGCGGGATGTTCTTTCGATCCGTGAATGGCAGTTGGGGAACCCCACCCGCTCAACAAGAGCCGTATACCGGAACCGCGTCGTCGCCACAGTTGCCGGCCGGAACGCAGTACTACACTTACATGCACGTCACCGGCAACCTAGCGGGTGGGACGCCGCCTTCGGAGTTCGGCTGCACGTCGATCCAAGGCCCCATGTAAAAGCACTCGACACAATGGAGTATCGCAGATGAACAGGAAGTTTCGCTCGGCCTCCGGATTGACCCTACTTGAACTCCTGCTCGTCGTCGGGCTGCTGGCCGTCCTCATCGGCTTGCTCCTGCCCGCCGTGCAGAAAGTCCGAGACGCGGCGGCGCGCATCTCGAGTACGAACAACCTGAAGCAGATCATGTTGGCCTGCCACCAGTACTCGGACGCGAACGACGGCCTCTACCCCGTCGAAGTGCCCCGCTCGCTTCTCCCGATCGGGGTCGGCAATCAGACCGTGATGATCGGGCTGCTGCCTTATCTGGAAGCGAGGCAGAACCCCGGTTACATGAAAGTGTTCCTCAGTCCCGCCGACCCCACTCTCCACTACGACGGCGTGGCCGGCGCTCCGAACACCCCGCCGAACATGAACAGGCTCTACGGTTTCACCAGTTACGGCTACAACGCCCAGGTGATGGGCGGTTCAGGTGCCAACAAACCGCGAGTCGCGCAGGTTACAGATGGCTTGTCTCAGACACTCGCCTTCGCCGAACACTACAGTCATTGCGGGGAGGGGGCCGTTTTCGACTGGTTGCTCGGTCGAGATGAAGGCTCTCTGTTAGGACGTGAGTCGCCGCTGTTCGCCCGCGACCCGAACGGCCTGTTACTTGGCCTCCCGCCGAAGCCTCGGTACACCTTCCAAGTCCAACCCTGTACGTTCTACGCCCCCCTCGTTGATTTCCACAACCCGTTCACGGCCACCGCGACCTACGAGGCGTTCCGCAAGGCATGTGGTTCACGCGAACCGTGCAAGCCGTACATGGCGCAAACCCCGCACGCTTCGGGCATGCTGGTGGCGATGGGGGACGGCTCGGTTCGCACACTCAACGGCCGCATCGAGTACGCGACCTACTGGGCGCTCGTCACCCCGGCCGGGGGCGAGGTGCCGGGCGACTGGTGACGCCCTCACAGCACCCGCGCGAAGACGGCCTTCAGGTACCGCCCTTCCGGGACATGCACCAGGAACGGGTGGTCGGCGGCGGCCCCGCTCACCTGCACGATCTGCAACTGCCGGCCGGCGTTCCACGCCGCCCGGCGGAGCGTCTCGAGGAAGTCGGTCTCGCTCACCAGCCCCGTGCACGAGCAGGTCAGGAACACGCCGCCCGGCTTCACCGCCATCATCGCCAGCTTGTTCATGTCGTGGTACTTCTTCAGCGCGCCCATCACGTCGTCGCGGTCGCGGGTCATCTTCGACGGGTCCAGCACCACCACGTCGAACCGGTCGCCGTTGGGCAGCACGTCCCGCAGCCACGGGAACAGGTCGGCCTGCACGTACCGCACCTCGGCCTTGTTCAGCTTGGCGTTCTGCTTGGCCACCTCCAGCACCGTCTCGTCGATGTCCACGCCGACCACGTCCGTCGCCCCGCCCTTGGCCGCCGCGTACACCGAGAAGCCGCCGCTGTTGCAGCACAGGTCCAGCACCCGCTTGCCGCCGCAGAAGGAACTCAGCGTCCGCCGGTTGTCGCGCTGATCGACGAAGAAGCCGGTCTTGTGCTTGCTGCCCGGCGCGACGCGGAACTGCAACCCGTTCTCGGTGATGACGCCCGGTGCCGGCGGCTCGGGCGCGCGGCAGTCGAACGACTCCTGCTTGCCGACGTGTTCCTCGGCGAAGTGGTAGAACTTGGCGGCCGGGAAGTGCTTGGTCAGCTCGTCCTGGATGACCTGCCGGAAGCGGTACATGCCGGCGGCGAAGAACTCGATCACCACCGTGTCGGCGAAGCGGTCGATGACCAATCCGCTCAGCCCGTCGGCCTCGGAATGCACGACGCGGTAGGCGTCGGTGACGGCGTCCAGCTTGAGGATGTCGCGGCGCAGTTCCATCGCCCGGCCGATGCGGTCGGCGAAGAAGCCGGCGTCGATCTCCTGCGTCTGGTCCTCGGTGAGGATGCGGAGGCCGATCCGCGAGTGGCCGTTGAAGAAGCCGCGGCCGCACCACTGGCCGTTCTTGTCCAGCACGTCCACGACCGCGCCGGGCGGCAGCCGGTCGTCCGGCCAGACGACCATCTTCTGGAAGATCCACGGGTGCGCGGACTTCCGCTCGATGCGGAGGGCGACGGTGGGCAGCCTTGGTGTTGCAGGTTTCATGGTTCAAGTTTCAAGGCAGTTGGTGGGTCGGTGGCTCGATTGTCTCGGATTCGTTTCGCGAACGGCGGCCGTACTGAAACTTGAAACTCTGAAACTTGAAACCGGTCTCGCTCATCCCACCTGCCGGCGGTCGAAGTGCGGGTTCTGGATGACGCCGAAGGTGTTGCCGAACGGGTCGCTCAGGTCGGCCACGCGGACGCCGTCGCCCACGTCCTCGATGGCGTCGTGCAGCGTCGCGCCGAGTTCGACCAATCGTTCCACCTCGCGCTCGATGTCGTGCGTGCCCCAGTACGCCACCGTCCCGCCGGGGCCGGGCGTGCCGTCGGGGATCAGGCCGAGTTCGAACCCGCCGACCTCGAACCCGACGTAGAACGGCTGGTCGAAGTGCGGCGCGTGACCGACCACCTGGGCGTACCACGCTTTGCCGTCGGCGATGTCGGGGACGTGGTAACAGACGGTGCGGAGTCCGAGCAGCATGGCGAACCCTCCGGGGAGCGAGGACGGCAACTGCTGTTATACGGGGCGGCGGCGCTACGAGTCGGCGCGGTAGCAGCCGGTGATGAGCAGGCCGTCGGGCAGCTCCTTGCGGCGAACCGTCTCGACGAGGGCGGCCACGCCCTCGATCCCGCGGACGGTCTCGAACGCCACGTACAGGTACTTGCACGGCGGGAAGTGGGGCGTTCGCAGCGCCAGCCCGCCGGCGGAGACGTTCACGGACGTGCCGGCGACCGGGGCGTCCACCCGGCCGTCGGAGTGCAGCGGGTACAGGGAAAGGGGGAACTCGGCCGCGACGCGGGCGTGCTGCCGCCGCTCCCGCACGGTGTCCAGTTGGACGCGGATCGCCTCCATCATCCGGACGATGGCTTTCTCCGCCGCCCGGACGAACTCGGCCGGCGGCTTGCCGAACAGACTCCCGGTGATCTGGATGTCCGGCCGCCGGCCGCCCGGTTCGGGGAAGTGGATACCGACCTCGAACCCGGAGGGGGTCTTCTTGCCGAACCCGAACAGCCCGGCGGCCGGGGCCAGTTCGCGGAACACCACGCGGCGTTCGTCCGGCAACTCGGCCGCGATGCCGAACTCGTCGCGGATCAGGGCCAACTTCACGAGTGCCAGGCGGGAGTCGATGGCCGACGGAAAGCGGCACGTCCACGCCCCGGCCGCGTCCCGCAGGATCGCGTCCGGGGTGACGTGGACGGCCGGGTCGAAGCCGGCGGCGGCGAGGACGGCCTGGGCCAGCCCCTCGGCGGTGACGGTCGGCGCGGCCGCCGGCCGCCCCTGGAGGCGCGAGACGGCGAAGACCGGCAACACCTCCGACAACCGAACGCCGGCGGGCGGCGGCGGGGCGGCGGTGAGCGCGACGCAATCGTCGTCCTCGGGCGCGGCGACTGGCGTGGGCGGCTGAATCCTGCTCACGCCGACCAACAGCGGCAGGCCGGTGAGGTGCGACGTGCCCGTCACCTGCTTGGTGGAGTCGTGGGCGAACGGCCGCAGGGTCGGCGGGTTCGTCAGCGGCGGTTGCGGCCGTGGGGTGGGGGCGGCCAGCCCGCCGGACGGCACCGACCGCGGGGCGAACGTGGTGATCGTCGAGAGGCGCGGCGCGGCGGCGTGAGTCAGCGCGTCGAGGAAATCGCGGCACGAGGGGTAGCGCTCGTCGGGGTTCTTCGCCAGCGCCACGCCGACCGGCCGCCGCTCCGCCTCCGGCAGCGCGGTCAGGTTCGGCGGCACCGACACGTGCTGCATCATCATCTGCTGGGCGGTGCGGCCGACGAACGGGAACGTGCCGGTCAGCAGTTCGCAATACACCAGGGCCAGGCTGTACTGGTCCGAACGGGTGTGGACCTTGCCGCGCAGGACTTCCGGGGCGGCGTATTTCGGCGTCAGGCCGCGGTTCTTGCCGCCCTCCGTCCCGCCGTCCAGCTTGCTGACGAGGCCGTAGTCGCCGACTTGCAGGTGGCCGGCGGTGAGGAACAGGTTGGCCGGCTTCACGTCCAGGTGCTGGAGGCCGTACTGCTCGCCGATCACGTCCAGCGCCTCGGCCGCCTCCCGCAGGTAGCCGAGCAACTCGTCGCGGGGGATGCCGACTCGCCCCTGGGTCAGGCACTCGTTGAACCGGTCGCCGATGTGCTTGTCGGCCAGCCCCATCACCATCACCAGCTCGTCGTCGATCAGTTCGACCCGCTCCAGGCAGAGCAGGAACGGGTGGCGGATGGCCTTCACCTGCTGGAACGCCTCGTACTCCTGCCGCAGCAGCGCGCCTTCGCGGGGCGGCGCGTCGGGGTCGCCGGCGACGAACTTGATGGCCTTGAGCAGGCCGCCGGGGGCCTCGCACTTCCACACCTCGCCGTACCCGCCGCGGCCGAGCGGTTCGAGCAGGACGTAGCCGGGCAGCGGCTCGGTGCCGGCCGTTTTCGCGTAGGCGGGGTGCGCCGTCGCTTCGGGGGGTCGCAAGACCGGCATGGAGAATCCCGGTTCGTCGGCCACGGGCGTCGGCCGCGTGCGCAAGCGTAGGTCGGATTTTCCGCCACTGCCGGCCGGAACCGGCGATTTCCGCCCGGCCGGGAATCGGCGGGCGGGAGGTGAAATGTTGTCGCCGCGATCACCCGGTCGGGTCGGCGGCGGGGCGGGGGAGGCGATCCGCCGGCGGCGGCGTCACCAAGCGGGGCGGCGGGGCGGTCGGCAGCGGCGTCGGATGCGGCTCCGAAACGACGACGACCGTTGTCGAGTAGCGGATCACGTCCACCCCCGGCAGCTCGCGGCGGAGGAACATCAGCATCCGGTAATCCCCGTCGTCGAGGGCGACCGTCCGCAGGTGGCGGAGGGTGTGCAGCATCGGCCGCCACTCAAGGCTGTGTTCGCGGCAGTCGCGGAGGACCAACTCCCGCACCGGCTGGCGGGGGACGGCGAGCGCGCCGTACCGCTGCCACTCGTCGGCGCGGCAGGCGACGCGGAACGGGAAGCCGCGGCGGAACGTCACCTTCTCCGCGCCGGTGTACGCCACGCCGAGGCCGGCCCCGGCGGTGAATTCCGCCCGCACCAGGTTCGGGCAGGCCTCCTCCGCCCACAGCGGGACGCCGGTCGGCGAGTAGCGGAACCGCTCCTCGGTCCACTTCAGTTCCAGCGAGTCGTCGGTCTCCCGCACGCACTGGAGGCGGATGAACGCCGCGCGTTCGGGGTCGCCGTGTTCGTCCAGCCAGTCGGCCGCCACCAGCCGCGGCAGGTCGGCGTCGGCGTGCGCGACGATGCCGGCGAGCAGGGCGTTCCAGTCCGGGTGTGTGTAGGGTGTCATGAGCAGTGGCCGGTGGGCGGTGGCCAGTGGCCAGAAAAGAAAGAAAGTCCGACTCGCCGTCGCCTTCGAGGATTGCCTCCTCGCTTGTCCTTTGCTTTCTCCGGCCACTGGCCACCGATCACTGGCCACTGCCCCGTCACACCCGCTCGACGGTGTACGCGACGGTGTAGTTGCCGTAGTCGCGGCTGCGGACGCCGTACCGCTCGGTGCCCTCGAACAGCCGCTCGGAGCCGTCGAACAGGGCCACCCGCACCAGCGCCCGCTCGGCCGGCCGCACTGCCCCGGCGTGGACGGCCGCCACGCTCAGCCGCGAGTCGCCGGTGTACACGTCGGTGCCCCAGCAGTGGTCGCTGTCGTCCTCGCCGACGATCTCGAACAGCATCACCTTGCCGACGTCCGCCGAACCGTAGTCGGTCAGGTTGCCGGGGTCGGGTCGCACGCCGAACAGGTCGCCCCGGAGCGACCGCAGCCGGCTCCGCACCGCCAGCGCGCCGTCCAAGTCGCCCGTCCGCAGGCACTCGGCCTGCACCGCCTTCAGCCGGCCGAACAGGTCGCGGAGCAGCGGCGAGAGTTGCCCGGCCGCGTCGCGCTGCGCGGCCGCCGCGTCGGTGTCGGCCTGCGCGCGGATGGCGGCCACCTCGCGGTCGGCCTGGTCGCGCACCGCCGCCACCGCCCGCTCGGACTGGCGGCGGACGTCGGCCACGGCCGCCTCCGCCTCGCCGATGATGCGGCGGGCCTCCGGCGGCAGGTCGTCGGACAGCAGGAGGTCGTCGTCGAGTTGCATGGCGGGGGCGGTCCTTTGGCGGGCTTGGTCGATGCCGATGCCGAAATCGGTGATGGAGCCGAGCAATCGGGTGAAGCCGGTCAGGAGGTTCATGGGCGACGGCACCGGTTCGTGGGTCGCCGGGATGACCGGAGGCAACGACGGCGACGGGTGGATGGGCCGCGGGGCCGGGGCGTTCCGTCGGGAACGGCACCGGAGTAGCGGTGATTGAGCATCGAAGACGAGATTACCAAAACATTGTACCGGCGCGGTGAAGGGGGAGCGCGATTTCCGGGTATGATTGTGGTCAGTACCGCTCCGAGGTCGCCCGATGACAGCCACCGCCCCTGCCCCGACGACCACCCCCACCGCGTCCGCCGACGGCAAGGCGGTCATCCTGTACGACGGCGCGTGCCCGTTCTGCCGGGGCGGCGTCGCCGTACTCCAGAAGCTCGACTGGCTGCACCAGCTGCACTATCAAGACGCCCGCCGGCCGGCCGAGTACCCGACGGCCGAGGTCGAATTGCAACCGAAGCGGCTGCTGGAGGAGATGCACGTCGTCACGCCGGATCGCAAGGCCGCCCACGCCGGCTTCGCGGCCTTCCGCTGGATGGCGTGGCGGCTGCCGGCCACGATGCTGCTGGCCCCGTTCCTGTACCTCCCCGGCGTGCCGTGGTTGGGCAACAAGGTCTACCTGTGGATCGCCAAGAATCGGTTCAAACTGATCCCGTGCAAGGACGGCAACTGCGCCGTGACCCCGGCGAAGGGGTGACCTGTCACCCCACGTCGCGGGCCAGTCGGGCCAGGGCGCACAGGTCCAGCACCACGCCGGCGGTCGGGGCCGGATCCCACCGCACGACGTGCGCCCGCAAGTCCAGCCCCTCGGCCACGCTGCCGATCCGCTCGCCGAGTCGCGTCAGCCCGACCGATTCGGCCCGCCGGTGCAGTTCCCGCCACCGCTTCACCGCGTCCGGCCCCGCCCGCCGCAACCCGACCAAGAACACGTCCTCCGATTCGGCGTGCAGTTGGCGGAACACCTCCTGAATCGGCGACACGACCGCGTCCGCCGCCGCCAGTTCCATCCCGCCTTTCGCCTCGTCCTTCGGGCCGTCGATCCACGGCTGCACGGCGAACCGCGAACCGCCCTTCTCGAACACGCAGCACACGGGACTGACGAGCAACCCGCCCGGCACCCGCCGCACCGTGCCCGCGACGAACTTGAGCGCCGCCGCTTGGTCGTTCAGCGTGGTCAGCAAGCGTTCGGCCCCGGTGCGGCCCCGCGTGGTGAACGGGTGCCGCAGATACGCCACCCCGCCGGCCTGATCGGTCAACTTGGCCAGAACCGTT
This sequence comes from Fimbriiglobus sp., assembly GCA_043738505.1. Classification (GTDB taxonomy): domain Bacteria; phylum Planctomycetota; class Planctomycetia; order Gemmatales; family Gemmataceae; genus JALHQU01. The sequence goes on along the minus strand of JAYUFU010000505.1, from coordinate 2,568 downwards.
TGCGACGGCACGTCGAACCCGGCGTCCGCCACGCTCGCCACCGGCATGACGTGGAAGTCCTCGGCGGCACGGCGGGGCCGGAGCGCGGCCGGGGGAAGCGCTGCCAACCGGGCGACGACCTCGGCGAACGACTCCACCGCGACGGGCGGCTTCAGCGACTCCCACTCGAACGCCTGCGGCTGCACGCTCGCCTTCACCCGGCTGAAGGTGAGCCGCCCGGCGGCCGTCCGCCGACCGCCGTCGGTGAGCAGTTGGCCGGCCCCGACGGCGGCGAACGTGCCCTCTTTCGCCGTGTGCCGCGCCAGATCGGGGAACGGTTTCGGCTCCTGTTTGGTTTCCGGTTTGGGGTCGGGGAACTCCTTTGAAATGACCGCCATGCCGCCGGTGTCGGCGTCGATCAGGTACGCCACCAACTCGACCTCGTGCCGGCCGACCGTCACCCCGCAGCCGAGGCCGATGAGCCGGCACTTGCCGAGCGTGCCGCTGGTTTCCTGACCGGTGCCGCGAATGAGTTGCTGGGGCAGCTCGCCGGTGTCGTTGCCGATGGCGTCTCGGCGGACGATGAGTTCGCCGACGAGTTCGACCACCCGATCCGGGGCGAACAGGGCGTCGTTCCCGGCGTACCGCTGCTGCTGTTCGATGAGTTCGCCGACGGTGTCGGCCGGCCACGTCAGCCCCTCGGCGCGGAGCCGCGCTTCGAGCCGCGTCAGCCGGTCGGCCCACGGCTGCGTCGCGGCGGAGAAGCCGGACTCGACCAACTCGCCCATCAGCGCGTCCACCTCGGTCAGCACCTCGGCCGGTATCGCCGGGGCGCGGCCGCCGGTGTTCACGACGCCGAACGACTGCTCCGGCGGCAGCAACCGGAAGGCCCACACGGCCAGCGGGACGTGCTTGCACGGGGCCGGGTCGGCGCAGTCGCAGTGCGTGTAGCGGGGGTCGCCGGGCACCATGAAGCGGACGACGGCGGCCGGCTGGTGGAACCGCACCGTCGGCTTGGACGACCGCACCACCTCGGCCAGGATGCCCTTGTTGAACAGCCCCTTGATGTGCGCGAACGCCTGCCCGCGCGGGTCGTACACCGCCTTCAACTGCTCGTCGGTGATGTCGCCGGGGTTCCACGGGCCGGCGGGCACCGGGGCCGGCGGCGGCGCATCCGTTGCGACCACTACGGCGGCGGATTTCACCTGATGCTGGAACTGGTACTGCAACACCGCCCGCACGAGGTGGCGGCACAGCGCGACGGCGGCGCACGAACAGGTGCCGCGCACCAGCGTCGCGCCGGCGGGCAGCTTACACCGCGGCCCGTCCGACCAGACGACCGAGATGTCCCCGGCCGGCGACTCGTGGACGGTGCCGGTGATCTCGGCCTCGTCCAACTCCCGCTGCGCGCGCTTCACCGTGCCGCGGTTGGTCAGGGCGGCGAGGTCGTCGGCGGTCAGGGCCAGCAGGTCGGCGCGCATGGGGTGGCTGTCGGGGTGAAGCGGGCGGCGAGGAGTCCGGCGACGATTCCGCAGTCGCCTACCGCGCGAACTCGTCCCGGAGGAAGGCTTGCACGGCCTCCCAATGGTCGGCGGCGCGGTCGAAGTCCACGTCCATGCGCCTCACTTCGTGGCGGTTCTTCAGGGCCGGGTGCGGTCGGGCCGTCTTGCCCGGCGCGACGGGATACTGATACCCGCCGCCGGCCGCCAGCGCGTCCTCGCGGGTCAGCAGGAAATCGACGAGCGCCTTGGCCCCGGCCTCGTTCGGCGCGCCTTTCACCACCGCCAACGTGTTCGGGATGAACAGCGTGCCCAGACGCGGATGCGCCGGGTGGCCGGCCTCGTCGAGGAACAGGATCGCCACCGGTTTCCCGGCGATCACCTCCAGGACGGCATCGTCGGTGTCAGTCAGGCCGACCGCGTACTGGCCGTCGGCCACACCCCGCGCGGCCGCCTTGTTGCCCGCCACGAGCGCCACGCCGTTCGCCTTCAGCCCGCGAAAGAACGCCTGCGCCGGCTCGTCGCCGAGGACTTCAAACAGACAGGCGGCGTGCGTCGCGGTGGTGCCGAACTGCGGCTTCGCCATCGCCACCTTGCCCCGCCACTTCGGGTTGGTCAGGTCCAGGACGCTCGTCGGCCGCTCCGCCTCCGGCACGAGGGTGGTGTTCACGATCAGGACGCGGGCGCGCTCGGCGAACGCCTGCCAGGTGCCGTCGGTCGCCTTCGACCACGGCGGGAAGTCGGCCGCATTCGGCGACGAGTACGCCGCGTACACGCCCTTCCGCGCGAGGCGGATGCTGCCGAGGATCTCGTTGTTCCAGTGGACATCGCACCGGGGCCGGCCGGCCTCCTGCTCCAATTCCACCGCCAGGCTGACGGACTTGTTGGCCTCGGTGTCGAACTTCGGCGCGACGGTTCGCTTGCCGGCGGTGGCGAACTCGGCGAACACGCCCTCGGCGTACTCGGCGTCCTGCGCGCAGTACACGACCACGCGGTCGGCCGGGGAGCCGCAACCGAGGAGGAAGAGAAGGGGGAGAAGGCGGAGCATGGGACGACCTCGCTAAGGAATCGTCGCCGCGACCGGAGGGAG
>JAYUFU010000504.1:0-3295 GCA_043738505.1 Fimbriiglobus sp. | reverse complement strand
ATGGCAATGTGGGAGTGTTCGGCATTTCTTATCCAGGTTTTTACAGCACCATGGCAGCGGCCAGTAATATCAGGCTACTTGGCTGGTTCCGTGCCTGTCGATCACCTTCCCGCCACTGCCTTACTCGTCCAGCCCCGACCCGAAGCCGTCGTCCTCGACGGGCCGGGGTTTCGGCTTGGCGGCCGGTAGCGGCGGCTTCGGCTGGGGTTTCGGCGCGGGCGGCGGGCCGGCCGGCTTGCTCCCGCCGCGCGGCGGCCGGTCGGCCGGGGGTTTGGCGGTGCCCTTGGGGGATTGCGCCTGGCGGGGCTTGGCGGCGGGCGGACTGCCGCTCCGCCCTTTCGCGGCGGGCTTCGACGCCTGTTTCGGCTCCTCCGCCTTCCGGGGCTGCGGCTGGTAGCTCGGCACCTCGTCCAGATCGTCCTCGAAGTCATCCACGTCGTCGATCAGGTTGCGGCCGAGGGCCGGCGCGTCGTCGTCCTCTTCGTCTTCGACCGGCGCGGCACGAGTCGGGGCCGGGCGAGACGGTGGCGGCGTGGGCGGACGGGTGGCCGGCGGCGCGGGTTGCGGCCTCGGCGGCACCACGACCGGCGGGCGCGGCGCGGGCGGCGGGCGATCCGCTTGCCGGGGCTGCTGGGTGGGACGGGGTTCGTCGCGGCGCGGCTCCGGGGGCCGGGTGTCCATCGGCCGGGGTTCCGCCTGACGGGACTCCGGCGGCCGAGGTTCCGGCGGGCGCTGTTGCGGGCGCTGCTCGTCGCGGCGCGGCGGACGGTCGCCGCGCTCCTCCAACTGCGGCGGCGGGTTCGACACGCGCGGCGGCTGGAGCGACAGCGGCTGCGGCTGCGGCAACTGCAGCACCTGCGGCGGGCGGCGGAGTTCGCTGCCGAACCGCGTCACGATGTAGCTGCCGCCGGACTTGTGCTTCTCCAGTTCCAGGACGCCCAGCCGCTGCGCCTCCTCCAGCAACTCGCTGAACGTGCGGTACCCGTAGTACTCCTCGTTGAACTGCGGCCGCTTCCGCTTCATGGTGTCCTTCACCATGCTGGACAGGACGGTGTCCTTGTTCTCCCGCCGCAGGGCGAGCAGCGACTCCATCATCAGGGCGTACACCTTCCGCTTGCCCTCCGGCAGCGGCAGGTTGTCCACCATCGGCATGAGCGGCGGGCGGTCCAAGTCCTCGTAATAGATGAACTCGTCGCAGTTGTCCCGGAGCAGGTGCGACGTGGCGTCTTGCAACCCGAGGCCGATGACGTGCTTGCCCAACTCCTTCAGCTTGGACACCAGCGGGGAGAAGTCGGAATCCCCGGACACGATCACGAACGTGTCGATGTGGTCCTTGCCGTAGGCCAGGTCGATGGCGTCCACCACCAGGCGGATGTCGGCCGAGTTCTTGCCGGTCATCGACCGCTTCGGGATCTCGATCAGCTCGATGGCGCACTCGTGCAGCGACCCGGCGTACGCGCCGAACCGGCTCCAGTCGCAGTACGCCTTCTTGGCGACGATCTTCCCCTTCTCGACCAGCCGCTCCAGGACCTTCGTGATCTCGAACCGCTCGCGGCGGCCGGCGAAGCCGAGGGCCAAGTTCTCGAAGTCGATGAAGACGGCCAGGATGCGTTCGCCGTCGCCGGCGCGGTGGTGTTTCATGACGTGTCCGGTTCCCGTCCGATGGGGGCATTTCGCCCGCGAGTCTGGCGGTATCTTGCGCGGCGGCGGTGCAACGACAACCGCCGGCGGCGTCATTCGTTCGTCGTGATTTCGCCCTCAAGATCCCGGCTGCTGCCGGCGACTCCCGCCGCGAACTCCGACCCGTTCCCGGTGAGTGTCGAGCGGCCAAGTCGCGAGCGGCGACCGAGGCGGGACGAAATCACGAATGACGAACGACGAACTCCCGCTTAGCTTATGACTGCGCTTCCAAGTTCAACCTCTCTTTTCCCACGACGGTGACTCATGACGACGGGGCAGTTCCGGTTGGATGGGCGGGTGGCGGTGGTGACGGGCGGCGGCCAGGGCATCGGCGAGGCCGTCTGCCGACGGCTGGCGGCGGCCGGCGCGAAGGTCGGCGTGTTCGACATGAACGCCGACAGCGCCGCCCGCGTGGCGGCGGACATCGGCGGCGTGCCGCTGGTCGGCGACCTGACCAAAGAGGCCGACCTCGACCGCGTGTTCGCGGAGATTGTCGCCACGGCGGGGCCGGTGGACATCCTGGTGAACAACGCCGGCGTGGCCAGCCGCAAGGGGCGGGACGTGCCCATCTGGGAGAGCGTCCGCGAGGACTGGGAGTACGTGATGAACATCAACGTCACCGGCCTGGTGCTGTGCTGCAAGGCGGTGCTGCCGGGGATGATCGCGCGGGGGTACGGGCGGGTCGTGAACATCGCCAGCATCGCCGGCAAGGAAGGCAACCCGAAGATGGGGCCGTACTCGGCGAGCAAGGCGGCCGTCATCTGCCTGACGAAGTCGCTGTCGAAGGAGCTGATCGGCAAGGGCGACATCTGCGTGAACAGCGTCGCCCCGGCGGTCATCCAGACGCCCATCCTCGACCAGCTGGACGCGGCCCAGGTGCAGATGATGCTGAGCAAGATCCCGCTCGGCCGCACCGGCAAGCCGGACGAGGTGGCGGCGCTCGTCCACTTCCTCAGCAGCGGCGAGTGCAGCTTCACCACCGGCTTCTGCTTCGACATCAGCGGCGGCCGCGCGACGTATTGAGACGGAGTCTGTTATAATCGCGGGAGACAGGCCCATTGAAGTGAGGTTGCTCAACCAGAGGGCGGGTTCACCGTCACCTCACCGGTTTTACCGGAACTCTTTACCGAAGGCGACACGCTCGAAGAAGCGCATGCGAACGTCAGTGATGCGTTCGAAGCGGTCGTGGAGCTGTACGAGGAACAGGGTCGTGAGTTGCCGACGAAGTCCATGCACGCCGGCTGAAGGAGAACGAATCGTGACCGAGAAAACTCGAAAGCCCTTGTTCGAGCGATTGCACTCCGGCCTGACGGAAGCGATTGCTCACGTCCGGGGCGAACTGACCCTGAAGACCACGTTCGTTCCCGAGCCCCCGCCTGAGATCGATGCGAAAACCCTGGTCGCATTGCGCGAAGAATCGCAGATGTCTTAAGCGGTGTTTGGCGACAGGGCGTTCGCGTCAGCGTTGATCCGCGAGCCGCTGCAGTTCCCTCACCGCCATGGCCGGGCCGGCGTTAGCGCCGAAGATCGCCGTGCCCGCCACGAACACGTCCGCACCGGCACCAGCCGCCTGGCCGATTGACCTCACGTTGATGCCGCCATCCACTTCGATCTC
>JAYUFU010000503.1:0-27227 GCA_043738505.1 Fimbriiglobus sp. | reverse complement strand
AAAGTTGCTGGCCCCTTGCTGGCGCGGCGGGCTAACAAACCGCCCTCAGTCGCACACCCCGCGCATCAGCGATTCGACGCTCGGCCACTGGCGTTTCGCCATGACCCGGAAGAGCAGGTAGCAGACCGCGAGACAGACCGGCACCAGCGCCACGGCGGCCTCAATCGACATGGCCGTCCGCCAGAACTGCGTCGCGCCGGTGCCGTGGAGGCTGCCGTAGACCCACAGCGGCCACAGGTGAAGGACGTGGTGTAGCAGGTACATCGTCAGCGAATACTGGCTCATCGTCCGCGTCATTGACAAGAAGCCGGGAAAACTGGCCAGCGCCTGGCGGCGGTCGATCGCGACGTGCAGCCCGCCGAACGCGATCAGGGCCATGCCGAGGACGCCGGTCACGTACTCCGGCGAGGCGGGGAACATGGTCCAGCCTTTCACGACCGTCGTCGGCAGCGGGTCGGGCAGGTGCGGCCCGACGACGCGGAGCAGTACCGAGATTGCAACCAAGCCGACGCCGAGCGTGAGGAGCGGTCGCACCGACGGGGGCGACGGTTCGCCGTCGGTCGGGTCGGGGAATACCACTTTGCCCGCGACGTACCCGGCCAGCGGGAAGAGCAGCCACGGGAAGAGCGGGAAGTAGCCGGTGGACAGGTAGCCGACGACGATGTCCGGCAGCGTCCGGTCGCCGTCGAAATAGCCTTCCAGCCAGTGCGCGTCGTAGTCGGCCTGCACCCGCAGGAACGGCGCGAGGAGGAACAGCACGGCGCACAGGAACGCCAGGAATTCGCCCGGCAGCTCCCGCGCGAACGCCAGCACCACCAGCCCCGTGCCGATCATCGTCAGCACGTCCCAGTTGTACAGGTCGTCCGGCAGCCAGACGAAGAAGTTGAAGGCGAGGCCGAGGCCGAACAGGAACAGTCCGCGGCGGACGGCCACCTTGGTGATGTCGGCCGCCGCCCGCCCCTTGGCCTCTTGCGACAGCACCCAGAGGCGGAAGCTGACGCCGGCCAGAAAGGCGAACAGGGGCGCGCCGAAGCCGGCCGGCGTCCAGAGCGCGCCGGCCAGGTTCTCCAGGAAGTGGACCAGCACCATGAGGGCGATGGCCACCGTCCGCAGCACGTCGATGGACGACTGGCGCATAAGTGATACCGAGGCAGGGCCGAACGGGGGGGCGTGCGAACAACGACGGGGATGACGGACTTCCCACCTCTCCCCGCCGGGTGCTTCGTTGCATCCGTCGGAGAGGCCGGCCCTCCAATCAGGTTATGAAAACCGTCACCACCCGCCCGATGACGGAGTCCGCCCTGGCGGTCGCCCGGCCGGCGCTGGCCGTCGTCCGCGACGCCCTGCCGGCGTACTCTGCCCCCACCTCCCGCAAGACGTACACCCGGCACCCGCTGTTCGCCGCCTTGGCCGTGCGGCAGTTCCTCGGCACCGACTACCGGGGCATGGAGCCGCACCGGAAGGACTGGTCCGACCGGCGGCGGGAACTGGCCCTGGGCGACCGCGTGCCCGACCACACCACCCCGAAGCGGGCGGCCGACCGGCGGCGAAAAAAGAGGGGGCCGACGCCGGGTACGACAGCGAGGACAACCCCGCCACCCCGCGGACGAAGCTGAAGGTGCGGAGCACGGTCATCGCCCTGAACCGGCGGGGCACCCGCAAGCATCCGCCGACGAAGTACCGCAAGCAGATGCGCCGCCGGTTCCGCGAACCGAAGTCGAAGCGGGTGTACGGCCAGCGGTGGCAGGTGGAGAGCGGGTTCAGCCGGCTGAAGCGTCTGCTCCGCAGCACCGTCCGAGCGGTCAAATGGGTGAACCAGAAGAAGGAACTGATGCCGCGGGTGATCGTCGACAACCTCATGCTCCTCGCGGCGTAAGAAGGACGCAGCAGAGTACCCGCTGGGGAGAGGTGGGAAGACACTCCCTCGCCACGGTTCCGGATCAATCGGATTCGGTGTCGGAGGGCCAAGCACCCACGGCCCTTGAGGGCCGGGTTCGCCAGGATGCGCGGCTACAGCGGCCCGTCGAGGGCGCGGTTCTCGTAGCGCATGAACTGCTTCATGTACGCCAGAGTGATTTCCCCGGTCGGGCCGTTCCGCTGCTTGGCGATGATCACTTCGAGGATGTTGTCTTCCTGCGCGCCGTCGAACTTGCCCGGCCGGTGCAGCATCATGCAGGTGTCCGCGTCCTGCTCGATGCTCCCCGATTCGCGCAAGTCCGACAGCCGCGGCTTGTGGTCCTGGCGGTCCTCGGACGCGCGGTTCACCTGGGCCAGCGCGATGACCGGGATTTGCAGCTCGCGGGCGAGGAACTTCAGCCGCCGGGAGATCTGCGCCACCTGCTCCTGGCGGGGGTCGCGGCGGTTCTCCGGGTCGATCAGTTGCAGGTAGTCGATGACGACGAGGCGGATGTCGTGCCGCAGCTTCAGGCGGCGGGCGTTGGCGGCGATCCGCAGCATCCCCTGGGCCGGGCTGTCGTCGATGAACAGCTTCACCTTGCCGGTGGCGGCGTTGCCGTTCAACTGGTCGTTCGCCCGCAGCAGCTTGTCGATCTCCTCCGACCCGAGGTGCCCCTTGCGGAGCCGCTGCCCGTCCACCTTCGCCTGGCAGCACAGCAGCCGCTCGGCCAGTTCGATCCGCGACTGCTCCAGGCTGACGAAGAAGACCGGCAGTTTCTCCTCGACGATCACATGTCGAACGACGTTGAGAGCGAAGGCGGTTTTCCCGACGGACGGCCGCGCGGCGATGATGATGAGCTCGTTGTTCTGCAACCCGGCCAGCATGTTGTCGAGGTCCACATACCCGGTCGGGATGCCGGACACGTCCTTGTGCTCCTTGCCCATCCGCTCGTCCATGCGGTCGAGGGCGACCTTGAGCGAGTCGGCCAGCGTGTGGGTGACGCCGGTGGTGCCCTTCTCGGCGATGTCCAGCACCTTCCGCTCGGCCGTGCCCAGCATCTCGTCGGCCGACATGGCCCCGTCGTAGGCGTCGCGGATCAGCTCGTTGCTGACGTGGATCAGGTTCCGCACCACCGCCTTGTCGCGGACGATGCGGGCGTAGTACTCGGTGTTGGCGGCCGTCGGGGCGGCCTCCCACAGCTCCATCAGGTACGCCGCCCCGCCCACGTCCTCCAGCTGCTTCCGCGACTTCAGGATCTCGAACAGGATGACCAGATCGACCGGCTTGCCGTCGTTGTACACGTCGATGACGGCCTGGAAGATCTTCTGGTGCGCGTCGAAGTAGAAGTTGTCCGTGCGGATGACGTTCATGATGTCGTTGAGGACTTGATTGTCCCGCAACACGCCGCCGATCACCCCCTTCTCGGCGTCCTTGGACTGCGGCGGCAGCCGGTCGGCGGGGAACACGTCGGCGGCGGACATGGGCCGGACTCCAGAGGACTCGAAGGGGGTATTCTACGAGCCGCCCGCCGGAATTTCTTGTCCGCGTCCGGCGGCGGGTGTAGGATGCCTATTGAACCGACACCTCGGACGCGCGACACCCCACGGCCGCCCGTCCCCTCACCATTCGGTGGGACCGCAACCATGATTCGCATCATCTGGACATCCGTGATCGCCCTCGGCGTCGCCGCCGGTGCGGCGTGGGCCGGGCCGCCCGGTCACGGCGGGGGCGGGCACGCCGGAGGCCACGGCGGAGGCGGACATCCCGGCGGGGCCGTCCATCATAGTGGAGGCGGAGGCGCGTACCACGGCGGCGGTTCGCACCACTCCGGCGTGAGCATCGGCATCGGGCTGGGCGGCGGCGGGTACGGCGGAGTCGGCTTCGGTTACAGCAACTACGGCCGCGGCGTCGGCATCGGTCTCAGCGTCCCGCTGTACGGCGGCGGGTACTCGTCCGGCGGATACTACCCCGCCCAGACCTTCGGACAATACTACTCGCAGCCGGCCGCGCAGGCGTACTACCCGCCGGTGCAATACGTCCCGTCGTCGTCGGCGCTCATCCGGTCGCCGATGAATGCCCCCGGCGGCACCTTCTTGGTGCCCCCGCTCGCCGACCCGAATCCGCCGACCGGCCCGCCCGCGATCCCGCCGGCCGACCCGCTCGACCGGAATCCAGGCCCGTTCCGCTACGACGGCGGGCCGGTCAATCCGATCCCGCTGCCGGCCCCGGACGCCCAGCCGCCGGCCCCGATGAAGCCGCCGGGCGACGGCATCAAGGTGTCGCTCCCCGGCCCGGTCGTGAAAGCCGGTTACGCCTATCCGGCCTACGGCGGGAAGTGACGGCGGCAGGTCGGCCGGCTCGCGGTCCTTCAAGCTCGGAGAGTCGGGCCACGTCCCAACCGTTCACGGCCCCAGCTTGCTTTCCAATCGGGCGACGGCGTCTTTCAACTTGGCGATCTCCTCGAACGCCTCGTTCAGCCGGGCTTCCAGGTTCGACGGGCCACCGCCGCGCGACGGGGCGGGGTCCGGCTCGCCTCCACCGCCGCCGTGCAGTGCCTTGGCCCGGTCCAACTCCTCGGCCGTGTGGAACCCGTGCGTGACGGCCGCGCCCCGGCGGTCGAGCGACCCGAAGGCCACGACGAACCCGCGCCCGATGAGCGTTTGCAGGTGCCCTTTCAGCGCGTCCAGGTCGGCGATGTCGGTCATCCGCGACGCCCGCCCGCGCAGGTCGCCGAGCGTCTGCGGGCCGCGCAGCAGCAACTCGGCGACGACGGCCATCTCCACCTTGGCGAAGCCCCACCGGTCGTACATCTGGTGCTTCCACCGGTCGGCCCGGCCGCTCACCTGCTTCATCGTCAGCCCCGCCTCGCCGAGCGCGTCGAGCGTCTCCTCCACGTCGTCGTCGGTCAGGTCGTACACCGGGTCGCGGTTGGACTTCTGGTTGCACCCGAGGACGACCGCGTTCAGCGTCATGGGGTAGCCGTCCGGCGACTTGCTGGTCTGGCTCTTCTCGGCGAGGACGCCCAGCACGCGCCGCGCGAACGGGGCCAGCGGGGCGGGGGACGGTGGGGCGGACATAGTTGGGAACTCCGGGAAGGGTGCGGCTTGGTTGTGTTAGCCCGCCGCGCAAGCAAGGGCCGTTGGCCGACGCGGTGCCACGGTCCCCGGTTGTCCGCCACGGCGGTTCGGCCCTTGCTCGCGCGGCGGGCTAACAAAACCACGCACCCCGCTCCACACCCATCATACGGCCGCGCCGGTCGTGCCGGATGCGCCGGCCGGCGCGAGAAATCCGCAACCGACCTGTCCGGTGGCCCCGCAAGTGCGGTACGCTAATTCCCGATTCGAGCGCTGTGACCCCTTGCCCACCGGGTTCCCGTCATGGCCGACGCCCTCCCGACGACCGTTCCCCCCCGCAAGCGACGGTTCTTCCGCACGCTGTTCCGCGTGACCCTCGTGCTGTTGGTACTGCTGGCCGCACTGACGTGGTTCGCCCCTGCCATCATCGCCCGCACCGGGTTATTGAACGTCGTGCTGGCGAAGGCCGGCGCGGACCTGAACGGCACCGTCACCGCCGACGGCGCGTCCCTCAGCTGGTTCGGCCCCGTGGACCTTCGCGGGGTGCGCGTGACCGACGCCGACGGCCACGCGGTGCTGTCCGCCGATTCCGTGGCGTCGTCCCGCACGCTGTACGAACTGCTCACGGATCGCGGCGACCTCGGCACGTTCACCGTCGCCAACCCGAAGATCGACGTGACCGTCGCGGGCGGCACCACGAACGTCGAAAAGCTGATCGAGAAGTACCTGACCGATACCACGCCCGCGAAACCCGACCGCACGCCGGTGAAGGTGGAACTGACCAACGGCACCGTCGTCCTCCGCGACTCGGCGACGAAGACGGAAACCGCCCTGGACGGCGTGAGCGTTTCGCTGGCGATGCCGAAGTCCCGCGCGGAGGCGATCGCGCTGACCGCCTCCGCCGAGACCCGCGCCACGGCCGCGCCGGGCACGCTCCGCGCCGAGGCCTCGTTCCTGAACGGCGGCACGGTGAAACTCGTCGCCACCGACTTCGCCGTCGGGCACCTCGCGCCGCTCCTCCGCCGCTTCGACGCGACCACGTCCGCTGCCGGTTCGCTGACCGCCGATGTCACCGCCACCTGGAAAACCGAAGGGGGCAAGCCGCTGACGCTGACCGTGGACGGCACCGCGTCGGCGACCGGCGTCCGGCTGGCGGCCGCGTGGCTGGGGCCGGACACGCTCGCGCTCGAGTCCATCTCCGCGCCGTGCAAGCTGAGCTACGCCGACGGCGTGCTGGCCGTCGAGAAGTCGAACGTCGCGTGCGACGTGGGCACGGTCGAGTTCGCCGGCACCCTCGACCCGACGGCCGACCCGGAAGCGCTGGCGAACCAGTCCGGACTGCATTTGAAGGCCCGCCTCGACGTGGCCAAGCTGGCGGCGCTGATGCCGAAGCTGCTCCGCGTGAAGGCCGGCACCGAGATCCGCTCCGGCACCGTAGCCGTGGACATCGCCAGTGCGGCCGGCAAGGACGGGCCGAATTGGACCGGCACCGTGGCCACGTCGAAACTGGAGGCCACCGCCAACGGCCAGCCCGTCGTCTGGGAGTCGCCGCTGGCCGTGGCGTTCACCGGCCGATTGCGGGCCGACAAGACGCCGCACTTCGACAAGCTCGAAATCCGTTCGGACTTCCTGAACGTGAACGCCCGCGGCGAGCTGGAGGCGTTCGACGTGGCGGCGCGGGCCGACCTGGGCACGCTGGCCGCGAAGCTCGGCGAGTTCGCCGACCTCGGCAACTGGAAGCTGAACGGGGCCGCCACCATCCAGATGAACGCCACGCGGCAGCCGGCCGGCGGGTTCACGGTGAAGGGGTCGGTGACGTGCGAAAAACTGCTGGTCGCGGACAGGGCGACGCTCGACCTCCGCGAGCCGAACGTGTTCGTCAACTACTCCGCCGCCGCCGAGCGGGAGAAGGACGGCCGCATCCGCCTCGACACCGCCGACGTGGGCGTGACGGCGGGCACGGACAAGCTGGCGGCGAACCTGCTCAAGCCCGTCGCCGACGCCCGCGCGCTGTCGTCGGGTGAGGCGTCGGTCACGCTCGTCGGCGACCTCGCCCGCTGGCAGTCCCGCCTCGGCCGGCTGATCGGCTGGCCGCCCGACTGGACCCTGGGCGGGAACGGCACCGTCACCGGCACCGTCCGCTTCGACTCCGCCGCGTACACGGCCGCCCCGCTGACGGCGAACTTGACCGACGCCGTCTTCCGGATGCCGAGGGTGCTGGACCTGAACGAGCGGCAGCTCATCGCCAAGACCGAAGAGCTGCGGTACGACCGCGCGACGAAGGTGGTGTCCTTCACCGCGACGGAGATCACCAGCGCGACGGTCGGCGCGACCGTTCCGAAACTGGCCGTGATGCCGCTGGTCGGCGGCGGGTATGGGATGACCGGGACGGGCAAGGTGGACGTGCGGCTGGAGCGGTTGCAGAAGATGCTCCTGTTGCGCTCGGCGGACAACTCCGACGCCTTGAGCGGGCTTGCCAGGGGAACGGTGTTCCTCGACGCCTCCGCCGCCGACCGGTTCGGGTTCACCACCGATTTGACCGTCACGAACTTCGCCTTCGGCCCGCCCGCCAAGCCAACCTTCGCGGAGCCGACGCTGAAACTGAAGGCCGACGGAACCTTCGACACCGCCGCCGACTCGCTCACCCTGAAGGCCGCGCACGTCGAGCGCGACGGGCTGACGGTGGACGCGGCCGGCAGCCTCGCCAAGCTGTCCACGCTGCCATTCGCGGACCTGGCGGGGACCATCACCTACGACCTGGCGAAGGTCGAGCCGACGCTGAAGGAGTACCTCGGCAAGACGGCGCAAGTCGCGGGCAAGGGGACGAAGCCCTTCAAGCTGACCGGCGAGTTGGGCGGCGACCTGGCGAAACTCGGCGGCGAGGCGACGGTCGGGTGGCAGAGCGTGAAGGCCTACGGGTTCGACGTGGGCGCGGCCGAGATGGGGGCCACGCTGAAGGACGGCACGGTCTACATGTCGTCCGTCGAAGCCACCTTCGGCGGCGGCAAGGTGAAGCTCACGCCGGGCATGTCGCTCCGCACCGGCGACCGGTTCCTGAACTTCGCCAAGGGCAAGGTCATCGACGCGGCCAAGCTGACCCCGGCCGCGTGCGCCGACGCCATCGGGTACGCGCTGCCGGCCATCGCCAACTCGGCCCAGGCCGACGGCACCTTCTCGTTCGACCTGGACGACTCGCGGATTCCGTTCGCCGCGCCGACCGCCGCGACCGTCTCCGGCCGGCTGACCGTGCATCAGGCGAACGTGTCGCCGGGGCCGATGGTGTCGCAGGTGCTGCAACTCATCGGCGTGAAGAACGCCACCGTCACCCTGTCGCGGGACAACGTGGTGCCAATCGAGTTCAAGGGCGGGCGGGTGCACCACCGCGACTTCACCATGACCGTGGACGGGGTGGTCATCAAGACGGCCGGGTCGGTGGGGGTGGACGGCACGGTGAAGATGGACGTGGAGGTGCCGCTGAACGGGAAGCTGGCCGCGCTGCTGCCGAACAACCCGCGGCTGCGGGAGGCGCTGAGCAAGCAGTCGCTCCACATCCCCGTCGGCGGCACCCTGACCCGCCCCGCGCTGGACGCGAACGCCTACCAGAACCAGCTGGCCAAGCTGATCCGCGACGCCACCAAGGACGCCGCCACCGGCGCGGTGGACGACCTGCTGAAGAAGGGCGCGAACGACTTCCTGAAGAAGGGGCTGGACGGGCTGCTGCCGAAGAAGTGACGAGTTTTGGCGAACCTTCTCCGACCGGCGAGAAGCGAACGGGGGAAATCGAGCCCTTCTTCCGCCGCCGTCGGTTACAGTAAAATGATCGCACCAGGGGAGGGGTCGTCATGCGGGGCGTGCTCGTGGGTCTGCTGGCCGTGTCCGCGGCGGTCGCCGCGCCGGTACCCAAAGATTTCAAGCCGAAGGACGACGACCGGACGCGGATCGTCGGCCGCTGGGCGATTCTCCCGGCGACCGCCACCAGCGGGGAGTGGGAGTTCTTCGCCGACGGCACGGCCCGGCTGCCGGGGCGACAGGGCACCGAACCGCCGATCCTGTACACGATCGACCCGAAGGGCACCCCGAAGGGGTTCACCTGGAAGCCGTCGTGGGGGTCGTGGAAAGGCGTTTACGAGCTGAGCGGCGACGAACTGCGGATCGCCATCGTCAGCGGCAACGGGCCGGTGCCGACGGAAGCCAAGGCGGGCACCGGGTACGAGTTCTACGAGTTCCGCCGGGCGAAGTGACCGCCGCCGTGCGACACTGTTCGCACTCTCCCGCCCCGCACGCCTGTCCCCCGTTCCGCCATGACCGCGTTCACGCACCCCACGGTTTCGCGCCGCGCCGCCCTGCACGCCGGCGCGGTCGGCGTCCTCGGCCTCGGACTCGCCGAGTTGAAGGCGCTCCGCGCGGCGGGGAGCGGCGGCGGCAAGGCCGGGTCGGTCATCTTCCTCTTCCTGTCCGGCGGCCTCGGCCAGCACGACAGCTTCGACCCGAAGCCGGACGCGCCGGCCGACATCCGCGGCGAGTTCAAGCCGATCGCCACCCGCACGCCGGGCGTCCACATCTGCGAACACCTGCCGCTGCTGGCGGCGCGGAGCGACCAGTGGGCGCTGGTGCGGTCCTTGACGCACAAGTCGAACGACCACTCGGCCGGCCACCACATGATGCTGACCGGCCGCAGCGACCTGCCGGCCGGGTTCAACCCGTCCGCGCCGAAGCCGAGCGACCATCCCAGCCTCGCCGCGATTGCCACGGCGGTGGCCGCGCCGCGGAACAACCTGCCGCCGGCGGTGGTGCTGCCGGATCGCATCGTCCACAACAGCGGCCGCACGCTGCCGGGCCAGTTCGCCGGAGTGATGGGCCGCGCCCGCGAGCCGTGGTTCCTGGAGATGTCGGCGTTCGAGCCGAAGGCGTATGGGGCGTACCCGGAGTTCGAGTTCGACCACCAGCAGCGGCCGTTCACCGCGACGCGAACCGGCTTCACGCCGCCCGAACTGACCCTGCCCGAAAGCGTGGACGGTGCCCGCTTCGGCGGCCGGCTGGACGTGCTGAAGCGGATCGAGAAGCAGCAGCGGGTGCTGGACGCTGCCGGCGAGCGGTTCGACCGGAGCCGCCAGGACGCGGTGTCGCTGCTCACCGACGGCAAGGCGCGGGCGGCGTTCGACCTGAAGTCCGCCTTGCCCCGCGACCTCGACCGCTACGGCCGCAACGCCTTCGGCTGGAGCCTGCTGACGGCCGCGCGGCTGGTGACGGCGGGCGTCCGGCTGGTGCAGGTGAACCTCGGCAACAACGAGACGTGGGACACGCACGGCAACGCCTTCCCGCACTTGAAGGACAAGCTCTTCCCGCCCACGGACAAGGCGGTGTCCGCGCTGCTCGACGACCTGAATGAACGCGGGCTGCTAGACTCGACACTGGTGGTGATGTGCGGGGAGTTCGGCCGCACGCCGAAGGTCAGCACACTGACGCAGCACTACAAGGGGCCGGGCCGCGACCACTGGGGCGCGGTGCAGTCGGTGTTCCTGGCCGGCGGCGGGGTGCAAGGCGGGCGGGTGATCGGCTCGTCGGACAAGAACGGCGGCTATCCCCGCACCGACCCGCAGACGCCGGAGAACCTGGCCGCGACGATCTACCAGGCGCTCGGCCTGCCGAAGACGACGGCGTGGACCGACGCCGAGAACCGCCCGCACCACATCTACCACGGCGACCCCATCACGGGGTTGGTAGGGTGAGGGATGGTCAGAATGCAAGTGAACCGTGGTACGCTGTTGCCTGCTTTCGACCTTGAGGGGCAGTGACCGTGTCCACTTCGCAGCGGCAGACGGCTGGGAACAACAACAAGAAGGGGAATCGTTACGAAGACTTCTTCGCCATCTGTCGGATGATCGAGTCGGCTCCCGCGGTGGTGGCTGGCGTCACGGTCACGTTATCGGAGCAAACCGGCGACCCGGTTGACGACTTGGTTGTCCGGGAGGGCCGGCAGCTCCACTACGCGCAACTCAAGAACGACCAAGCAATCACCTGGGGTGCGAAGGCTGACAAACTCCGCGTGGAGTTCGCCGAACAGAAGCGGCAGTCGGAAGAGCGAAGTGAAGTGTTCACGCTGACTGTCGTGGTGGCATACGATCACCGCAAGGTGTCTCTCGATGACAACATGCCCGCGGAGTTGAACGGCGCGGTCGCCGTGCGCTGGTTTCCGGAACCGTCAAAACCGACCGAATTGGCACGACGACGAGAGTGCCGGGAGCCGTTGTGCCATTTGGCGGCGAGTCGGAATGCAGGAGAGAACGAGCTGATCGCACTTGTGGATGGGTTCACACTCGCGTGGGCGGAACGTGATTTTGGGCAAGCCACCGATCTCGGGAGTGTCATCGCTTGGTTGCGAAAGCGTCCCGAAGCCTTCCGGCTGCTCCGCCCGGTTCCCGACCCCGTTCATCCCGACTGGCCGGCGTTCCTCACTATCATCCACGGTATCGACGGGGTGGAGTGCTTCTGGGATCGCGGTTTCTTCGAGTGGGCGTTCGGTATCGAAAGTGGCATCCCGTTCCCGTGCGATTCGGACGAGTTTCGACGGTTTGTGTCTCGCGTCGTCAACCAGCAGCCGACAACATTCGAGGACTTCGAGACGCTGCTATGAGCCGCTTTGTGCATCCCGACACCCCGCCCGCGGCGGCAGCCTTGCTCGCCGACCTCGCCCGACCGCCCGAACAGGTCGATCCGGCCGCGTACCGCTCCGCCATGACCGGGTTGGGGGAGCAGTTCGTCGAGACGCACGCCGGGCAGTTCGTAGGACTTCGGTCCTTGCTGCTGATCTGCACGAACGAGGACGCCGATTTCCTCGCCCGCGGCGCGTTGACAGCGCTCGGTCGGTTGACGGCCATCGACGTTCGCGTCGCGTGCTTTTGGAACGACCGAGTGGTCGTCACGGGAGACCGTTCGGGAGAGAAGGTGGACATCGCGCCCATCGTCCGGCGCTACGTCGAACCCGGTGAGGTCGAGGCTTTTCTCGTCGTGAAATCGATCATTTCCAGCGCGTGCGTGGTGAGGACGAACATCGCGGAACTGGTCTACGAACGAAACCCCGGCCGGGTGCTGATTTTTGCCCCGGTCGTGTTGGTCGGGGCCGAAGACCGAGTCGTCGCCGATTTTGAACCGGCCGTCTCGGACCGTTTCGAGTTTTTCTGGTTCGCGAAGGACAGCGAGAAAGACGGGGAGAATGTGATCCCCGGCATCGGCGGTCAAGTCTACGAACGGCTGGGGATCGGCACCAAAGCCGAGAAGAATGCGTATGTCCCTTCGCTCGTGCGCGAACGGCGTGTGAAGCACACGCGAGCCGCTTGAGGGGTTGCGGGCCGGATGCCTCTGCACTTCGCCAGACACCGTCCGGAAAAGACAAGAACCCTCGGCCGCGAGCGCCGAGGGTTCCCGTTTTGGTTGGGCGGCCGACAGGCAGTCGCCCGTCATGCGGCTAGACCGACAGCCGCCCGGCCTGGTTACTCGAACTGCTCAAAGATCACCTCCTTTGGAATATGGGGTCACGCCTCGGGGCGTCCGGTACCAGTCGGATACCCCTCGGCCTCTTGCCCGTCGCGGAACGGAACCGCGACCCCACAACACTCTACACCCGAGCCGCGCCGGAAATCAACAGGCGGCCGCCGAAGATCGGGAAATTCCCAGCTTTGGTGCGGTACCCGCCCGTCACCCGGCAGAGCGCGAACAAGGAGGCGCAAACCCGCCCACCGGTTCGCGGGGAAATGGTACAGTTTGGCGAAGAGGGGCATTGTCGAACGAGACGGTTCAGCAGCGTTGGGGCACCGGTGAATTACGAAGTCCCAAAACGCGATCATGCCCGCCGTCGGCTATGACGACTGGTCCGACGTTACGTGTCATCGGCAGGATGTCGGTTGACGACTTCAACCATTCCGAACCGCGAGATTCGAGGATAACCCTCAAGGCGCGTGCCATCGGGATGGGAAAAGTGTCCGAAGTGATTCCTTGTCACGACGCTGCGGCCAACTTTGAAATTGACCTGACTCTGGGTTTCCTTCCTCCAGTCCGTTGCGTCCGTCCGGACGAGGATGTTGCAAATCAATCCGTCATATCGTGACGGCCCTCTGATGACCGGACCGAACAGCCTGTAGAAAAGCTGCCCGTCGTAAAGGTATCCTTGCACTTGGAAGTAGAACGGCGTTCGGTCGTCGGAATCGCAGTAAACACCCTCGTCTAACGCGATCTGCAAATCGTCGTCAGGGGTAAGCCGCAATTCAGCGCCAATGTCGGCGATGAAGGTCATGTGTCGAGCCAATCTGGGATTCTCCGGCGGATTGGCCGGAGAGGTTGATGGAAGTATCCCCGCGTGGTGCCGGTCGGTCAAGCGAAAAGCCCTCCGTCAACTGATCGTGGGTGAGCGTCGCGTTCGCGGATGGTACAATCGCGGAAAGTCGTCCGCCGCGTCCCGGAGTCGTCATGAACCCCACCGCCGCCGTTTCCCGTCGGGCCGCCCTCCGCGTCGGCGGGGTCGGGCTGTTCGGCCTGACGTTCCCGCAGTTCGTCCGCGCCAGCGGGCGGGCCAGCCCGACGGCCACCGCCAAGAGCGTCATCTTCCTGCACCAGTGGGGCGGCCCCGGCCAGCACGAGACGTTCGACCCGAAGCCGGACGCGCCGGAGAACGTCCGCGGCTGGTTCCCGAAGCCCATCGCCACCGCCGTCCCCGGCGTCCGCATCGGCGAGAAGCTGCCGGAGGTGGCCAAGATCCTCGACAAGCTGACGGTCATCCGGTGCATGCGGCACACCACCCGCATGGCCAACCACAACTCGGCCGGCTACTACGCGCTGACGGGCGTGCCGCCGGCCACCGACGACCAGCGGCTCCGCGACTCGCAAGACCTGCTGCCGGCGTATGGCAGCGTCGTTTCCAAACTGAAGCCGGCGAAGACGGGCGTGCCCACGTTCGTCAGCTTCCCGCACGTCATCTCGGACGGCAGCATCACGCCCGGTCAGCACGCCAGCTTCCTCGGCAAGTCGCACAACCCGCTGTTCGTGAACGACGACCCGAACCGCGACGGCTTCCGCCTGCCCGAACTGAGTTTGCCCGACGGCATCAGCCCGAAGCGGCTCGAATCCCGCACCGACATCTTGAAGCTCATCGACTCGCAGTCGGACTTGCTCGAAACCTCGGCCGTGGCGAAGGGCGTGGACGAGAGCTACCAGAAGGCCGTGGCGCTGCTGACTTCGCCGACGTTCAAGGACGCCTTCGACCTGAGCAAGGAAGACAAGAAGACCCGCGAGCGGTACGGCCGCACCACCTACGGCCAGAGCTGCCTGCTGGCGCGGCGGCTGGTGGAGGCCGGGGCCAAGTTCGTCAACGTCTACTTCGCGCGGAGCATCGGCGGGGCCGGTCAGGGCTGGGATTACCACGGCTTCAAGGGCGAGAGCGTGCCGGATCGGTTGAAGGAGTTGATGCCGATCACGGACCAGACCTTGCCGGCGCTGGTGACGGACCTGGAGGAACGCGGCCTGCTCGACAGCACGCTGGTGGTGTGGGTCGGCGAGTTCGGGCGGACGCCCAAGATCAGCAGCAACGGCGGGCGGGACCACTGGCCGCAGTGCTACAACGCGGTGCTGGCCGGCGGCGGCGCGAAGGCCGGCTTCGTGTACGGGAAGAGCGACAAGCTGGGCGCGTACCCGACCGAAGGCAGCGCCACCCCGGAAGACCTGGCCGCGACCATGTACCACTGCCTCGGCATCGACCCGGAGACCGAGATGCGGGACAGCCTGAACCGCCCGCTGCCCATCAGCCGGGGTGCGGTGCTGACGGACGTGCTGGCGTGAGGTGGAAACCCGGCCGGCGCGCGGGGTGCGCCGGCCGAGGTGAAGTCGGTACTGTTCGTGGAGCCGGTCGGGATCACTTTTTCAAGTTCGCGACCGCCGCACCGGCCCACGCCTTCACTTCCGGTTTGGACGATTTCAGAGCGCGAACCAAGGTGGCTTCGACTTGGTCCGGAGCGATCTCCTTCAGGAACTGCACGGCCGCGTCCCGGCTTTCCTCGCGGGGGGTGCCGGGCCTCTTGTTGAAGAGGTCGCCGGCGAGGAAGTCCGCGACGGCGGTGGCGGCGGCCTTGCATTTCCGCCCCCGCAGCCCTTCGCAGCCGGCCCGGCGGATCTCCCAGGCGGGGTCCGTCACGCAGGCGACCAAGGCTTGGTCGAGCGGAGTGAGTTTGGCGGGGTCGGCATCGACCGGCGGGGCGATGGTGCCGGCGGCCAAACCGCACCATTCCCGGACGCTCAGATTCTTCGCCGAAAGGCCTCGGATCAGCGCCCCGTTCAGGTGCTCCGGGCCGAACTCCTTCAGGTAGCCCAGGGCGGCATCTCGACTGGACTCGCGGCGGGTGCCGGGTTGGAGGTCGAAACTCTCCCCGCCGACGAAGTCCGCGACCCACGCGGCGGCGGCCTTGCTCTTCAGCCCGGCCAACCCGTCGCACGCCTCCTTGCGCACCTTCCAGTTCTTGTCGGTCAACTTCTCGACGAGGGCTTGCTCGAGCGGGGATAGTTTGGGTCGGTCCACCTTGACCGGCTCCGGTTGCGGCTTCTTGATGGCCGCCGCGATGGTGGCCACGGATCGCGTCAGGTCCGCAGTCGTCTTGGCGTCGTAGTACTTCCCCTTGCCCGCCTGCGCGATGCCGCCGACCGCCTTCGATTCGGCGGCGGTCAAGCCGAGCGCGACCACGTCCACCCCGCGGAAGGTGTCGATCTTGGCCAGCTCCGCCGCTTCCTTGTTCGGGTCGCCGTGACACGTTTCCATCCCGTCCGTGATGAGGATCACTTTCGACAGCCCCTCGGCCTTCTTCAGCTCGCCGCCGGCCAACTTCAGCGACGCGGCGATGGGCGTGTGCCCGGCCGGTTTGAGTTTCTGGATGTACTCCTTCAATCGGCCCTTCGCCTCGGCCGTCGCCTCGGACAGGGCGAGTACCACTTCGACCGACTCGCACTCCTTCTTGGCGTCGTGCCCGTACACGACGAACGCCAACTGCCGGCCGTCCGGCACGGCCGCCACCAAATCGATGGCCGCTTTCTGCGCCGGCCCCCACTTGGCGACCCCGGCCGTGTCCTTGTCGGCCATGCTGCCGGACACGTCGAGGATGACGACGAACGCCCGGATGTCACCCGCCTGCGGGGTGGCCTTGGCCTTGGCCTTGATGGCGTCGATGAGGGCATCGGAGGCCCCGGCCTTGCGCAGCGCCGCTTCCTCCGCTTGACCCAGCACGAACACCGCCGGCGAGTCGGCGACCAGCGTGAGCAGTTTGGCTTCGGGCACGCCGAGGGACAGGTACTCCGTCAATTTGTCGAGGGTGACGACGGCCGGCGGCTGGGCCGAGAGCGGGCCGGGCACCAGCGCCGTGCCGAGTGCGACGGCCAGCGCGAGCAGAGTTCGCATGACGCGGTTCTCCGAAACTGCGGGAAGGGAGCGGTGGCCGCGGATCGCCGAAGTCCGGGGGGCACGCCGTCCGTCGCTCGCGCGAGCGGTCGCCCGTTCCCCGTTCCGGTGGCGGTTATCCGGCGGTTCCTTATCATTGCTGGATGTCGGGCATGATCCAATACCCTGAACAGGGCAACACCCCGGTTCTGGACCGGGTGGACTGTTCGGCGATCACCACGTCAATCAATCACGGTGGCTCGTGGGCAAATCGGCTTCGATCCGGATCGCGGACGCGCGGGCGGTGATTCGGTTGGTCGGCGAGTGCCGGGAGGTGGGCGACGACGCGGTCCAGTGGCTCCAGCGGATGGCCGACGGCCTGGCCGTCCTGCTGGACTGCCGGACCACGAGTTGCGGCGAGTACCGGTTCGTGAACGGCCGGTCGGCCCCGGTGTTAGCCGCCTTCCACGGGTACGACGGTGCGATCCTGGAGTCCTTCACGAAATGGATGGCCGACCCGGCTCTGTCGAGCAATCCCGTGTTCGACGACTTCGACCGGCGGCCGGACGAGATCACCGTCGGGGTGGAGGACCTGATCGACCCGACGGAGTGGGAGGCGACGGCGTACTTCAACGAGTTGCTCATCCCGATGGATATGGGGGACACGTTCCTGAGCAAGCGGTTCATCCGAACGAAGGGATCGCCGCACTACTTCGCCGTCAGCCGCAGCCTGAGCGCCGACCCGTTCACCGCGCGGGAGAAGGCCGTCGCCACCCTGCTGCACGACACCGTGGCCGAACACCTCGGCACGGCTTTGGCCACCTCCGCCGACACGGTGGCGTCCCTCACCCCGCGGCTCCGAGAGGTTCTCGACTGCTTGCTGGACGGCGATTCGGAGAAGCAAGCCGCCACGCGGTTGGGCCTGGCGACGACGACGGTTCACACCCATGTGAAGCGGCTGTACCGGCACTTCGGCGTGTCCAGCCGGGCGGAGTTGCTCGCTTACTTCCTACGGCGATACCGGGGGACGAACGGGGCCAGTCCGTAACGCGCTCAACCGCCCGCTGCCCATCCGCCGGGGGAGCGTCATGAAGGACGTGCTAACGTAGAATGACGCGGAGGAACCGCCCTTCACCCCCAAGCACCATCGCCCCGCATGACGCGCCTCACGCCGGACCAAGTCAAGCCGTTCATCCTGCACGCCGACGCGGGCGTCCGCGACGTGGCCGCGCGGTACTTCGCCGACGGCCACTCGCCCGACCCGACGGTCATGCCGCTGGTCGTCGCGGCGTGGGAAAAGTACGGCCTCGCCGACGGCGAGGGGTTCAGCGCCGCGTTCTCGTCCCGCACTCTCGTGCAGACGGCCGACACCGTGGGCTGGCTGATCGCCGCCGTCGGGCGGGTGACCGGGTGGCGGCGAAACGCCCTGGCCGACACCCTCGTCGATGCCGACATCGCGCTGCTCCAGGCCCGCGAGGCGGAGGTCCGCCGGGCCGTCGCGTTCGAACCCCGGTACTCGGCCAAAGTGTCCCGCCGCCTCGAACTGGCGGCGCTGGACGGCGACCGGCTGTGGCGCGAACTGGCGGATCGGTGCGAGGCGGCCGAGATCGAACAGGCGGCGTACGCGAAGGGCTGGGATCAGATCGAACTCGTGGTGGACGCATTGGGTCGGCAGGGCGACCGGCACGCCGAGCGGACGCTGGGCATCCTGGCCCGCCGGTTCGACCCGGACGAGCTGCCGACGCGCGACGTGTGGCTGCTCTCCGCGGCGGTGCGGCTGGCCGGCGACCTGCGGCTGAACGCCGCCGCCGAACACGTCGTCGCCCACATGCAGTACGACTGGGAACTGTGCGACATCGAGGCCCAACGGGCGCTCACCCGCATCGGCACCGACGACGCCATCCGCGCCGTCGCCGCCGCCTACGACCCGGCGGCGGCCGACGACACCGGGTTCACGATCTACGCGACCGACCCGCTCGGCAACGTCCACACCGACCTCGCCCTGGCGACGTGCCTGCGGCTGTTCGAGGCGGAAACCAAGTCCGGCGAGAAGGACTTCCTCGCCACGGCCGTCCTGGATCACCTGTCGGCGGACGGGACGCGGCGCGTGCTGGCCGCCATTGAGGCGAAGGAAGTCGGCCGCGAGGCGGAGGCCCACGTCGCCGGCGTCTGCACCATGCTCGGCATCGAGTCGCCGGTGGCGGATCGCATCCGGGCGGAGGACGCCAAGCGGGCCGTGCGGGTGAAGCGGATGGAGGCGCAGTGGGAGGCCGACCAGGCGGTCATGCGGACGAACGCGGCGCGGCCGCCGGCGAAGCCGTCCGCCGCCGACCTGCCGCCGCTGTCGCAGCCGCTGTCGGTGCAGGGCAAATCGGCCCCGGCCGGCCGCAACGACCGGTGCCCGTGCGGGAGCGGGAAGAAGTTCAAGAAGTGCTGCCTGGGCAAGGCGAAACGGCTGTGATGCCGTCCGGCGCGTGGGGATCGGGCGGCCGGAAGTGTTTGTGCCCGCGATCCTGGGGCTTCCGCCCCAGGCTACATCCGCGGGCACCTCCGGTGCCGAAGACAAGCCGCGCGGCGGGTCACTCGACCAGCCCGCGGAGTTCGTCCCGCAGCCGTTTCAGCACGCGGCTCTTCGCCAGCAGCACGCTGTTCACCGTCAGGCCGAGTTCGGCCGCCACGGCCGCCGCCTTGCAGTCGTCGAACACCTGCCGGCGGAACGCCCGCCAGGTGACCGGGGCGAAGTCCGCTTCCACCGCCCGCAGCGCGCGGGCGGCGAAGAACTCGTCGTGCTCGCGGTCCCACCGGCGGGCCAGGACGCTGTCGTCGGCCGCCAGCTGGTCGGGGTCGATGTCGGGGTGGGTGTGGCGGTCGCGGAAGTACTTCCCCACCTGGTTGGCCAGGATGCCGCGAATCCACGCCCGGAACGCCCCCGGCCCGCGGCGGTCGAATTCCGCCACCCGCCGGACGACCGCCACCAGCACCTCCTGCACGAGGTCGTCCCGGTCGGACGCCGGCACGCCGGCCCGCGCCAGCCAGTCGGCCAGCAGCGGCGCGTACACGTCCACCAGCCGCCGCCAGTCCGGGCCGGACGGGGCGGTGGTGAGGCGGTCCAGCCACGTCAGGGAGGTTTCCATGGCGACGCCGATCGGAGGGCGAAGTTAGTTGGTGCGTGCGTACTCGATCCAGACGGCGGTGTATGTGGTTGCAACACCTTCTCCTTCAGACAGAACGCTCAGTGGGCGGCGGTTGAGCTTCTTCTGCTCGGCCGTGCTGGTCTCGAATGAATCCGCCGTCAAGTTGGTCTGGAATTCCCAACCGAGCTTGTCAGGGTTTGGGACGAGCGACAAAGCGTAGGTCCGGTTTTTGCCGTCCCCGAGCGCGCCGAGCGCGTCCGGCCGAAGACCTTGCTTGCGAGCGGCCGTCAACTCGACGACGAGTTCCTTCGCACCGAGTTCGGCGGAAAGTGTCCACACGACGCCTTGGTCGGGTTCCAGCAGAACGCCCAGGGCGCGCGTCGGCAACCCCTTCCCGATATCCGACTCGTTCAGCCAGAAATTCGTGGGCCGTAACCGCGCTCTCTTCCAACGTTCGATGGCCTCCGGCAGCCCGCCGAGTTGGATCCCGTCGGCGAGCCAGCCCTTGCCGTCATCCGTGACCCAGACGTGATGCCTCAGGACCTTCCCGTCAACCGGATAGGTGCACGCCGTTTTCAGCGCCCACCCGTTGCGGCTCATGGCATCGAAGTCGGCCTGCTTGGCGTTGCCCCCCAACGCGAAGTGAACCTCGAATTTCACGCGGCGGTCGTCTCGGATGGCGACGGCATCGAAGACGGGAGTCTTCGTCGATCCGCGGGCGGTGACGGACGCGGGGTAGAAGCCGACCGGGAGCTTGTCGCACCACTTCCGCAGTTCGGCAACGTCCGCGTCGTGAAGTTCGCGGAAGTCGGTCACGGCGAGTGGTCCCAGCGGACTCGATTTGCCAGCGGGCGGTTTGACGTTCGCCGCGTCCCACCGAATCGTCACTGCCACGTCGCCGTTCCGGCGGATGACCAGCGGCCCCTTCTCCGGCAGGTCGATGGTCAGTTCCCCGCCGTCCGGCTTGAGCCGCAGCTTCTTCGTGTCCAGTTCCCACGCCTGCTTCGTCTTCGAGTCCACGATGCGGATCAGCTCGCCGTTCCGCTTCATCACCACCTCGATGTCCGGGTCGTCGGTGCTGATGGTGATGACCTCGTTGTCCCGCTGAATCTTGTACACCACCCCCGCGACCGCCAGCCCGACGACCGCGAACAGAACCCCGGCGGCGACCAGCCAGCGGGACCGTACTCTGCTCGCTCCGCGAGCGGAACCGGAACCCGCTCGCGGAGCGAGCAGAGCACCTTCGGCGAACGGCTCCAGCGCGGCGGCCACATCGCCCGCCGTCGGGTAGCGGTCGGCCGGGTTCGTCGCCATCATCCGCGTCACCACGTCGGCCAGCGCGGGCGCGAGGTGCGGGATCGGTTGCGGCGCGCGGGCCGGGTCGCGGTGGGCGTCGATCTTCGCCCACACCGAGTCGGCCGGGTACGGCACCCGCCCGGACAGCAGGTGGTACAGGGTGCAGCCGAGGGAGTAGATGTCGCTGCGGGCGTCGGCGGCGTGCGGGTCGGCGGCCTGCTCCGGGGCGATGTAGTCCGGCGTGCCCATGACCACGTTGCCGCCGGTCAGGGTCGGGCCGTCGTGCCCGGCGACGGTGGCGAGGCCGAAGTCCAGCACCTTCGTGATGCCGTCGGGGGTGCGGACCAGGTTGCTCGGCTTCACGTCGCGGTGAACGAGGCCGGCGGCGTGCGCGTGGGCCAGCCCGCGGGCGGCGTCGCGGATCGCCCGGCACGCCTCCGCCGCCGGCAGCGGCCCGCCGCGAACCGCCTCCGCCAGCGATTCGCCCGGCACGTACTCCATCACCAGGAAGTGCCGCCCGCCGACCTCCTCGGCGTCGTAGGCGGTGGCGATGTTCTCGTGCGCCAGCTTCGCCGCCGCCAGCACCTCGCGGCGGAACCGCTCGGCCATCCCCGGCCGGGCCACGCACTCCGGGCGGATCACCTTCACCGCCACCCGCCGGCCCATGACCAGATGCTCGGCCAGCCAGACGGTGCCCATGCCGCCGAACCCGAGCGGGCGGACGACGCGGTACTTCGGGTGGTTGGCCAACTCCGGCGGGGGCGTCATCGCGGCGAGGTCGAGCCGGCTCGAACCGGCGAACGACAGGGTGGCGGAACCCAGGGACGGCGTCTCGCGGGCGTCCAACCGCGGGGTGGCCACGGCGGCAAGGTCACGGTCCACGCGGGTGTTGGCGGCGGCCAGCAGGTCGAGCAGGGTGTCGGTGGGCTGGTCGGCGGCCGCGCGGTCCAGGCACGCCGGGCACTCGAACAGGTGCGTTTCGACCGCGTCGGACTCGTGGTCCTGGAGTTTGCCCAGGACGAAATCCCGCAGGTCGGCGTCGGTCGGGTGGGTCTGAGTCACGATTCGTCTCCGGAATGAGCTACCACCCAATACCCCAAGCGGGTCGGTCCTGTCTCGATTCCGGAAAAAGGGCCGAACGGACTCCCCGCTCGCCCGCCGTGTTACCCGTTCATAAACTGTCACACGCCCTTCCCTTCTCGGAGAACTCCCATGCGTCGGATGCTCGGTGCCCTACTGGTCGGCGCGGTCGCGGCGGCCGCGTGCCAGGCCCACGCCCTGTACATCGTGACGGATGGCGGCAAGATCGCCGTCGTGTTCAGCGACGACCTCGCCCCGGACGCGAAGATCAAGGAGGCCACCTGGAAGAAGGTCGAGGGGTTGAAGCTGACCGCCCGCGCCGCCGACGGCAAGACGACCGAGGTGACGCCGAAGCTGGACGGCGCGGCCCTGGTCGCCAAGGCCCCGGCGAACACCGCCTTGCTATATGGCAGCATCGACTACGGCATCTCCACCCACGGCGAGAAGCCGAAGTTCGTCCAGTTCCACGTCAAGGCCATCGTCGGCGCGATCCCGGCCGACGGCGGCAAGCTCGACGACAAGACCGGGCTGGACGTGGTGCCGGTGGTGGACGGCGGCAAGGTGCGGTTCGCCGTGTACCAGTTCGGCAAGCCGGTGGCCAAGGCGGCCGTCGAGGTGATGGTGCCGGAGAAGGCGGACAAGGAAAAAACCACCACCGACGAGAAAGGACTGACCACCGCGTTCGAGGCGAAGGGCCGGTACGGCGTGACGGTGCGGGTGAGCGACGGCAAGGCCGGCGAGTTCAAGGGCGAGAAGTTCGCCGAGACCAGCCACACCGCCACGCTGGTGGTGGACGTGAAGTGACGGCGGCGTGCGCGGGCATTTCCGAGTTCCGCCGCGAACGATTCGTGACGCCCTCGCCCCTCCGGGGCTTATGCGGCCTCGACGCCCAAGTTCAGCCGGCAGCCGACGGCGTGGGCGTAGTCGCCGAGCGTCTTCCACGTCGGGTTGCGGGCCGCGCCGGTTTCGATCCGCGACAGCATTTCAACCGCGACGCCCGACTTCTCGGACACGTCCTTCAGCGTCAGGCCGGCGGCTTCGCGTGCCGCCCTCAACCGAGCGATGGCGGTTTGCAGCGCGGTGAAGAAGCGGATCGGTTCGCCGACGGTGCCGGCGAACGGCGGCTCGTCCAGGTGGCGATTGGCGACCACCTTCGCCCGCACCTCGGCCAGCTTCGCGGCCTGTTCCGGAGTCAGTTCGACTTTCGTTTCGGTCATGCCGCACCTGACGGGTATTGAGATGGGGGTTCGGGCCGAATTCGGAGACCTCACCCCCATGGAATAGAGAGGGGGGGGTACAAGGCAGAGACGGTTTTGTTGGCGCGCCGCGCCAGCAAGGGCCGTTGGCCGACGCGGTGCCACAGTTTGCGGTTGTCCGCCACGGTGGTTTGCCCCTTGCTGGCGCGGCGGGCTAACAAAACCCGCCGGCCGTTCGCTTCCCCAGTTCCCCCGGCTCGCGCCGGTTGCCACGTCCCGCGCCGAACTTTCCGACGGCACGGCCCCGGAGGGTTGGAAAATCGGATTCGATTGAAGGCGTCGCCGGGGTGGTGCCGATGGTAGTGGTAAGTGAGACCCGAAGACGGGGTCGCTGGCGGGCCATTCCGTCACCGATCCGCCAAACCCCCGGGGGGAGCTGGGGGGTCGTTGGGGGGTCCAACGCAGGAGGCGGACGATGCTTCGCAAACTCGTACTGCTGCTCGTGGGCGCGGCCGGCTTGTCCGGAACGGGGTGCATCACCATGTACCCCGGCGACCCGCAGCAGCGGATGGAAATCATGCTGAACCAGTCGGAAGACTATCGGCAGATCGGCCCGTTCTGGCGGCGGTTCTGGTTCAACGACCAGCCGTCGCACATGACGCCCGAGCGGATCCACGGCGGCATCGGGCCGTAAGGTGGGGGAACTGGCAGACGCCGTCGAACCGCCGGCCGTGGGTGGGGGGATACTCCTACGGCCGGAGGGGCGGCGCGTCGTTCGCAAGCAGCCAGTCGGCGCTGAACCGCCGAAGGTCCGGGAAGAAGACCCGGAAGTCGTCGGTCAGGTCGTCGCGCAGCGCCTCCATGTCCGCCAGCGCGGGCACGAGGTCCACGGCGCGGGTCGGCATGCGCTCGCGGATGATGCCGGTCAGCCGACGCAGGGCCGCCTCGACGCCGGCGGGCGTTCGGTAGCTCATCAGCCGGTCGCCGCCCGCGATCCGCCGCACGCCGTCGGCCGCCTCCGACGGCGCGGCGGCCACCGCGTCCAGCAGGTCGGCGTTCAACTCATCGACGAAGGCCCGCATCGGCGGCAGGTCGAACTCGTCCCACGTCCGGGCCAGCAAGTGGTCCATGTACACGTCCACGACGATGCCCTTGAACCAGCCCCAGTGGTCCGGCAACCGGCCGATGGCGCGGTGAACCGCCGGGTGGCGATCCGTGAACCCGTCCACGGCGCGGTGCTGCATCACGCCCCGGCGGACGGCCGCCGGCAGCGCGGCCGTATCCGCCGGGCGGAGGAAGTCGGCGATCAGGTTGCCGAGGCGGGAGGCCGGCGTCGGCTCGGCCAGCACCAGGTGCGCGAGGTGGTTCATCGTCGGGCATTCTACCGGGTCGGTCGGGCATTTCCTCCGTCGCTACCGACCTTCCGTCGGCCGGAATCGTCCGGTAGCATTCCTCCCATGTCCGAGTTCTCCCAAGAAGAACTGTTCGACGCCATCGACCGGGCGGTGCTGGCGCTTCTGAAGCGGGTCGGCGACGAGGCCGCGCCGGTGGACGCGCTCGCGCTGCTCCGCGACGCCTACCGCTACACCGTGACGTACCTGAGCGAGGACGACGAGGAGCCGCAGTACGGCGACCGGCCGAAGCCCCGTCCCCGGCCGCGCGAGTTGCAGTTGAAGGAGAACACGTCCGTCGAGAGCCATCAGGCGGCGGCGGCGAAGGCGGTGGCGAAAGAGCTGCTGCCCGGCCTCTTCCAAACGCTCGGCATCGTGCCCGGCACCGAACAGAAGTCGGCCACGAACCAGTTGGTCGGCATGATCGTCCCTCGACTGCTGCTGCCGACCCGCCGGTTCGACGCGGCCAACCGGAAGGCGAGCGGCGACCTGTTCCGGCTGAAGGAACTGTTCCCGACCGCCGGGCACCTGCTCATCGCCCTGCGGCAACTGGACTTCGAGGAGCCGTGCGTCATCGCCGTGGTGGACGACGGCACCGTCGCCCTGCGGAAGTCGAATTGCGCCCAGGTGAACAAGATTCTCACAGTGGCCGAGGCGCTGTGCGTGGACAAGGTGACGGCCGAGGAAGAGCCGCTGACGGTGCGGCGGGACGACTGGACCGCGCGGGGGTGGCCGATTTCCGGCGGGCCGTTTCGCCGAATCATTTTGCGTGCCGTCCCGGACGGGCTATAATGGGTTTCACCGACGTGTGACCCGGCGGCCCGCCTCCTCAAGGCTCGGCCGCCGGGTGTTTTCTTAGACCGGTCGCGGCGAACCGCGGCCGGCACCATGTCCGAGACCGAGACCGACCGAAGTAAGGAGTGCGCGGCATGTCCGACAACCGCATCCCCATGACCCGCGACGGGCTGGACAAGTTGAAGGTCGAGCTGGACCACCTCCAGAACGTGGAGATGCCGGAGATCGCCCAGCGGGTGGCCAACGCCCGCGACCTGGGCGACCTGAGCGAGAACGCCGAGTACCACGCCGCCCGCGAGGACCACGGGCTGGCCGAGGCGAAGGCGAACATGATGCGGGACCGCATCGCGCGGGCCTACGTCATCGAGGCCGGCAGCCTGCCGAAGGACACGGTGGTGTTCGGCACCCGCGTGACGGTGCTGGACCTGGACATGAACGAGGAGGAGACGTTCGACCTGGTCGGCCCCGGCCAGGAGAACGCGGACACGAACCGCATCCTGACGGGCAGCCCGATCGGCCAGGGGCTGCTCGGCAAGAAGAAGGGCGAGACCGTCGAGATCCCCGTCCCCCGCGGCACCATCCGCTTCAAGGTGCTGAAGATCGCCGTCGCCGACCTGTGAGTCGGCGGAACGCGCGGCCGATGGCGGCACCGGCGTGCGTCCGCCTCCCGGCCCCGCGGCCGTCGTGGAGGTTTCGGACTGCCGCCGGGGAAGTAACCGAAGCGCGCCCGGCTGCTATCCTGTCATCTTCCCCCACCGGACGATGACAACCGATGCACCCGCACAAACCGCACTACGACCGGCACGCCGGGTCCGACGCCAACAAGACGTTCCTCAAGCGGATCAGCAAGCACCGCATCGACCCGCCGGCGGTGCCGCCGGGCGTCGGCGCGGCCGACCTCATCGACAGCGCGTTCCTCAGCTACAACGGCGGCCGGCTCCGCGAGGGCTGCCAGCTCTACGCGCAGCGGATGCTCGCGCCGGACTGCACCGTCGGCTTGGCACTCAGCGGGGCGCTCACCCCGGCCGGGTTGGGCATGAGTTGCTTGGTTCCGCTGGTCGAAGCCGGGTTCATCGACTGGATCATCTCGACCGGCGCGAACCTGTACCACGACACCCACTACGCCCTCGGCATGGACCTGTACCAGTCCGGCCCGAACCTGCCGGACTTGGAGTTGCGCGAGAACCAGGTCATCCGCATCTACGACATCGTGTTCGACTACGAAAACCTGCTCGGCACCGACAAGTTTTACCGCACGCTGCTCCGGGGCGAGGCGTTCCAGCAGACGTTCAGCACCGCCGAGTTCCACTACCTCATCGGCAAGTACCTGAACGAGCGCGAGGAGCAGACGGGGCTGAAGGGCAAGAGCCTGCTGGCGGCGGCGTACCGGGCCGGCGTGCCGATCTACACCAGTTCACCGGGCGACAGCAGCATCGGCATGAACATCGCCGCCCTGCAACTGGAAGGGTTCAAGGTGAACATCGACCCGTTCCGCGACGTGAACCAGACGGCCAGCATCGTGTGGGAGGCGAAGGCGACCGGCGGGACGAGCGGGGTGTTCATCCTCGGCGGCGGGTCGCCGAAGAACTTCATGCTGCAAACGGAGCCGCAGATTCAGGAGGTGCTGGGCCTGGCCGAGAGCGGGCACGACTACTTCCTGCAATTCACCGACGCGCGGCCGGACACCGGCGGCCTGAGCGGCGCGACGCCATCCGAGGCCATGACCTGGGGCAAGGTGGACCCGGACAAGCTGCCCGGCACGGTGACCTGCTACGTCGATAGCACGCTGAGCCTGCCGCTCATCACGGCCTACGCGCTGACGCGGGTGCAACCCCGCGCCCACAAGCGGTACATCGACAAGCTGCCGGAGCTGACCCGCAAGCTGCACGAGAAGTACGCCGAAGTGCGGAAGGAACGAGGAGAATAGGTGACTGGCGCGGCTCCTGAAGTCGCC
>JAYUFU010000502.1:0-27230 GCA_043738505.1 Fimbriiglobus sp. | reverse complement strand
CCCATGCGCCACCTCCTCCCGCTGCTCTTCCTCGCCGCCCCCGCGTTCGCGCAACCCAAGGCCGAACTGCCCACGGTCCTCCTGCTCGGCGACTCGATCCGCATCGGCTACGCGCCGCTGGTGGCGAAGAAGCTGGACGGCCTCGCCACGGTCGTCCACCCCGGCACGACCAACGGCGGCGACACGACCGTCACGCTGAAGAACCTCACCGAGTGGGTCGGCAACCACAAGCCGGCCGTCGTCCACTGGAACAACGGCCTCCACGACCTGAAGCTGTCCAAGGCGAAGAAGGCGCATCAGGTGCCCGTCGAAGAGTACGCCAAGAACCTGAAGGCCATCGCCGAGGAACTCCAGAAGGTCGCGCCGGGACGGGTGATCTTCGCCAACACCACGCCCATCATCGACGAGCGGCACGCCAAGCGGAAGGCCGACTTCGACCGGCTGGACGCGGACGTGAAAACCTTCAACCGCGCGGCCGACGAGACGCTGTTGCCGCTCGGCATTCCCGTGAACGACCTGTACCGCATCGTCGCGGCCGGCGGCGCGGAGGAGCTGCTCGGCGCGGACGGCACCCACTACACCCCGGCCGGGAACGAGCGCCTGGCAGACGCCGTGGCGGACAGCGTCAAGCGACAGTTGCTTCAGTTGACCGCGCCGAAGGCGGTGACGGCGAAGGGCGGCGGCGCGGACGCCATTGCCGCGTACCGGAAGGCCGAGGCGGAACTCGATGCCGCCGTGCCGGAGCCGTTCAAGACGCTGAAAGCGCCGGAGTTCGCGGTGCCGAAGGACGCCGCCGAGTGGGCCAAGCGCCGGGCCGACGTGACGGCGAAGGTGGTCGCCACGCTCGGCGACTTGCCCGACCGCCCGAAGAAACCACTGGCGAAACTCGTCTCGGCCGAGAAACGCAAGGGCTTCACGCTGGAACGCCTCCGCATCGGCAACGGCGTCGATGGCGAGATGTCGGCGCTGATGCTGATCCCGGACGGGTTGAAGAAGCCCGCGCCGTGCGTGATGTGGCTGCACTCGTCCAGCGTCGATCACAACCAACTGCTCATCCCGAACACCAACGGCGGCGCGGAACCACTCGGCGAGACGTTCGTGAAGGCGGGCTATGTCGTCTTCGCCCCGGACGCCGCGTGGTACGGCGACCGGGCCGGCGCGGGGCCGAGCGGCAAGGCCGAGACGACCGCGAACCAGCACACCAGCCTGCACAAGTACCACCTGTGGTTCGGCCGCACGCTGTGGGGCATGTTCGTCCGCGACGATCGGGTCGCGCTCGACTACCTCGTCACCCGGCCGGAGGTGGACGCCAAACGGATCGGCGCGACCGGCATGAGCATGGGTAGCACGCGGAGTTGGTGGCTGGCGGCCGTGGACGACCGCATCGCCTGCGTGGTGGGCGTGGCCTGCCTGACGCGGTACGAGAACCTGCTGAAGCACGGGCAGTTGAAGCAGCACGGCGTGTACTACTTCGTCAACGGCCTCCTGAAGCACTTCGACACGGAGGCGGTGGTGGCGCTGATCGCCCCGCGGCCGGTGCTGTTCCTGACGGGCGACCTGGACCCCGGCAGCCCGGCCGACGGCATCAAAGTGATCGAAGCGACGGCCGGCGGGCTGTTCGCGGCGGTCGGGGCGAAGGACCAGTTCCGCAGCGTGCGGTATCCGGACGTGGCCCACGTCTACACGCCGGCGATGCGAACCGAGATGCTGGCGTGGCTCGCCAAATGGCTGAAGTGAACTTTCGCCCAGATAGCGGGCGGAATATTTTCTGGCAATTCCGCCCCGGCCTCTTGACTTTTGGACAGGTCCAGGCATACGGTTCAATTGTCCACTTCAGCCGACCATCACCGGGAGGTGCCGCATGGCCCGCCACGTCTGTCCCGAAACCGCCGCCGTCGGTGCCGAGTTGCTCGCCGCCGTCGCCGTCGGCCTGGCGACCCTCCGCCGACACCTGATCGACCCGGACCCGAAGGTGGCCCTCCGCGCCGTCGCCGAGCTGACGAAGCTGCTGGGCGTGTGCGCCCGCCACGGCCTCGCGGTGGGCGAAGCGGCGGAAGTGGAAGTCGTTCCGGTTCCGGTTCCGGTTCCGGTCGCCGCCGATTCCGCGGACGTGCTCGGCTCGCTCCGCGAGCGGTCTTCCTCCGCCGATCAAGAGCCGCTCGCGGAGCGAGCAGAGCACGGGAAGCCACTCCCCGGCGGTCGCGGCGCGCACGCCCCGTCGCTCGCGCGTCCGGCTCAGACCCTGCCGCCCGGCGGCCCGCCCCGGCTCACGTCGTTCCTCGGCGCGCCGGTCAGTCCGCGTCCTTCGGGACGAGCGCCAGCAACCGGGTGACGATCTCGTCCGAAGTCACCCCGTCGGCCTCGGCGTGGTAGTTGGTCATGATCCGGTGCCGCATGACCGGCAGGGCGACGGCCCGCACGTCCTCGATGGCCACATACGACCGGCCGTACAGAACCGCCCGCGCCTTGGCGGCCAGGATCAGGCTTTGCCCGGCGCGGGGGCCGGCCCCGAAGGTGACGTACTTGGCGATGAAGTCCGGCGCGGGCGGGGCGTTCGGCTCCACCTTCGGCCGGGTGGCGCGGGTCAGCTTCGCCGCGTAGCGGATGACGAACGGCGCGGCCGGCACGCGGAGGACCAGTTCCTGCATCGCTTGCAAGTCGGCGGCGGACACCACGCGGTCGATCTGCGGCTTCACCGGCGACGTGGTCGCTTCGATGATGCGGTACTCGTCCTCTTCGTCGGGATAATCGATGCGGATGTTCAGCATGAAGCGGTCCTGCTGCGCTTCCGGCAGCGGGTAGGTGCCTTCCTGCTCGATGGGGTTCTGGGTGGCCAGCACGAAGAACGGGTCGGGCAGCCGGTGCCGCACGCCGCCGACGGTCACTTGCCGCTCCTGCATGGCTTCGAGCAGCGCCGCCTGCGTCTTCGGCGGGGTGCGGTTGATCTCGTCGGCCAGCACGATGTTGGCGAAGATCGGCCCTTGAACGAACCGGAACCCGCGCTGGCCGCTCATCTTGTCGTCGTACAGGATGTCCGATCCGGTGATGTCGGTCGGCATCAGGTCCGGGGTGAACTGGACGCGGTTGAAGCTCAGGCTCATGGCGTCGGCGAGGGTGCGGATCATGAGCGTCTTGGCCAGCCCCGGCACGCCGACGAGCAGGCAGTGGCCGCGGGCCAGCACGGCGAGGAGCAGCTGCTCCATCACGTCCTGCTGGCCGACGATGACCTTGCCGCACTCGGCGAGCAGCCGCTCGCACCCGGCGCGGAGGTGGGCGGCGGCGCGGGCGTCGTCGGCGGACGCGGGTTCGATGGCGGTGGGCACGCGGGCGGCTCCGGGGTGCGGCGAGGCGGTGCGGTTCTTTCTACGCGAGACGGGACGGACGGGGTGGCGGGTGGCCGTTTTGACGGTTTTCGCCGTCGCAACCGAGCTTCTCATGGCAATCTGTCGAGGGTATGTTGTTGTCCTTGGAACTCCCGGACAGGAGCCGCGCCATGAAAGACCTGCTGATTTACGTCGCCGGCCCAATCTCCAACGGCGACCTGCGGGCGAATGTCCGCGCCGCCTGCGCGGCCGGAATTGCCCTGATGAAGGCCGGACTGGCCGTTCACGTTCCCCACCTGACCTGCTTCATGGGCCAGGTGTACGACGGCGACGGAGCCGTCCCCGAAGTCCTCCCGTCCGGCACCGCCATCGAGGACTGGTACGAGATGTCGTTGGTGGAGGTGCGGCGGTGCGACGCGGTGCTGCGACTGCCGGGCGCGAGTACGGGGGCCGACAAGGAATCGCACGAAGCGAGCCGATTGGGGAAGCCGGTTTTCCACTCGGTCGCGGACGTGCAATCGTGGGCGAAAGCGGCTCCGCACGCGAAGTCGCTTCCGAATCTTGCCGTCGGTCAACTCGTCTGATTCAACAACCGCCAGTGGCGAACCGCACCGAGGGCACCGAACATGGCTGCTGGCATTCCTCTCCCGTCACCGTGGTACGTCACGATCTGGTCCAAGGCATCGCTCTACGATCTTCTCGGCTTCCTGATCGGACTTCCCGCCGCCTTCGTCGCGGCTTGGAAATTGGAGGTCGAGTTCGGCGGGTGGGCTTGGCATCTGCTGCCAGCCTTCCTGCTCGCGTTCGCCGTCGCAAAGTTCGCGTTAGCGTGGCGGAAAGAACGCGGTTTGGATCGCATCCACTCGTTGGAAGGTGCGCTGCACACGCTCCATCGCCTGCTCACCGATTACGCTCCGACGACTCCGAACCCGAAACTCCGCCTGACGGTTCACGGACTCTCGGCCGACAAACAGGTGTTGATCCAAGCCCTCGACTATGTGGGCGATCAACGCGCCAAGAAGACGAAAGGCCGGCGGACGCGCGCCAACTGCGGGATCATCGGCCGGGCGCTCCAAACGAAGGAACTCGCGGTCGGGAAGCGGCCGACCGAAAACTACGGGGAGTACGTCGAGGAGCTACAATCCAGCTGGCACTATACTGAGGAAGAAGCGCGAAAACTCAACCCCGAGTCGATGGCGTGGCTTGCAGTCCCTTTGACGGACCTGAATAATGATGTGATCGCCATCCTCTTCGCCGATTCGGTGGTCGCAACTTTTTTCGACGACGATGCGTCCAAGAAGGTCGATCTTGTTATGATGGCGAACGCCGCCGCCGCAGGTCTCGCCGAGTTCGTGTCCCGCAAGCTGGCGTAACTCTCACTGGAGCTTCGGCATGACTGCCTCGATCCCTTCTCCGCTGCCCTCCCCCGCGCTGCCGTCGGGCACCAGCCCGCTGACCTGGACGGTGGTCAGCGCCCCCGGCGCTGCTCTCGAAGTGCGTACCGCACCGATGCCCCCATCGATCCGCGAGGCGATCGCCCGCGCACTCGAACTCGGCACGAAGGCCACGAACACGACCGCTCCGGCCGAAGACCGATGACGCGAATCACCCGCGACCGGACGTTGACGGCCGAGGAAGCGGCGAAGTACGACGCGGTGCGGCGGCAGGTGGCCCGGCACGTGGACCGCGCCGCCGCGCGGGCGCGCGTGGCCGCCGTTGTCGCCGAGTTGGAATCGGCTCGCACCGCCAAGGGCTTGAGCCTCCCGGACGTGGCCGCGCAAGCCGGGTTCGACGCGGCCGCCGTCGCCTCGCTGTCGGCGGAGCCGACCTTGGGAACCCTTTCCCGGTACGCCGATGTCGTCGGCAAGCGGCTCGTCGTCACCCTCTCCGATGCCTGACGCGGCCGCCGCCGATTGTCACACCGCGCAGCGGTCGGTGTCGCACCGGTCGCGCGCCCGCTTCGGCAGCTTCGGGCGGACCCAGGCGAACACCTCGTACCCCACGTCGGAAATCTGCCGCAGCACCGGCAGGCGGGACAGCCACGCCAGCCAGCGGAACCCCGGCACGCACTCCCACATGCCCAGGAGCGCGTCCACGCCGATCAGCATCCGGCCCGTCTCCTCGTCGCGGACGTGCATGTGCCGGTTGACCAGGACCGGATCGACGCCGTGCGCGGCGGCATCGAATTCCGGCAGGGAGATATCGACGTAGGCCAGCGACCCGTCGGTGACGAGAGCCTGGAACGTGTCGATTTCGCGGGAGCAGAGCTGGCACAGGCCGTCGTAGTAGATGGTGCGTTTCACGACTGACATTGCGGCGACCCTCGTTTGGTAGAATGCTAACCGTGAAAGGTCGGCGGAGTCCACCCGCCGCGTTGGATCTCGGAGGAACCCGTCATGCCCCTGGCCGCCGTCCTCGGCACCGATCCGTTCGTCATCCCCGACGGGATCGACGACTTGGCGTCGTTCCGCGAGTGGGTCCACAACACGGACCTGCCGGAAAAGCTGCCCGTCCACTACCTCCACGGACACGTCTGGGTGGACTACGAAATGGAAGAAGTGTTCAGTCACAACCGGGTGAAATATGCCTTCCACTTGGTGTTGGGCAACTTCGTCCGCGCGAACAAGCTCGGCGTCCTTTACCCAGACGGGATGCGGTACACGAGCCTGGACGCCGAAGCCAGCACGGAGCCGGACGCCACGTTCGTGTCGGCCGAGACCATCGCGGCGGAGCGGATCGAGTTCACCGCCGGGCCGAAGGGCGTGGCCACCGAGATGCTCGGCACGCCGGACCTAGTCGTCGAGGTCGTCAGCCGCACCTCGACCGACAAGGACACCGACTGGTTGAAGGACATCTACTTCGCCGCCGGCATCCCCGAATACTGGCTCATCGACGCCCGCGACCGCGACGCGATTCAGTTCGTACTCTTCACCCGTGGCCGGAAGGCGTACCGGGCGGTGAAGCCGGCCGGCGGGTGGGTGAAGTCGCCCACGTTCGGGAAGGAGTTCCGCCTGCGGGTCGTGGAAGAGTACGGCTTGGCGGACTGCGTGTTGGACATCCGGTGAGTCACATCCGGTGGCCCCGCGTCTCGTCGATGAGCTGCTGGAGCCACTGGCGGTACGGGGTGCCGCCGGTGCCGCGCGGGTCGGCCACCCGCTGGTGGATGTACAGGTCGGCCCAGCCGAAGTGGATCTCGCGGAACTCGGCCATCGCCTCCAAGACCGCGTTGTAGGCGTCGGCGCGGGCCAGCGGACGCGGGTCGGGCATGGCCGAAATCTCGGCCAGGAGCTGGCGGTGATCGGCCGGCATGAACCGCCGCATGTCCGACAGGTGGTCCATCAGCAGGGACGACTGGTGCGGCACTTTCATGAACGCCACCAGCGCCGGAATCACGCTGCTCTGCGCGCCGGTCTCGCCGCGGTAGCTGGCCGGCGTCTGGTCCACGCCCTCGTACACGACGTTCTCGAAGAAGCGGATGTACGGCCGGAAGGCGCGGAAGTAGACGTGCGGGTCCATCTTCTCCGGGATGCGGCGGAGGACGGTGCCCATCGTGCGGACGGCCTCGGCGATGCGGAACAGCGCCGCCGTCACACTCGTGCCGTCGCCCGCGTTCATCGCCGCCGCGCACGCCGCGATGCCGTCCAGCGCCTCGGCCGCGAGAAACTCGATTTCGACGTGAACTAAAATGAACCAGTGTTCGTCATACAGGTGAACGAAGTTCTGGATGGTGTCGATGTTGCCGAGTGCGATCGGGCCGGCCGGGTCGAATCGCTTCCAGTTGAACAGCGCGTAGCCGTCGTAGCTGAGGATCGGCGGGCGGTCGAGCAGCTTGGCCGCATGGCACAACGGCACGGCCAGGTTCTTCGGCAGCGTGGTGGCGGGCGGCTGGCCGACCTGGTTGACGTACCCGGACGCGGCGAACCCGAGGCGGACGTAGTACAGCCGCAGCGCCGGCAGGTCGTCGGGCGATACGGCGTCGGTCGGCCACGGCGGCACGACGAACGCGCGGAGGTACTGGCGGGCGTCCTTGTCCTCCAGCAGGCTCGGCAGGTCGCGGCCGAGGGTGTCGAGCCGCTCGAACTCGGCGGGCAACTTCTGGAGCGGATCGGCTTGCGGCAGGAAGCCGCGCGCGGTGAAGGTCGCGTTCATGAGTGGCATCCGGAGAGAGGGGCCACCCGGATTTTCGGGCACCTTGCCCGGCGGTGCAAGCGGAAGCGGCGGGCGGCAACCGTTTCTGGCAGCGCGGAACGTGCGAGGGCCGGGCGGTGGGGTCTCCGACCGCCGCGCCGTGCGCGACGACACCGAGTGACGCGCCGCCGCGTATACTCTGACAGTCGGAACCACTTCGTCCCGCCACCCAGGAGTCCGTCATGTCCCTGCTGTTCGCGCTGATGCCGGCCGTGTTGCTCGCGCCGGTGCCGAAGGACTTGGAAGCCCAGATCAAGTGGCGGCTGGCCAAGGGGGACGTGTTCTACGTCTCGATGGACGACCGGTCGGGCGGGACGGTGACGCCGAAAGTGGCGGGCGTGGCCCAGCCGCCGCAGCAGAGCCAGACCGATTCGGCGGCCGTGTACAAGTACGAGGTGCTGGCGGCCGATGGCGGCAAGCGGGTGGTGAAGGTGACGGTCGTGTCCCTTCGGGTCGCGCTCGTCCTGAACGGCAAGCCGATCGAAGCCCCCAAGCTGGAGGCCGACGGCGCGACAGTGACGCTCACCCTGGACGAGCAGTTCGCGGTGACGAAGGCGGAGGGGTTCAAGGAGTTCGCCGAGAAACTCGGCGGCAAGGCGGCGGCGGTGTGGGGCGGGGACACCGAGAAGGGGTACACCGAGGGGCTGCGACAGGTGTTCGCCGTGGTGCCGCCCAAGGGCGTGAGCGGGGGGGCCAAGTGGGCGCAGAAGGCGAGCTACCCGCTCGGCGGCATGGGCAGCCTGAACCGCACCGCGAAATGCACCGCCGCCGACCTGAAGGACGCCACCGGGCACGTCGTCATCGACACCGTGGCCGAGTACGACTGGGCACCCCCGACTGAGCCGGCCGACCCGAAAGGCCCCGCGCCGACGGTGGTGGTGGCCGACCTGAAAGCCGAGAAGTGCAAGGGGACGGTCACGTTCGACCCCAAGCGGGGGCGGCTGGTCGCCAGCACCGAAGTGATGCCGTTCGCCGGCACCATGAGCATGAAGGTGGGCGACACGGCCGTCGATATGGCGATGGACATGACCGTCACGCGGACGCTGACCGTGACCGACGCGCCGCCGAAGGCGAAGTGACCCGTCCCCGGCATCGGGAGCCGCGCATGGGCAAGCCGTTCGACGCCACCCTGAACGAGCTGATCGACAGCACCGCCGCCGACTGGGCCGCCTTCTTGGCCGCGTTCGTGAACGTCCCGGCGGGGCCGCTCGCCGACTACGACCCCGTCCGCGACGGCAACGTGTCCACCACCGCCTACGCGGACAAGGTGTTCCGGGTGAACGGGCCGAAGCCGGCGTACCTCCATCTGGAGTTCCAGTCCTGGTCCGAGTTGGGCGTGCCCGAACGCATGCAGCTGTACAACACGGTCCTCCGCCGCCGGCACGGGCTGCCCGTGTACTCGGTGCTGCTGCTGCTCCGGAAATCGGCCGTCGCGTCGGACCAGACCGGCGTGCTGCGCGACCTGGGGGTGAACGGCGAGTTGCACACCGAGTTCCGGTACACGGTCCTGCGGGTGTGGGAGCAACCGGCCGACCGCTGGCTGACGGCCGGCGTCGGGTTGTCCCCGCTGGCGCTGCTGACCGACGAGGCGAGCCGCGACCTGCCCGCCGTCGCGGAGCGGTTCCACGACCGCTTGAGGGCCGCGCCGGTGTCGGATACCATGAAGCGGAACGTCCTCGGCTCGGCGTTCGTCCTCGGCGGGTTGCGGTACGATCAGACTTTCCTCGTGGAGGTGTTCACGACCATGAGCATGACCCTCGAAGACTCGACCACCTACCAGTGGATCCTGAGCAAGGGGATCGCCAAAGGCGAAGCCCGCGGGGAGGCCCGCGCGCTCGCACGGACGATTCGGAGACATGGCACCAAGAAGTTCGGCGTACCGGATACTGCCACCACCGCGCGGCTGGAGACGATGGATGATGTGGCCCGCCTGGATCGCCTCGCGGATCGCGTCTTCGACGCCGTGAGTTGGGACGACCTGCTGGCCACGCCGTGAGGTTCACGACGAGCTTCTTTTCCGCCTCCGAGGTGCATTCATGGCCCGCCGCCGCGACGACGACGAGGAAGAGGACGACCGCCCGCGCTCCCGTCGCCGACGGGAGGAGGACGAGGCGGACGACGAGCCGCGCACGAAGCGGAAGCCCCGCCCGGTCGAAGACGACGAGGATGACGACGACCGACCGCGCCGGCGGAAAGAGAAGGCCGGCGGGATGTCGAAGGGGCTGCTCTTCGGGCTGATCGGCGGCGGCGCGGCGCTGGTGCTGGTGGTCGTGCTGCTGTTCGTGTTCTTGGGCGGAGATGGGACTGTCGGCGGCCCGCCGAAGGCTGTAGTCGAAACGTATTGGAAGGAACTGAAAGCGGGTCGGACAGACCAAGCCTTCAAGTACCTGACGCGAAAATCCCGCGAGACATTTGAAGCCCAGGCGAGATTGATGGGCAAGCGTGGCGATGAGTGGTTCGGAGCGATGGTGACAATGGACGCCATGGATGCGATATCATCCGGCGACCCGGTTGTGTCACAGGAACAAATCAACGCGAATGGGACGGCCGCCAACTTGGAACTGACAATTCCTGGTGGTAGAAGCCCGCGCCGCGCGTATCGACTGCTCAAAGAAGAGGGGAAATGGAAGATTGACTTCCACGGTGGACTAGGACTGTGAGCAGCGGCCGGCGGTCCATGTGAACCGCCGGCCGCTTCGCGTCATTCGTTTTGTCAGGAACTCACACCAGTTCGGACACCAAGTCGCGGTCGTCGAGGACGTACATCGGGCGGCCGGTGCCGTTCGGGAAGGTGGTGGCCGGGTCGATGCCGACGGCCTTGTACAGCGTCGCCAGCAGGTGCGGCACCTTGTACGGCCGGTCCTTCGGGTACTCGCCGCGGGCGCTGCTGGCCCCGACCGCCTGCCCCATCTTCAACCCGCCGCCGGCCACCAGCGCGCTCATCACCGGCGACCAGTGGTCCCGCCCGGCGTCGCTCATGTTGATCTTCGGGGTGCGGCCGAACTCGCCCATGACCACCGTCACCACGTCGTCGGCGAGACCCCGGTCGTGCAGGTCCTGGATCAGGTTGGCGATGCCCCGGTCCAGCACCGGCAGTTGCTTCTTCAACTGGACGAAGTTCTTCTCGTGCGTGTCCCACCCGCCGTAGCTCAGGGTGACGCAGCCGACGCCGGCCTCGACCAGCCGACGGGCCGTCAGGAACTGCTCGACCCCCTTGTACCGGTCGCGGGTGCGGGGGTCTTCCTTGGTCAGGTCGAGGGCCGCGCGGACGGTGCCGGAGGCGATCATGTCGAACGCCCGCTGGCTGAACGAGTCCATCCCCC
Organism: Fimbriiglobus sp.; assembly: GCA_043738505.1. GTDB lineage: Bacteria > Planctomycetota > Planctomycetia > Gemmatales > Gemmataceae > JALHQU01. The sequence continues at coordinate 16,396 of JAYUFU010000502.1, read as the reverse complement.
TCATGGCCCCGCTGCCGTCGATGTCGCGGCGGACGGTGTCGAAGGTGGACAGCAGCTCCTTGCGGTCGCCCATCCGCCCGGCGTTCACGCCCTGCGCCAGTCGCAGGTTCTCCTTGCTCGGCCCTTCCGGGGAGAACGGCCGGTGCGCCACCCCCAGGTAGCCCGGCTCGGTGCCCAGGCTCATGCCCCGCAGGGTGACGAACGGCGGGATGTCGGCGTTGCCGCCCTTCAGCTTGCTCATCACCGCGCCGAAGCTGGGGTGCCCGGTGACGCGGTTCACCTGCTCGCTGAACCCGGTCATCACGTTGCTGTCGCTGTGTTCGTCCACGGCCACCACGGACCGCACGACGGCCAGCTTGTCCCACATCTTGGCCTGCATCGGCATGTGTTCGCAGATGTCCACGCCGGGCACGTTCGTCTTGATCGGCTTGAACTCGCCGCGGAACTCGGCCGGGGCGTCCGGCTTCAGGTCGTACATGTCCAGGTGCGACGGGCCGCCGGGCAGGTAGACGAAGATGGCCGCCTTCGGCGTCGAACTGGTGCCGAGCGACCCGGCCCCGTCCGGCGACTTCTTGGCGGCTTGCGCCCGCAGCACGTCGGCGAGGGTCAGGCCGGCCCCGAACGCGCCGAGCTTGAGGAAGTTCCGCCGCGACACGCCGTCGCAGTACCGTTGGTTGTCGCCCCAGAACGTCATCATGGGTTGGCTCCGTGAAGGGTGGACCGGCAGGAAGAGGGAAGCGGGCGGGGGGTGGACGGCGAGAAACCGTCCGGCAGGTGAACCAAGGATAGCTCGACGAACTTGCGAAGGCAATCGGAAAGCGGGCGAGCCGGAAAGCCGCCCACGGCCGGTCACGCCAGGATCGGCTTGATGACCTCGCCGCCCACGTCCGTCAGGCGGAAGTCGCGGCCCTGGAACTTCATCGTCAGCTTCTTGTGGTCCAATCCGAGCAGGTGCAGCATGGTGGCGTGCAGGTCGTTGACGTGCGTCTTGTTCTCCACGGCGTGGTAGCCGAGTTCGTCCGTCGCGCCGTAAGCCATGCCGCCCTTGATGCCGCCGCCGGCCAGCCAGACGCTGAACCCGGCCAGGTGGTGGTCGCGGCCGTTCCCCTGGCCCATCGGCGTGCGGCCGAACTCGGTGCCGAACACCAGCAGCGTGTCCTTCAGCATGTCGCGGTTCTTCAGGTCTTGAATCAGCGCCGCGACGCCCTGATCGACTTCCTTGGCGGTGCCGGCCGAGTGGTCCTTCACCGCCCCGTGGTGGTCCCAGTCGCGGTGGTACACCTGGATGAACCGCACGCCCCGCTCGGCCAGCCGCCGGGCGAGCAGGCAGTTGGCCGCGAAGCTGCCGTCCCCGCCTTTGGTGCCGTACAGGTCGAGCGTCTTCTGGTCCTCGGTCTTGAAGTCCACCAGCGCCGGCACGCCGGTCTGCATCTTGAACGCCAGTTCGTACTGGCTGATGCGGGTGGCGATCTCCGGGTCATCGACGGCCTCGTTCTCCAGCCGGTTCAGCTTGGCCACGGCGTCGATCACGTCCTGCTGCTGGCTCTGGCTCACGCCCTTCGGGTTGCGGACGTACAGCACCGGGTCGCCCTGGCTCCGCAGGTGAACCCCCTGGAACTTGCCCGGCAGGAACCCGGAGTGCCACTGCCGCGCGGCGATGGGCTGGCTCTGCCCGAACCGCCCGGTACTCACCAGCACGACGAACCCCGGCAAGTCCTTGGCCTCGCTGCCGAGGCCGTACCACAGCCACGACCCCGCCGACGGCCGGCCGGCGATCATCGACCCGGTGTTCATCAGCGTGTGGGCCGGGTCGTGGTTGATGGCGTCGGTGTGCATGCCCCGCAGGATGCACAGGTCGTCGGCCGCCGTCTCGCCGAGCTTCGGGAAGATGGTGCTGAACTCCAACCCGGACTTGCCCCACTTCTTGAACGGGTGCTGCGGGCCGAAGGCGTTCAGCTTCGCCCCCTGGAGCTGCGCGATCTGCTGCCCCTTGGTGAACGACTCCGGCATCGGCTTGCCGTGCAGCTCGGCCAGCTTCGGCTTCGGGTCGAACGTCTCCAGGTGCGTCATGCCGCCGGCCATGTACAGCCAGATGACCCGCTTCACCTTGGCGGGGAAGTGCGGCTTCGGCCCCGCGTCAGCGGAGCGGGCGGAGTCGGCGAGCAGCCCGGCGAGGGCGACCGAGCCGACGCCCTGCGCGGTGCGGCCGAGGAACGCCCGGCGGTGCAAGGGAGAGAGGGGATGCATGGGGAGGGAGCCTCGATGGAACGAGCCGCGACCGCAAGGGAGCGTCGATCCATTCAGCTTACCGCATCCGTCGCCGGTGGGAAACGGTATGCCCGCGAGACCACGAGGTGTCCGAGAACTCGAAGGGCGAGCAGACCGATGGCCCCGGCGACGCCGAGGACGGCGACGGAGAAGTCGGCACCTCCGAGCAGTCCGACGACAGCGCCCAAGAAGACGAGCGCCAGCGGCAGGAACGGGTAGAATGCCGCCGCCGTCGCGATCCGCTTACGGTGTTCCTCCGGTGCCTGCCGCACCCACCCGATGAGGGCGAGCCCCGGCAGCGATAGCGCCTCGCCGATTGTCCCGAATAGGAGCGCGGCTCCGAATGCGATCCCCGCGGCCGGGAACACTTCCCCGTTTCCGCGCAGGACAGTGCCCGGCTCTGCCGTGATTGACCACGCAACGGAGACGGCCATGAGGGCGGCGAGGGTTTGACCGACCGCGAGGAAGCCGGTGAAGAAAAACACCCGCCCGCCGCCCGTGCCGGCCCCCGCTCGCGCCAGCCGAAATCGGCCGACGGCGGTCAGCACCCCGCTCGCCAGGAGGAGGAACGCGGGCAGGATCGATGGCATCCGGAACGCCATCTGCCGAGAAAGGGTGTCGAGGGCGGCCTCTTGCTCGGTCGGCGAATGCCAGGCGCTCCTCGGCGGGGGTTCAGGTGGCGGAACCTGTTCGTCGCCGTCGGCCCTTCTCCGCAGCCACGCTTGGGCGTCCCGTTCGAACTGACTCCGGACCTGCTCGCGTTCGTCCCGGATCTGCCGCGCCCGCTCGCTCGCTCCCGCGAACGCTCCGAAGTAAATCACTGCCACGGCGAAAACAAGTGCGACGAGCGCCGCCAGGTCGAGCGCCTGCCCGATCCGCACCAGCGCGATCGGGCCGTGCGGCAGTGTCCTTACCCCGGACGGCTGCGGTTCGTCGTCTGTCAGTGCCGATCGTTCGGCGACCGTCGCTTTGGATTCTGGCTCGTCCGCCGGCATCGGCACCGTGAACGGCGTCTGGCACTTCGGACACTTGCCCGACTTGCCGGCCTTCTCGTCGGAGACGCTGTACGGGGCCTGACAGCCGGGGCAATTGAACTGGATCATCTCGACCTCGCGGGGCGGGCGGCAATACAGCCGAGACTTGATACGAGTTTCCCCGCGACTTCCATCGCCTGCCATCACCCCGCTTCCGCGACCGGCACAACCGGACCCCGGACGCGCCCCGTGCCGCCGCCTCTCGTCGATTTCGCCCGACCGCACCGCTCGGCGGAACCGAAACAACCGGTGCCGTGACGGACCACGGCGTCCCGTCACCCGATCCCCAGGATGGCTGCCATGCGCCTCCGTGCCCTGCTCGCCGCCCTCGCCCTGACCGGCACGGCCGCCGCCGACGAGTTCACCCTGCTACCTGCCCAGCCGGTCGCCCCGACCCGCACCGAACAGATGCGGATGGCCGAGTTCGGCCTGGACGGGGTGCCGGTGACGGCGACGGGGCCGGGCTGTCCGACCGACGCCGCGACGTGCGAAGCGAACCGTCGGCGCATCCTGGACGGCACCTATCGCCGCACCCTGTGCGGCGTGGTGGACCGGTTCCACACGGGTGTGGCCATGCCCCTTCGCTGCGGCTGCTGGGCGTCCGAGTTGACCTTCTTCTTCGGCGGCTGTCGGTCGTTCTACAACCCGAAGTGGGAGTGCAACTCGTGCGGCGTGTTCGGCAGCGGGCGGTTCGGCCCGGTCCAGTACGGCCCCGGCAGCCGCGGCACCGCGCCGGGATGCGACACGCCGCCCGTCACCGGTTTCCCGACTTTCCGGTAAGCCGCTTTATTCCGCCCGCTTGAACTCGGCGTCGCCCCGCACGGTGCCGGGGTTGACGATGAGCGGCGGGTCGGTCGGCTTCGACTGGCGGTACAGCAGCTTCGCCCCGCCGTCCAGTTCGGTGAACCGCAGGTGCCCGCGCGGGCTGAGGGTCACGTCCACCACCGTTCCGTCGCCGACGACGGGCGACAGGAACGTGACTTGCCGGCCCGTGATCGTCACCCGCGTGCCGCCGGCGATGTTCGGCTGCACGGCCACCTTCACCTTCGGCGTCCCGCGCTTGGCGAACGTGACCGTGCCGCCGGCGGCGGCCACCACCACCGTCGCCCCGCCGCCGACGCCCTCGGTGAAGTTCACCAGCCCGCCGGGGGCCGCGATCTTCACCGTCGCCCCCTCGTCGATGCGGCCCGTCACGTTCACCCACTTGGTGTCCAGTTCGGACGCATCCACGACCGCCCCGCCGGTGACGGACGCCAGGTAAAACTTGTTGGCCACGCCGACGAGCTTGACCCGCCGTTTGCCGTCCACCGGGTCGAGCCGGAAATCCTCCACGGGCGCGTCCACGCGGATGACCTCGAACGGGGCGTCGTTCACCGCCGGCTCCACCTTCTTGACGACAGGCGGGGCCGGCTTGACCGCGTCCACGCGCCACGGGTTCTTCGGCTCGGCGGAGGTGGGTGGCGTCGGCTGTGTGACCGGCGATTCGACGTAGGCGGGCGGCGACGGGGCGACTTCGCGGGCGGCGATCTCGCGGGCCGGCGCGGTAGCGGATGCCGGTAGGCGCGGCAGGTCGGTGGACGCCAGATACCAGCCGGCGGCGCAGACCATCGTCCCGCCGAAGCCGACGCCGGCCAGCACCCACGGAAGGAATGACGGTTCGCGGGATGCGGCGGGCACGGCGACGGGCCGTCGGGCGGAAGCCACGAGGAGAACCGGTTCGACCGCGGCGGCGACCGCTACCGCCTCGGCCTCCGCGCCGGGCACGAACCCGCACACCGGACACTCGAACTCGGCGTCGTTGGCCGTTCGCGGCAGCGAGCAACCGGGGCACGGGATGAGCGACATGGGGGAAGTCCTGGCGGACGAGCGCGATTGGTTTTCGTGTTAGCCCGCCGCGCCAGCAAGGGGCCAACTGCCGGCGGGGGAACCCCACAAGCCCACGCCCCTTGCTGGCGCGGCGGGCTAACAAAACGGAACAAACCAAGGAGGAAGGTCGCGCGGTGCCGACTTCACCGTCCCGACCGAGGACGTTCACCAAGCTGGGCCAGGGCACCCTTGCTGGAGAACCTCGGTTGACTCAGTGCCAGCCAAGGGTGCCCTGGCCCAGCACCAAGAACAACGGCCTCGGGGTCGCACGCGAGAGCAACGTCACCCGCGACGGAACGTCGCGGAAACTGGCTCGGCGACCGACACGACCTCCCTCCAAGTCTGAGTGTCTTCCAGTGTTCTGCTCGCTCCGCGAGCGGTCTTCCTGTTCCCTGCAAGACCGCTCGCGGAGCGAGCAGAACACTTCCTGCGTCACTCCTTCTTCAGCGAGTGCAGCACCATGCCGGTCAGGATCTTCGGGTAGAAGTAGGTGGACTTCGCCGGCATCTTCTCGCGGTTGCCGGCGATCTCCTCCACGTGATCCATCCCGCACGGCGGCACCAGGCAGGCCAGGTCGCACCCCTTCGCCGCGACCGCGTCCGTCACTTCCTTCAGCAGGTGGACGTACTGGCAAGTTCCGCCCGGCAGCAGTTTCTCCAGCACCAGCTTGTGAAGTATACTCACCGCCAACCCGCGCCAGGTCTCGGATTGTTCGCCGGCCACCGCCGTCATCGCCGCCTCGTCCCGCAGCTTCGCCGCGATCCACTTGCCATCCGCCACGGTACCAAAGCCCAGCACCGATTGCGAGTCTTCCAGTTGGACGTGTTCCCAGCACGCGGCGGCGGAGTCGAACCGGCCGACCACGTCGAACGCCGGCGCGATCGCCGCTTCGACCTTGTCCGCCGTGACGCCCGGCAGCCCGGACACCAGCCGGTGCGTCGGCAGGATGATGAGGCCGGGGTCGCTCATGCCGACCAGCATCATGAGGCAGAAGTTGGCCGGGTGTTCGTCGTCGGGGATACTCCCGGCGGCCTTCTGCTCGTCGAGGTACTTCAGCCCGGTCTCGTACCGGTGGTGGCCGTCGGCGATGAACACCGGCTGCGGCCCCAACAGGCCGATGAGCGTGGCGATGGTGTGCGAGTCGCTGACGGCCCACAGGCGGTTGACCACGCCGAGGTGGTCGGTGGCGGTCGTCGGCGGGGCGGTGCGGGCGAGCGCCTCCAGCACCGTCGCCACGTCGCCGCCGTCGTCCGGGTAGATGCCGAACACCGGCGAGATGTTGAACCCCGTCGCCTGGTACAGCTTCAGCCGGTCGGCCTTCGGGCCGGACATCGTCTGCTCGTGCGGGAAGATGCGGCCGGTGCCGAACGGCTCCAGTCGCACGCGGGCCAGGAACCCCCGCCGGGTGTACGTCGTCCCTTCGACGATGAACTCCTGCTCGTAGACGTACAGGCTGCGGCCGCTGTCCTGCTTCAAGGTGTCGCCGAACGTCCACTCTTTCAGGGTGCGGGCGGCGCGGGCGTACTTGTTCTCCTGCTCGTCGTCGCCGGGCAGCTCCGGCGTCAGTTCCAGCCGGACGGCGTTGAACGGACTCCGCGCCAGCAGTTGCCGCTGGAGGGCGGCGTCGATCACGTCGTAGGGCGGGCACACCACGTCGGACAGCGCGCCGACCTTGCCCAAGTCGTACCGGAACCCGCGGAACGCCCGAATGTCGGCCATCGCAACACACCTGCCGGAGGAAGAGTACAGTGAGGGTGTGATACCGCGCGGACCTGGTCGGCGGTAGGTGCCAGGCGGACACTCGCGGGGAGGGCGACCAATGGCGTTCAGCGATTTCGTTTACCCGGATGTCCTGACCGACCTGGGACTGACGGAGACCGGCGTGGCGAACCTGTTCGGCGCGGCGTCGCCCCTCGCGGCCGGCTCGGCGCTGGCGACGAGCCTCCCGTCGTACATCACCCTGGCGGCCTCCGCGTCGGAAATGGCGCGGGGGGTGTGGCTCGTCGGGCCGGTGCTGGGCGACGTGTGGGCGCGGTACGGCGGGCAAATCAGCCTGCACGTCGGGGCCGAATTCACGGCCGATGTCGCCGCCAGACTGTCGGGGTTCTGCGACTTCCTGATCGGCCGCTACCCGCACGTCCCGCGGGTCCGTCCGCCGGCGGTGGTGCTGATCGAAGCGAAGCGGGACGACATCACGTCCGGGCTGGGGCAGTGCATCGCGGCGATGGTCGGGGCGCAGCGGTTCAACCGGACCGCCGGCACCCCGTTGGACGCGGTGTACGGCGTCGTCACCAGTGGGATGCTCTGGCGGTTCCTACGGCTGGCCGGCACCGCGCTCAGCCTCGATCAGACGGAGTACACGATCCGCGACGTGGAGAAGATCATTGGTATCCTGGTCCACATGATCGGCCCGATCCCCCCGGCACCCACCCCATGATCGACCTCCGCTCCGACACCGTCACCGTCCCCACGCCGGCCATGCGGGACGCCATGTTCGCCGCCGCCGTCGGCGACGACGTGTACGCCGAAGACCCGACCGTCAACGCCCTCGAAGCGAAGGTGGCGGCCGACCTCGGCAAAGAGGCGGCGCTGTTCGTGCCGTCGGGGACGATGGCCAACCAGATCGCCGTCCGGCTGCACTGCCGGCCGAGCGAGGAGCTGGCGTGCGAGGCGACCAGCCACGTCGTGTTGTGGGAGGGCGGCGGGCCGGCGGCACTCAGCGGCGTGACGGTGCGACCGTTGAATGGCGTGAACGGGTTACTCGGATTGGAGCAGTTTCAAACCTTGCACCGGCCGAACGACATCCACAGCCCGCCGACGAGGCTGGTCTGGCTGGAGAACACGCACAACCGGGGCGGCGGCACCGTCCACCCGTACCCGTCGGTGGAAGCCATCTCGGCATGGGCGCGCGGGCAGAAGCTGGCCCTCCACCTCGACGGCGCGCGGCTGTGGAACGCCGTCGTCGCGTCCGGGATTCTCGCGAAGCAATGGGCCAAGCACTTCGACACCGTCAGCGTCTGCTTCAGCAAGGGGCTGGGCGCGCCGGTCGGGTCGGCGCTCGCGGGCACGACGGACCACATCGCGCTCGCCCGGCGCTACCGCAAGCTATTCGGCGGGGCGATGCGGCAGGCCGGGTTCCTGGCGGCGGCGTGCATTCACGCGATGGACCACCACGTCGAGCGACTGGCCGACGACCACGCCAACGCGAAGCTGCTGGCGGCGGCCGTGCGGGATGTTGCCGGATTGCAACTCGTTCCTGAAAACGTGGAAACGAACCTGGTCTGGTTCGAGGTGGACCGTGCGAAGTTCGACTCGCCGCAGGAGGTGATTCGCCGAATGAAGGGGCGTGGGGTGCTGATGTCGGCGCTGGGCGAAACCACCGTGCGAGCCTGCACGCACCTGAACGTCAGCCGCGCCGAATGCGAGCAGGCGGCCGATGCCATCCGCGCGCTGGGGTGACTCACGCCGTCCGGCGGACGCCGAACGTGGCGGACACCGTGGCCGGCGTCAGCACCTCGGCCGGGGTGCCCTGCGAATGCACCACGCCGTCCCGCAGGCACAGCACCCGGCCGGCCACCTTCCGCACCGTCTCCAGGTCGTGCGACACCAGCAGCACCGTCACGCCGGTCTCCCGGTTCAGCGCCGCGATGCGGTCGTAGAACTGGTCCACGTCGCGGAAGTCGATGCCGGATGTCGGCTCGTCCAGCAGCAGCAGTTCCGGCTGCGGCTCCACCGCCAGCGCCAGCAGCACGCGCTGGAGCTGGCCGCCCGACAAGCCCTCGACGGGCACGTTCAGCAGGTGTGCGGCATCCACCTTCCGCAAGGCTGACGCGATCCGCGCCTCGTTCCGCCGGCCGTACCCGAACACGCCGGGGCGGTAGCGGTTCAGGGCCAGCCCCATCAGGTCGCGGACGGTGATCGGCAGGTGCGCGTCGAACGTCAGCCGCTGCGGGACGTAGCCGACGTGTTCCGGCCGCGGCTTGCTGTGGTCGTGCCCGCACCGGTACTTGATCTGCCCGCGATAGGGGAACTCGCCGAGCAGCGTCCGCAACAGCGTGGACTTGCCGGACCCGTTCAGGCCGACGACGGCGGTGATGCCGCCGCGCGGGATGTCGGCGGTGACGCCGGCCAGCACCGCCCGCCCGCCCCGCTCGACGCGGAGGTCGGCCAGCGACACGAGCGGCGTGACGGCGACGGGCGCGAGGGGCAGCGGGCGGAGGGTCATGGGTGACGGGGGTCGGAGTGATTCGTGCAAGCCGCGACCGACACGGGGCTGCTACCGCTGTTGAAAAACATTTGAACCGCCAAGACGCCAAGACCGCCGAGAAGACAGAGAACAGGATTTCTTGGTCTTCTCGGCGATCTTGGCGTCTTGGCGGTTCAAACATTCTTCCGGAACTGATCCCACGCTCTGGCGATCGCGGTTCGCCAGATGTCTACTTCAGCACCTTCTTCAGCGCTTCCAGATTCGCCCGCATCTTGGTCTCGTACAGGTCGGCCGTCAACTCGGCGGCGGTGGCCGTCTCGATGGGGTCGATCTCCACGAGGGCGGCGTCGGCGATGCCGGCCCGGCCCATCGCCTCGACCAGCGTCTTCGCCCCGGCCGCCGAGTACTGCGGCTCCACGGCCACCACCCGCGCGCCCTTCGCCTTGCACTTGTCCACCAGCTTCTTCAGGTCGTCCGCCTTCGGCTCCACGCCCGGCGACTTGTGCAGGAAGCCGGCGATTTCCAGGGTGAACGCTTCGGCGAAGTATCCCAACGACTCGTGCATGGTGGCGAATTGCCGCTCCTTCTTACCCGTCAGCGCCGCTTTGCCGTCCTCGTGGAGTTGCTCCAACTTCTTGATGTAGGCGGCGGCATTGCGGTCGTAGTCGGCGGCGTGTTCCGGGTGCTTCCGCCGCAACTCGACCTGGATGGCCTTCACCAAGTCACGAGCGAGGAGCGGGTGCAGCCAGACGTGCGGGTCGTGGTCGCCGTGGTCGTGCCCCTCGTGGCCGGGTTTGGCCGGCTTCTTGCCGCCCGCCGGCTTCGGGGCGTCCTCGTCCGCTTCCATGTCGCGCAGTTCAGTTTCCTTGATGGTCTCGGCCAGCTTCACCACCGTCCCCGTGCCCCGCCCGCCGGCCGCGAGCGCGTCGGCGATCTTGTCGTCCAGCCCCAGCCCGTTCAGGAAGATCAGGTCGGCAGATTCGAGCATGGTCCGCTCGTCGGTGCCGATCTCGGCGTCGTGCGGCCCGCGCGTGCTGAGGACGGACTTCACCGTCCCCTTGTCGCCGACGACGTTCACCGCGAAGCAGTACAGCGGGGCGAACGACACGGCCACCTTCGGCCCGACGGTGTGCCCGGCCCACGCGGTCGAAGTCGCCTTCGACCCGCACCCCAGGAACGGAACGACGGCGGCGGCCGCGAGCAGCGGGGCGATCCAGATGCGACGCATGACGGAACCCCTGTTCGGGATAACGAAGTTTTACCGAAGACAGTATAGGCGAGGTGGGGAGTGGAAGCAACGGGGAAAGAAGTGCGGCTTCTGGTGAACCGGCGGCGGGAACTCTCGCCCCCGTAGAACGACCGTGGCGGTCGCCGGATTCCGCCCGACCGTGTTGGAGGCTGCCGCATGTGGACCCCGCGCCGAAAACTCCTCTCCTGGCCGGAGCTGCTCGCCGTGCGCGAGGCCGCCCGCGCCGCCGGCCGCGCCGTGGTCTGGACGAACGGCACCTTCGACTTGCTGCACCCCGGCCACGTCGCCAGTTTGCAGCAGGCCCGCGCGCTCGGCGAAGTGCTGGTGGTCGGCGTGAACTCGGATCGGTCGGTGAAGGCGTACAAGGGGCCGTCGCGCCCGATCCTGAATCAGGACGAGCGGGCGGCGATGCTGGCGGCGCTGGAGTGCGTGGATTGCGTCGTCGTCTTCGACGAGGACACGCCGGCCGAAAGTTTGGCGAAGTTGCAGCCGGACATCCACTGCAAGGGCGACGAGTACGCCCCGCCGCACGGCAAGCCGGTGCCCGAACGCGCGGTGGTCGAAGGGTACGGCGGGCGGATCGCGTACCTGCCCCTGCTGCCGGGGCTGTCCACGTCCGAGGTGCTGCGCCGGATCGCGGCGGCGGGATGACGGTTTCGGGAGAGCGCACTCCGTGCCGTCCACCTGTTGGGTGCCGCGCGGCGAACCGGGTAGAATCCCCGCTCCGCTATCCCCGGACATCTGCCATGCGCGTCCTCCTGCCGGTCCTCCTGCTCCCCCTGCCTTTGTTCGCGCAGGAGAAGCCGGACCTCGGCAAGCTACTGACGGTGCGGAAGGGCACGCTCCCCATCGTCGTCTCCGCGCCGCACGGCGGGCGGCTGGCGATCCCCGGCGCGGAGGAGCGGACGGGCACCGGCGTCGAGAAGTTCGTCACCGTCAACGACACCAACACGGACCAGCTCGCCGAGAAGGTGGCGGCGGCGATCAAGAAGGAACTCGGCGGCGAGCCGTATGTGGTCGTCGCGCACTTCCAGCGGAAGTTCGTGGACGCCAACCGCCCGCCGGAGGGCGGGTACGAGTCGGACATCACGAAGCCGGTGTACGCGGCGTACCACAAGGCGCTGAAGGAGGCGTGCGACGACATTCAGAAGCAGTGGGGCCGAGGACTGGTGCTGGATTTGCACGGGCAGTCGGCGAAGGCGGACACCATCTTCCGCGGGACGAACGACCTGAAGACCGTCGCCCGGCTGACGGACCGGTTCGGCCGGAAGGCCGTGACCGGGCCGGACAGCGTGCTGGGCGTGCTGGCGAAGAAGGGCTACACGGTCTTCCCGGCGAACGACGCGGACGAGACGGAGGACAAGCGGTTCAACGGCGGGTACATCGCGAAGACCTACGGCGGCAGCTCGGGCACCGGCCTGGACGCGCTGCAACTGGAACTCGGCGGCGACCACCGGTCGCGGAAGAACCTGGACGCCTTCGCCGCCGACCTCGCCCTCGGGGTGAAGGCGTTCACGAAGGCGTACCTGCCGGAGAAGAAGAAGGACGAGAAGTGAGCGGCTCGCGGCGGGGCAGCGCGAGAGCCAGCAGGAACAGCACCACCCCGCAGTAGGTGACGATGCCGGTGCCGAGCAGGTTTTCCGCCGGTGTGAGTGGGAGGAAGTACGGCCCTTGCAACGTCCTCGCCGCGCGGTGCGCTTTCGAGATGAACAGGGTGAAGTAGACGACTTCCGTGGTCAGCATCCCGGCGGTCGCCATCCAGCCGAGGTATTGCCGCCAGCCGCTCAGTCGCGCGGCCAGGATCGCCAGCGGGATGACGTGCAGGACGTAGTAGTGCTGCCAGGCGATCGGGCAGACGAGCGGCAGGGCCGCGACCGCCGCCGCCCAGCCGAGGTCGGGGTCGCCGGCCCGCCGGGAACGTCGCGCCGCCCAGACCACACCCGTCGTGACGAGCAGTGCGAGGACCGCGCCGCCGGCCGTCGCCAGTGTCGGACTGTGGAACGCCTCCGGCCCGGCCTGCAACGGCGGTGGGTTCACCAGCCGACCCCACAGGCCACTCGGTGCGACATTCGGAAACGACTTCCCCCAGACTTCCAGACTCGGCAGCACGTCGCGGACGTAATCCCCGAACTCGCCGACGCCGAACGCGGCCGCCGCCACGCCGTTCACCGCTACCGCCGTCACCATCCCGGCGATCAACCCTCGCCACCGGCCGCTGAACAGGAAGTAGGCGAACACGAACGCCGGGAACAGTTTCACCCCGGCCGCCAACCCGACGAACACCCCGGCCGCCGTCGGGTGCCCCCGCCGGTCGCACACCCAGCCGGCCGTGAGTAGGAAGACGAGGACGAAATTGAGCTGTCCGTAGGCGATCGTGCTTCGGATCGGCTCGGCCCAGACCAGGACCGCCGCCAGCGGGAGGAGGTGCCAGACGCGGAACGGCGCGCACAGTTCCCGCATCGCCAGGGCGACGGCCAAGAGCAGCAGCGGGGTGGTGACCAGGTTCCAGGCGAAGTGCGCGTCGTGGTAGCTCAGCCCGGCGAACGGCAGGGCGAGCAGCACCGACCCCGGCGGGTGGGCGTTGTATTGCAGGTGCGGGGCCGGGAAGGTCGGCATGTGCCGCGGGCCGGACACGGACTGCGACTCGTAGATCGGGTGGCCGGAGTAGTAGTTGCGAACCGACAGCCACTCCTGGATGAAGTCGGCGGTCTTGTCGGCCGGCGGGCGGAACACCCGCAGGTAGACGGGGCCGAAGAAGTCCAGCCCGGCGAGCAGCACGAGGCCGGACAGGGCGAGCGTGGCCAGCCGCTGCCACGGCACGGGGGTGGCGGGCGGGGGGGACTGGCTCTCGGCGGGGGCGGTTGTCATGATGCCGCTCGAATACGGACCGAGTGCGCGACCGTCCACGCGGTTCCGGTCTATTCAGCCCGCCGCCGCGCGCCTAAAATGCGGTGGGTTCCCCTTTCGCCCATTCCCACTCCGCCGAGCGCCGCTCCGCCATGCCGACGACGCCGACGAAAAACATCCGCAACTTCTGCATCATCGCCCACATCGACCACGGGAAGAGTACCCTCGCGGACCAGTTCCTGCTGAAGACCGGCGCGGTGTCCGAACGGGACATCAAGGCGCAGACGCTGGACAGCATGGACCTGGAGCGGTCGCGGGGCATCACCATCCGCATGCACCCGGTGACGCTGTACCACGAGCTGGGCGGCGTGCGGTACGAGCTGAACCTGATCGACACCCCCGGCCACGTGGACTTCAACTACGAAGTCAGCCGCAGCTTGGCCGCGTGCGAGGGGGCCATCCTGCTGGCGGATGCGTTCCAGGGGGTGCAGGCGCAGACGGTGGCGAACGCCTTCCTGGCCATCGAGGCCGGCCTGAAGATCATCCCGACGCTGAACAAGATCGACCTGCCGCACGCCCGCCCGGAGTTCGTCATCGCCGAGATGGAGACGGCGGTGATGATCGAGGGGACGGACGTGCTGGCCGTGTCCGGCAAGACCGGGCAGGGGGTCGACGAGCTGATTCAGGCGGTGATCGACCGCGTGCCCGCGCCCAGCGGCGACCCGGCCGCGCCGCTGAAGGCGCTGATCTACAACAGCCACTTCGACGTGTACAAGGGCGTGGTCGTGTACGTCCGCATGATCGACGGCGAGATGAAGCCGGGGATGCGGGTCAAGTTCATGCGGAACGGCCGCGAGTACGTCGTCATCGAGATGGGCCAGTTCCGCCCGGCGGCCACCAAGTGCGACGCGCTGGGGGCCGGGCAGGTGGGCTACTTCACGGCCAACATCAAGGGGCTGGAGGACGTGAAGATCGGCGACACGGTGACGGACGCCCACAACCCCACCGCCGAGGCCATGACGGGGTACAAGGAGCCGAAGCCGATGGTCTATTCGGGCCTGTACCCGGTGAACAACAACGAGTTCGAGGACTTGCGGGAGGCGCTGGGCAAGCTGAAGCTGAACGACAGCTCGTTCAGCTTCGTGCCGGAGGTGTCGGACGGCCTCGGGTTCGGCTTCCGCTGCGGCTTCCTGGGCATGCTGCACCGCGAGATCATCCAGCAGCGGCTGGAGCAGGACAGCGACCTGAACCTGGTGCAGACCGCGCCGAACGTCACCTACGAGATCGAGAAGCAGGACGGCACGGTCATCACCGTCCACGGCCCGCAGGACGTGCCCGAAGGGGGCGGCATCAAGGAGTTCCGCGAGCCGATCTGCCGCATCAGCTTCCTGGTGCCCTCGACCAACATCGGCGACCTGATGGGCCTGTGCATGGAGCGGCGGGCGGTGTTCCTGCGGACCGAGTACCTGAGCCAGTCGCGGGTCATGCTGGTGTTCGAGATGCCGCTCGCGGAGGTCATCTACGACCTGTACGACAAGCTGAAGTCGGTGTCGCACGGGTACGGCACGATGGACTACGAGGTGATCGGCTACCGCGACGCCGACCTGGTGAAGCTGGACATCCTCGTCCACGGGCAGAAGGTGGACGCGCTGAGCATCGTCGTCCACCGGGCGAACGCCGAGCGGCGGGGCCGGCGGGTGCTGGCGAAGCTGCGGGAGGAGATCGACCGGCACCTGTTCGAGGTGGCGCTGCAGGCGGCCATCGGCGGCAAGATCATCGCCCGCGAGACCATCGCCGCCATGAAGAAGAACGTGACGGCCAAGTGCTACGGCGGGGACATCTCGCGGAAGAAGAAGCTGTGGTCGAAGCAGGCCGAGGGGAAGAAGCGGATGAAGTCGATCGGCATGGTGGACGTGCCGCAGGAGGCGTTCCTGGCGGTGCTGGAGGACGACTGAGCGTGATCACCCAGGAGTTACCGATGATCCTCGCACCCATTCCCCCTTCGGACCCCGTGGCTCCAACGAGCGACGGGCAACAACGGCCGCCGGCCGCGCCGTTCGTCGTCCCCGCCGGGGGTCTTCCGCCGTTCGACGTGTACGACGCATTCGAGTACACGCGGAAGACAAGCCGCTACCAAGCGGAACACGTTATCGAGCTGGCGGGCAAGTACGTCGCCTGGGCTTTCGACGGGTCGTTCCTCTACGCCGCCGCAACGCCCGAGGAACTGCTCGCCGCGCTCGCGCATGTCGGCCGGGACAGCTACATCACGGGTTACATCGATCCGGAACCGGAGGTCGTGGTTCCGAGGAACGCACTGCTGAGTCGCGCGTCATGATCTTCCAGTTCCGGCCGGTCGAACTCAGTCCGGCGACTGCCGGGTCGCTCGGCGTAACGAGGCGCTACCGCTACGTCGTCAGTCTTGGCGTCAAGGCCGATGGTATCCGCCTATTCTCGGACGCGCTTGTCGATACGGGGTCGGATGACGTGATCATCCCGCTTCGTGAAGCCCCGCCCGGCCTCGATTTGGCCGGCGCGCCGGAGATCGTCCACACCGTCGCCAACGGCGGCAAACTGCGGGTCCGGTTCGCGGAAGTGGAGCTGACGCTCTACACCTCGTATACGCACTTCGTTCGGTGGCGGGCGCAGGTCGGTTTCGCCGACACGCCACACGCGGTGCTGGGGTTTCGCGGCGGGCTGGAGTTCTTCACCTTCACGAGCGACACCACGAACATGCGATTCACGCTGCTGCCCAACCAGCGGATGCCCGCCGCCGAAGTGCGAGTGCCAACTCTGGAGCAGGCGACTTCGACACCGTGACGGCGACACTTTAGGCAGTAGCGGGAAGGTGATCTACCGGTGTCCTCTGGGATCGGCTACAAGGTGTGCCTCACGGAGGAGGCGGTCATGGCGGAACTCACGGACGAC
>JAYUFU010000501.1:0-27234 GCA_043738505.1 Fimbriiglobus sp. | reverse complement strand
AACGCACATCGGCGGGCTGACGCCGCGCCGTTCGCCCGGATGCCGCGCCGACCGGAGTTCACGCCATGCGCCTTGTCTTCGCTTTGCTCCTCGTCGCGTCACCGGTCGTGGCCGCGCCCCTCGATCCGCAGACGAAGACGGAGTACCGCTGGCGAGTCGTCGTCAGCGCCGCCGCGCACCCGACCATCACGCCCGCCGTCCGCGAGCAACTGTGCCGCGATTTGAAAGTGGCGTTGCAGGACGACCTCGGCGAAGCGCTCGGCGTCGTGGACGTGATGGACTTGGCCACCGTGCCGGCCGCCAAACGGGACACCCTGCTGGCGTCGTTCGCTCTCAGCGGCTGGCCGGCGCTCGACCGGGAGGAGTTTCGCAAGCTGAGCGGGGTGAAGACGCACTTCGTGCAACTGGACGTGAAGGACGGCCGATACCTGCTGTCGGCGCGACAGCACGACGGCGACACCGGCCTGACCTCGCCGATGATCCGCACGAAGGTGACGCCCGACATCGCCAAAGTGGGCCGACTGGCCGGGCTGCTGGTGGCGCGGGACTTCGGCCCGGTGGCCACCGTCGAGCGGGTGCCGGGCGAGGCGCTCGCCGCGAAGGTGAAGTTCCGGGGCGGGGAGCTGGCCGGCTTCGAGCCGCACGTCAAGGTCGGCGACGTGCTGGCGTTCAGCGTCGTCCGCGAACAGCCGCGCCCGCCGCCCAAAGGCGCGAAGCCGCCGAAGCCCGGTCAGCCGGTGGTCGTGGACGTGGACCGCATCGCCCAGCCGAGGGAGTTCACATACCTGCTCCTCACGGAGGCCGGGTTGCGGGGCGAGTTCACCGCGCGGGTGCTGACCCGTTGGGCGACACCGTTCCCGACCGGGCGGAACGTGGCGGGCTACCGGGCGATGAAGTGGGCCACCGCCCCGAGTCCGCTGGCGGTGAAGTTGACCGACGAGAAAGGCAACGCTCACCCGCCCGACTTCCGCCCGCAGGTGTGGGCCGGGGAAGGGGCGTTCACCGCCGCGCCGAGCGACCGCGAGTCGTTCCGGGGGACCGACGGCGTCTATCAATCGCTGCGGCCGGTGACGGGGGTGGCGTGCGTGACCGTGCGGGTCGGGACGGGCAAGCCGCAGGGGTTTCCGGTGCCGGTGCTGGGCGCGGACGTGCCGACGGTGCTGAAGTTCAACATCGACGAGAAGGAGGTCGCCCGCGCGGAGTACGAGCAACTGTGCGAGAGCGTCGATCGCCGCGTCGGCGACTTGAAACTGACGCAGGGCGAACTGTTCCGCGGTCTCGGCACACTCATCACCGGCGGCGAGTTCAAGACGGCCCTCGACCGCGCGACGACGGGGCTGAAGGCCGTCACCGACGCCGACAAGGAACTGAGCGACGAGCTGGCCAAACTCGGCACGGACCCGATGGCCAAGGACTCGTACACCAGCCGGGTGCTGGCGGTGTCGGCCGACAAGCTGAAGTCGCTGCGGACCGCCCGGCCGGACCTGGAGAAGAAGATCGAGGACTTGAAGCAGGCCATCGCGCGGGCGGACGACCCGGTGCGGTTCGAGCGGGAGTTCAAGGAGAACGAACTGCTCCGCCAAGTCCGCGAGTTCGTCGCGCGGGGCGAGGTGCCGGACGCGGCGGGCGTGTACGACCAACTGTTCGAGTTGACGAAACGGGACGACGTGAAGGCCCAGAAGGATAAACTGCTCCAGGAGTGGGCACCGAAAACCGACGACCACCGGAAGGCGCGGGACTTCCTGTTGGAGGAGTGGCGGAAGGCGTCCGAGTTGGCCGAGTTCGCGGCGCTGGCCGGCAAGCTGCCCGGCACGGTGGACGTGTTCGCCGCCAACAACGACCGCCTCGGGCTGCTCAACCTGCGCGGGTCCATCGTCGCCGCCGGCACCCGGCTGAAAGACCTGCTGGAACAGTACGAGTCGGACGCCGAGAAGCTGATGGCCATCAAGGCGGTGGACGCGGCCCTCACCGCCGCCGACAAGAAGGCCGCCGAGGCGCTGGGGAAACTGGACCCGAAGAAGTAAGAAAACCAAGACTAACCACAGAGACACAGAGGCACAGAGGACAAGAAGAGAGGGAAGGTCGAGTCTCTTGAATCTGCATTCTCTCCTGTCTTCTCTGTGCCTCTGTGTCTCTGTGGTTAGCTCCGGATCGAGTCGCCATGAACATCTTCGACATCCCGAAAGCCCCCCCGCAGCAGGCCGCCAGCGGCTGGTTCAGCGTCACCAAGCTGAGCCGCAGCTTCGTGCTGGCGGCGAAGAGCCTGTGGCTGCACAAGTTGCGGACCATCCTGTCGGTGTTGGGCATCATCATCGGCACGTCGGCCGTCATCGCGCTGATGGCGTTCGGCGAGGGGTCGATGAAGGACGCGCTGGACGACATCAAACGGCAAGGGGCGACGAACATCGTGGTGCGGAGCAAGAAGCCGCCGGACGAGGGGGCCACCGCCAGCCGGTCGTTCGTCGCCACCTACGGGCTGAAGACGCTCGACCTCCAGCGGATGGAGACGTTCGGCGACGTGCTGGAGCGGATCGTGCCGATGCGGGTGTTCGCGTCCGAGGTCCGCTACCTCGGCCGCAGCGCGAACGGCCGGCTGGTGGCCACGACCGACGAGTACGCCGTCGTGAACAAGCTGGCACTCAGCCGCGGGCGGTTCCTCAACGAGGAGGACAACCGGCTGAAGGAGAACTGCTGCGTCATGGGGGCGGGGCTGGCCGACAAGCTGTTCCCGTTCGAGGACCCGCTCGGCAAGGCGGTGGTGATCCGCAGCCAGGAGTACCGCGTCATCGGCGTCAGCGCCGACCGCATGCCGACCGGCGGCACCGGCGGCAGCCAGTCGGCCGAGGACTTCAACAACGACGTGTACATCCCGTTCGACACGTGCAAGGTGCGGATCGGCTCGACGGTCGTCATCCGCACGTCCGGCACCCGCGGCGGGGAGAAGGTGGAGGTCAGCCAGGTGACGCTGACGGTGGCCGCCGACTTCGACACCTACGAGGGCCGCGAGCGGGTGCGGGCCATCGGCAAGGCCATCAAGGACATGCTCCGCGACGACCACCTGCGGGAGGACTGGGAGGTGTCGGTGCCGCTCGACCGGCTGGAGGAGGCCGAGCGGGCGCAGGCGCGGTTCACCAACCTGCTCGTGCTGATCGCCAGCATCTCGCTGGTGGTGGGCGGCATCGGCATCATGAACATCATGCTGGCCACCGTCACCGAGCGGACCCGCGAGATCGGCATCCGCCGCGCGCTGGGGGCGAAGCAGCGGGACATCATCGTCCAGTTCCTCGTCGAGGCGGTGGTGCAGACCACCCTCGGCGGGCTGATCGGCATGCTGTTCGGGTTCGTCCTGGTGTTCGGCGTGCCGCCGCTGGCGGACTACTTCTTCGGCGAGAAGATGCTGGCGGTGATGCGCTGGCAGCCGATCGCCCTGGCCGTCGGCGTGTCGGTGCTGGTGGGCGTGGTGTTCGGCCTGTACCCGGCGTGGCGGGCCGCCAAGCTGGACCCGATCGAAGCCCTGCGGCACACGTAATCGATGTGCTCTGCTCGCTCCGCGAGCGGTCTTCGTGGGCCAACCGAAGACCGCTCGCGGAGCGAGCAGAACACTTCCGGACATCACTTCCGCATCTCAACCCCATACACCGCGGCCGACCCCAGTTCCTCCTCGATCCGCAGGAGCTGGTTGTACTTGGCGATGCGGTCGGTGCGGCTGGCGCTGCCGGTCTTGATCTGCCCGCAGTTGGTGGCCACGGCCAGGTCGGCGATGGTCACGTCCTCGGTCTCGCCGGAGCGGTGACTGAGGATCGCGGTGAACTTGTTCCGCTTGGCCATCTCGACCGCTTCCAGGGTCTCGGTGAGCGTGCCGATCTGGTTCACCTTCACGAGGATGCTGTTGCCACACCCTTCGACGATGCCCCGCTTCAGCCGCTGCGTGTTCGTCACGAACAGGTCGTCGCCGACGAGTTGCACCTTGGCCCCCAGCTTGGCCGTCAGCTTCTTCCACCCGTCCCAGTCGTCCTCGCTCAGCCCGTCCTCGATGCTGACGATGGGGTACTTGCCGCACAGCGTCGCCCACAGGTCGATCATCTCGTCGGACGAGATCACCCGCTTCGGGTCGCTCTTGAAGAAGCAGTAGCCTTCCTTCTTGTGCCTCTCGTGCGCCTCCACGAACAGTTCGGTGCAAGCGGCGTCCAGGGCGAACGACACCTGCTCGCCGAGCTTGTACCCGGCTTTCTCGATGGCGTGGCTGATGACGGCCAGCGCCTCGTCCGCGCTGGGGATGTTCGGGGCGAACCCGCCCTCGTCGCCGACGGCCGTGTTCAGGTGCTTGTCGTGCAGCACCTTCTTCAAGCTGTGGAAGATCTCCGCGCCCATCCGCAGCCCCTCGCGGAACGTGGCGGCCCCGTGCGGGACGATCATGAACTCCTGGAAGTCCACGGTGCTGTCGGCGTGCTTGCCGCCGTTCAGGATGTTCATCAGCGGCACCGGCAGCACGGTGGCGTTCGCCCCGCCGACGTACCGGTACAGCGGCAGCCCGGCGCTGGCGGCGGCGGCGTGCGCGGCGGCCATGCTGACGCCCAGGATGGCGTTCGCGCCGAGTTTGCCTTTGTTCGCCGTGCCGTCCACCGCGATCATCTTCTTGTCGAGCGCGACCTGGTCCATGACGTTCATGCCGACCAGCGCCGGGGCGATGAACGTGGTGACGTTGTCCACGGCCTTCAGCGTCCCCTTGCCGAGGTAGCGGGCCTCGTCGCGGTCCCGCAACTCGACCGCCTCGTGCGCGCCGGTGCTGGCCCCGCTCGGCACGGCCGCGCGGCCCCGCGTGCCGTCGGTCAGGGTCACGTCGCACTCGACGGTCGGGTTGCCCCGGCTGTCGAGGATTTCGCGGGCGCGGACGGACTGGATTTTCGGGTGGCTCATGGCTTCCGATGACGGGAGAACGGGGAACAACCGGAGTCTGACCGGTATGCTTGGGATACGGCGGGGACGGGGGAATGGAAACCCTGCCGGAATTCCGCGTACGCGCCGAGGCCCCCGTGGGCACTATTCCCGTGAGGGGCACGGAGTTCCCCCAGAGGTGACTTTGGCCAGCACCCGCTCCCTGTTCGCGCGGCTGCTCCGCGCCGGCGCGCCGCCCGCTGCCGACGTGCCCGACGGCCGCCTGTTGGCGGACGCCTTGACCCGCCGCGACCCGGCGGCGTTCGAGGCGCTCGTGGCCCGCCACGGCCCGACCGTGTGGGCGGTGTGTCGCCGGCAGCTCCGCAACCCGGCCGACGCCGAGGACGCATTCCAGGCGACGTTCCTCGTGCTGCTCCGGAAGGGGAGATCGCTGACCGGCGTGACCTCCGTCGGCGGCTGGCTGTACCGGGTCGCGTTCCGCACGGCGTTGAAGGCCCGCACCTCGGCCGCCCGTCGATCCCGTCGGGAGTCCGTCGCCGCGAAGCCGGAAGCCACGCTCGCATCGGAGTTCAACGAGGATGCGGCCGCCGTCCACGACGAACTCGCACACCTGCCGGACATCTACCGCCTGGCCGTGCTGATGTGCGACCTGGAAGGGATGCCCCGGAAGGACGCCGCCGAACGGCTCGGCTGGAAGGAAGGCACGCTCTCCGGCCGGCTGAACCGAGGGCGGAAGTTGCTCGCGGATCGCCTCCGGGCGCGCGGGGTGGTGCCGCTGGTCGCTGCGGTCGGGGCGTCCGTCCTCCCCGCGAAGTTGGCGGCGGTGACGGTGGAGTCGGGGTTGTGCGAACTCGGGTTCGAGGGAATGTTCCGCGCCGCACCCCTCACGGTGGCGGCGCTCACACGAGGAGTCCTACACGACATGGCCACGAAATACGCGATGAAGGTTGTCGCGGCGCTGGTGCTGGCCGTCGGCACGCTGGCCGCGCTTGGTGTCGGGCTGACGGGTGGGCCGACGGAGCCGACCGCTGCCGCCGCCCCAGTGCCGAAACCGCCGCAATCGGTGGACGCCGCCCGGCTGACAATGGAACACATCTACCTGGCGTCGCACCAGAAGATCCAGAAGGAACTGAAGCTGTCCGCCGAGGCGCGGGTGGCCATGATCGATGCCCTCGCCGAGATCAGCGAGGACGAGATCGAAGCCGGGCGCAACATCGTCGCGTGGGGTCCGCCGCTTCCAACGCCCGGTGAGAAGCCGGACGGACGGATGAAGGACTTCTTCGCCCTCCGGCGGGCGGCGGTGGCCAAGAGCCTGACGACCGACGAGTTCAGGCGGCTGACGCAGATCGACTGGCAGCTCTGCGGGGCGGTGGCGTTCCGCGTCCCGGAAGTAGCGACGGCCCTGGCGCTGTCGGAGAAGCAGAAGGCCACCATCGCCGGGGCGGTGCAGACGATGTTCAAGACGCTCGATGGGAAGGGGGCGTTGCGGCAGGCGGTCATCCCGTACTGGAATGAGGAGGAGTTCCCGGAGTTGTGGAAGGCCGCGCGGGACACAGCGATGGACCAACTCACAGTCGCCCAGCGGAAGAAGTGGGACGAACTGCTCGGGGCGAAGCTGAGCTTCGACCCGGTGAAGCACCTGCGGACGTTCGGCCACATCCTGAACCGGGTCGGCGAGCCGGCACCGGAACCGCCGGCGGGACAGCAAGGCGGCCCCGGAGTACAACCGGGGCCGGTCGTTCCGCAAGCCGGGCCGCTGCCCGCCCGTGGTCCGGGCGAGTTGCCGCCGCCGGACCTTCCGGCACTGCCGACAGGTGGGCCAGGAACCGTGCCGCCCTTGCCGCTGCCACCCGCCGCCGCCCCTCCCATCATGCGGTGACGGGGGTGAAAGGACGAGCGGAATCGAGGTGTCGTCGGGTGCAGTGGGTGCCCGACGACGCCTCGTTTTTCGCTACAACCACTCCACCCTCTCCGCCACATCCCGGACCCGACCCATGCGCCACTCGCTCGCGCTCCTGCTGCTGTTCTCGGCGACCCAGCTCCGGGCCGCGGACCCCATCGAACTGAACGCCGACCTGACCGAAGCCCCGCGCCGGCTGTTCAAGGCGACCCTGAAGATCCCCGCCAAACCGGGGCCGCTGACGCTGCACTACCCGAAGTGGATTCAGGGCGAACACCAGCCGACCGGCCCCATCACGGACCTGTCCGGGGTGCTGTTTTCGGCCGGCGGCAAGCCGGTCGAGTGGACCCGCGACGACCTCGACCTGAACGCCTTCCACTGCACCGTGCCGGCCGGCGCGACCGCGCTCGACGTGTCGCTCGAATACCTCGTGCCCGGCGAGAAGGGCGGTCTCGGCGCGGGCGCGGCGGCGACCGCCAAGCTGGCCATCTTCAACTGGTACTTGCTCACCCTGTACCCGCTGGAGAAGGGCCAGCACGTCCGCGACATCCCGGTGAAGGCGACGCTGACGCTGCCCGAAGGCTGGCAGGCCGGCACCGCCGTCCCGGTCGAAGCCGTGGCGGGCAACGTGGTGAAGTACAAGACGGTGTCGTTGGAAACGCTCATCGACTCGCCCGCGCTGTGCGGCAAGCACTTCAAGGAAATCCCGATTGGCCCGAAGGACGGCCCGCCGCACTTCCTGACGCTGGCGTGCGACGGCGAGGCCGGGCTGAAGATCGACGAGCGGTGGGTGACGGCCTACGGCAAGCTGGTCGAGGAGGCCGGCGCGCTGTTCGGCGCGCGGCACTACAAGTCGTACCGGTTCCTCGTCTGCCTGTCGGACCAGATCGGCCACACCGCCATCGAACACCACGAGAGCAGCGACAACCGGGTGCCGGAGCGGATGTTCCTCGATGACATCCATCGCAAGCTGTCCCCGGCCTGGGTGCTGCCGCACGAGTACGTCCACTCGTGGAACGGCAAGTACCGCCGGCCGGACGGCCTGGTGCGGCCGAACTTCCAGGAGCCGCTGAAGACGCGGCTGCTGTGGGTGTACGAGGGGCTGACCGAGTACTACGGATTCGTGCTGGCGGCGAGGAGCGGGCTGTGGGCGCGAGACCACGCGCAGGCCAACTGGGCCGAGATCGCCGACTGGGCGCGGAACCAGAAGGGCCGCAAGTGGCGGCCGCTGGAGGACACCGCCGCCGCCAACCACTTGTACTCGTCGCGGAGCGACTGGGGGTTCCGCCGGCGGGGGACGGACTTCTACGACGAGGGCGCGCTCGTCTGGCTCGACGCCGACACGCTGATCCGCGAGAAGACCAAGGGCGCGAAGAGCCTGGACGACTTCTGCCAGGCGTTCCACGGCGGCGGCAACGGCGCGCCGCAGGTGAAGGCGTACACGTTCGACGACATCGTGAAGGGCATGAACGGCGTCGTGGAACACGACTGGAAGGCGTTCTTCGAGCGGCGGCTGCTGGCCCGCGAGGACGCCCCGCCGCTGGACGGCATTCGCCGGTCGGGGTGGAAAGTGACCATGTGGCCGGACCCGAACGACGTGCGGAAGGCGGTGGACGACAGCGGCGGTTCGCTCACCCTCACGTCGTCCGTCGGGCTGCTACTCGCGCGGGACGGCAAGGTGACGGACGTGGTGCCGGGGTCGGCGGCGGACAAGGCCGGCCTCGGCCCGCACATGAAAGTCGTGGCGACGAACGGCCGCAAGTACGACGGCGACCGACTGGTCGCGGCGGTCGCGGCGACGGCCGGCGGCAAGGCGAAGGTCGAACTCCTCGTCGAGAACGGCGAGTTCTTCCGGACGTTCACCCTCGACTACGCCGGCGGCACCCGCAACCCGCACCTCGAGCGCGACGAGTCGCAGCCGGACCTGCTGACGGACATCCTCAAGCCGCGAACGGGGAAGTGACGGGCGTGACGCGGTCGGCCAGTTCGAATTTCGGCAACTGGTCCCGCTTCGCCTCCAGTTCCGCCGCCACGTCGATCGCCCGGCGGAAGCGGCCCGCGTACCGCTTCAGCAGCGACCCCAGGCGTTGCGCGCTGGAGCTGATGCCGACGTAGGTGCGGAAGCGGGACAGCCGACCGAGAGGCAGCTTCGGCTGGCCGGGGTCGAACTCCCACGGGTGGAAGTAGAGCATCCCCACGGGGTCCGGCCCCGTCGCCAACTGGTTCACCCCGGCCCGTAGGAAGCTCAGCGGGAACAGCCGGAAGTAGCCGCCGCCGGCCACGGGCAGGTTCTGGCCCAGCACCCGGTACGTCGCGGGCGGCAGCTCCAGGATCGAACCGCGCTCGCCTTGCAGGAGGAACGGCGTCCGCGGCGCGGCCGGCACGCCGTAGCGGTCGTGCCGCACCGGGAACACCGACGAATCGTACCGCAAGCCGGACTCGGCCAGCACGTCCACCGCCCACGCGGTCGATTTCATGACGCTGAACGTCGGCGCGCGGAACCCGGCCACCGTCACCCCGGCGGCCTGTTCGAGGGCATCGACGCTTTTCTTCAAATCGTCGCGGAACTGCTCCGGCGTGAACCGGTTCACCCGCTGGTGGTCCCAACTGTGCGAGCCGATCTCGTGCCCGGCGGCGGCGATGTCCCGCACCAGCTTCGGGTGCGCCACCGCGATTTCCCCGACGACGTAGAAGGTCGCCACCGCGCCGGCGTCCGCCAGCTGCGCGAGGATGCGGCGGGTGCTGGCCTCCATGCGGTCGGCGTAGGTGCGTTTGCGGTCGTCCGCGCACGTCAACTTCGCGGCCGCCTCGATGCGGTGGTGTTCCTCCACGTCGAAGCTCAGGATCACCGGCGGGCCGGCGGGGGTCGGGGGCAACGGGGCATCCTCGGCGGGTGGGTCTCGGCTACCGACATTCTCCGGCGTCAGTTCCGAAGCTAGAATCCTATTCACCCGCGAGCCAGTCCGCGGGTCGCCCGACCGCGAGACCGCCCGATGCCCACCCCGAACGCCTCCCGCCGATCCGGTCGCCAATTCCGCCAGAAGCGGTTACTCCTCGTCCTCGTTGCCGTCATCGGGACGGGGTTGGCCGCCTACGCCGGGCACCGGGTGCAGGTGAATCGGCAAGCGCCGGCGCTCCTCGAACGCGGGCGGGCGGCCTCCGCCGAGCAGAGTTGGAAGCCGGCCATCGACGCCTACACGCAGTACCTGAAACTCCGCCCCCGCGACGCCACCGCCCACGTCGAGCGGGCCGACGCCTACGCCGCCACCCGCCGCTACAAGGACGCCGTGGACGGCTACCTCGAAGGCCTCGCGCACGAGCCGGAGCGGACCGACGCGCGGCGGAAGCTGGCCGAGTTGCACCACGCCGGCCGCCGTTCGACGGCCGCGCGGGAACAGCTGGTCAAGCTGATCGGGCCGACCGGCCAGACGACCGACCCGACCCTGTACCTGATGCTCGCCGACTGCGACTTGTGGGACAAGAAGTGGGAGCCGAGCGAGGACAAAAAGTCGGCCGGGGAGAAGGCGAATCTGAAGGCGGCCGTCGCCCTGCCCGGCGCGCCCGCGTCTGCGTTCGCCCGCCTCGCCGACCGCCTGCGCACCAACGAGAAGACCCCGCAGGCCATCGCCGAAGCCGACGCGATTCTGGACCGGCTCCTCGACCCCCGCCCGACCGACTTGGAGGCGCGGCTGCTCCGCGCGGCGTACCGCAAGAAGTACGGGGACAAGGCCGGGGCTAGGGCGGATCTGGAGTTCGCCTACCAGGCCATCCCCGGCGCGAACGCCAACCCGCCGCTGGTCGCCGAGTACGTCGCGTTCCTCCGCGGCGAGGGCGAACTGGCGACCGCCGAGCGGGTGTTGCGGGCCAGTTGCGCGGCCGTACCGGGGGACGCCACCCTGACCCTCCTCCTGGCATCGGTCCTGTACGAAACCAACACCCCGGCCCTGCGGAAAGAGGGGCAAGAGTTGGTCCGCGAGGTGTCGGCCGCGCTGCCGGACGGCGACCGGCGGCTGCTCGCCCTCGGCGACACGCTGATCGACGCCGGGGATACGGCCGCCGCCCGCGCCGCCGCCGACCGGCTGGCGAAGGTGCCGGCCCACCAGCCGCTGGCCGCGTACCTGACCGGCCGGCTGGCCCTACTCGCCGGCGACTGGCCGACCGCCCGCGCCGACCTGACTGCCGCCATTCCGGCGCTGCCGAAAGCCTCGCCGGAGAACGGCATCACGGCCCGCGCGCACCTGTCGCTGGCCCAGGCCCACGCCGCCGCGCTGGACACGGCCGGGCAACTGGCCTCGGCCCGCGCCGCGCTCGCGGTCAGCCC
Source organism: Fimbriiglobus sp. (assembly GCA_043738505.1). Classification (GTDB taxonomy): domain Bacteria; phylum Planctomycetota; class Planctomycetia; order Gemmatales; family Gemmataceae; genus JALHQU01. The sequence continues at coordinate 16,117 of JAYUFU010000501.1, read as the reverse complement.
CGGCTGGGCGACCGCGAAGCTCGTCGCCGCCGACGCCCTGCTCCGGCAGGACAAGCGGGCGGACGCCATCGACACCCTGCGGACCATCACGACGAACTCCCCCGCCGCCCGTGGACTGCTCGCCCGCATCCGCCTCGCCGACGCCCTGGCGCAGCCGGACAGCCCCGGCCGCTGGCGGGAGTTCGACGCGGCCGCGGGAACCCCGCCGTACCCGCACGAGGTGGGGCTGGCCGTCCTTCATGCGCGGCTGGCGCGCGGCGACGCGAAAGCGGTGCCGGAACTGGAAGCGGAGCTGAAGACCTCGCCCGCCTCGCCGGACCTGTGGCTGGCACTCATCGGCTACCTCGGCGACCGCGACCCGGCGGCCGCCCGCGCGACGGTAGACAAGGCCGTGGCGGCCCTCGGCGACCGCGCCGACCTCCGCCTCGCCCGCGCCACCCTGCTCGCCCGCGACCCGAAGCCACTCGACCCGGCCTCCGTCGCCCGGCTCGCGGTCGAGGCCGACAAGAAGTTCGCCGCCGGTGATCGCGCCATGCTCCTGCGCGGGCTGGCGGAGTTACTGGCGGGGCGCGGGTTCCGCCGGGAGGCGCTGCCGCTGTTGAAGGACGCCGCCGCTCTCCACCCGTTCGACCTCGCCGTCCGGCTGCACCTGTTCGACGTGGCGAACGCGGCCAATGACGCCGACGCCTGCGCCTTCGCGCTGGCGGAAATCCGCCGCCTCGACACCGCCACCGGGCCAACGGCGCGGGTGGCCGAAGTCACCCGAGAACTGACAGCGACACCGAACCCGACAGCCGTGCAGATCGCCGCGTGGCGGACGCAACTGACCGCCGCCGTCGCCGACCGCGACTCCTGGGCGCGGCCGCACGCGCTGCTCGGCGACCTGGCGAAACTCGAGAAGCGGTCGGACGCGGCGCTCGCCCACTACCAAGCGGCGATGGAGCGCGGCGGCTCTGGCGACCGGGTGGTCCAGGCCGCCGTCGAACTGCTCATGTCCCAGCAAAACTACGGCGAAGCGATGCGGCGGATGGCCCAATTGGACCGCACCGGCGGGCTGTCGCCGGGGCTGCGGAACCAGTACCTGCTCCTCCGCGCCGCCTCCGGGGAGGACGCCGGCCCCGCGCTCCAACTAGTTCGGTCGAAGGAGATGGCCGACTCCGACAACTACCGCGACCACTTGTTGCGGTCGTTCGTGTTCAAGTTGCACGGCCAGCGGGACGAGGCCAAGGCGGCGCTGAACAAGGCGCTTGCCCGCAACGCCACCGCGCCGGAGGCGTGGGAGGCGAAGGTACGGTTCCTCCTCGACGTGTCGCCGGCGGACGCGGCCCTCGAAGTGGAGCGTGCGGCGACCGTCCTCCGCCGCGCGCCGGCCGACGACGCCGATCCGCTCCAGGTGCCGCTCGCCATCGGCCACCTCCGGGAGATGGTCGGTCACGTCGAGAAAGCCGAGGCCGAGTACAAGGCCGCCGCCGGCCTCGACCGCGCCGACCGCCGGCCGGTCGAGCGGTTGCACGACCTGTACCGCCGCGGCCGTCGGGGGAAAGACGCCGACGCCCTACTCGATTCGCTGGCCGGCAAGGACGGCCCGGTCGCGCGGTGGGCGCGGCGGCAGCTCGCCTTCGCCCGCCTGGAGCAGCCGGACGGGTTCACCAAGATCGCCGAGGCGGTCGCCCTGATCGACCGCAACGCGGCCGACGGCGGCGAGTCCTTGGACGACGTGCGGGCCAAGGCGGTGGTGCAGGCATTCGACCCGCTCCAGCGGAAGGAGTCGCTCGCCGTCCTCGCCGCCTCGCTGCCGCGCGGCCCCATGACGCCGGGGGAAAGTCTGCTCTACGCCCGCCTGTTCCTGCAAGCCGGGCAGACCGAGGAGGCCGAGAAGCTGCTCGTCGCCGCCACCAGCGGCGGCCCCCGCGCCGCCCCGGTTCAACTCGCCCTCCTGGCCGGCGTGCAGACCAACAAGGGCGATACGGCCGCCGCCAAGCGGACGGTGGACCGGCTGAAACTGATCGACCCGTTCGGCTGGTACACCGCGGTCGAAACGGCTCGCCTGATGGCCAAGACCGATAAGCCCGCCGCCGCCAAGGTGCTGCTGGCGCACCGGGCCGCCGAGAAGCCGGAGGAGCGGGTCTACCTGATCGCGCCGACGCTGGAGGGCCTGGGTTGCCCCGCCGAGGCGCGGCGGCTCCTCCAGGAGTGGTGCGACACACGCACCAAGAAGGGGCGGCACATCCTGCTCGCCGAGTTCCTCATCCGCCAGAAGGATGCCGACGCCGCGCTCGACCTGGCGTTCAAGCACGCCGCCGATGTCCCGACGGGCCACACCGCCCGGCTACTGTCCGGGGCCGTCCATTGCCGCCACCCGGACACCCTGCCGGCGGCGGAACGGGGGGCGTGGTGGAAGCAAGTGGACGAGGTGACGAAGTGGGTGACCACGCGGGCCGACGCCGCGCCGACCGACGCCGACCTACTGTTCGCCCGCGCCGAACTGGCGGACACCCGCGGGGCCTACGACGAGGCGATCCAACTGTACGGTCAGGCCGCCGACCGCACCGACAACCGCGTGCTGAAAGCCGGTCTCCGGGCCAACCGCGCGTGGCTGATGGCCGTGGCCCAGAAGAACGGCGGGGAGGAACCGCTGCGCCTGGTGAACGAGGCGATCAACACGCTGGGGCCGATGCCGGCCCTGCTGGACACGCGGGCGGCGGTGAAGTTGGCCGCCGGCCAGCCGGCGGACGCGCTGGCGGACCTGGACGCGGCCGCCGCCGCCGACGGTCGGCCGACGTTCCACTTCCGCCGCGCGGTCGCCTACGACCGCTGGAAGAAGCCGGACGCCCGCGACGCGGCCGTGGCCGACGCCGTCAAACGGGGCCTGACCCGCGACGCCCTACACCCGCTCGACTGGCCCGACTACGACCGACTGGTGCGGAAGTGACGACGATGCGGACCACTTGGCGGTTCCGGCCGGGTTGCCGGACTTCACCCCGTGACGGCCCCTTCGCTGGCGCTGGAGACGAGTTTGGCGTACTTGGCCAGCACGCCGCGCTCGACCTTGAGGGCCGGCTTGACCCACGCCGCCTTTCGCGCGGCGAGTTCGGCGTCGGGCAGGTTCACGGTCAAGGACTTGGTGTCGCCGTCGATGGTGACGCGGTCGCCGTCCTTCAACAGCCCGATGGGGCCGCCGACCCACGCCTCCGGGGAGACGTGGCCGACGACGAGGCCGTGGGTGCCGCCGCTGAACCGGCCGTCGGTGATGAGGCCGACCGACACGCCCAGCCCTTGCCCCGTCAGCGCGCCGGTGATGCTCAACATCTCCCGCATCCCCGGCCCGCCGACCGGCCCCTCGCCGCGAATGACCACGACATCCCCCGCGACGATCTGGCGGGCCTCGATGGCCTTCGCGCACGCCTCCTCGCCGTCGAACACCTTCGCCGGGCCGGTGATGCTCCGCTGCTTCAACCCGGACAACTTGGCCACCGCCCCGTCCGGTGCTAGGTTGCCGTGGAGGATGACGATGTGCCCAGTGGCGTGCTTCGGCTTGTCGAACGGCATCACCACGTCCTGCGGTTTGGCGAACACGCTCGGCACGTCCTTCAGGTTCTCGGCCAGCGTGCCGCCGGTCACGGTCAGGCAGTCGCCGTGCAGCATCCCTTCGTTGAGCAACGCCTTCAACACCGCCGGGGTGCCGCCGACCTTGTACAGGTCGAACATGACGTACTTGCCGCTGGGCTTGAGGTCCGCGAGGTGCGGCACCTTCTCGCCGAGGCGGTCGAAGTCGGCCAGCGTCCACGGCACGCCGGCTTCCTTGGCGATGGCCATGAGGTGCAGCACCGCGTTCGTGCTGCCGCCGAGGGCGAGGACGAGCGTGTAGGCGTTCTCCAACGACTTCCGGGTGATGATGTCGCGCGGGCGGATGTTGCGTTCGACGCACCGCATGAGGGCCATGCCGGCCAGGAACGACTCCCGTTCCTTCGCGGCGGTGACGGCCGGGTAGCTGGCGTCGTAGGGCAGGCTCATGCCCATCGCCTCGATGGCGCTACTCATGGTGTTGGCGGTGTACATGCCGCCGCACGACCCCGCGCCGGGGCAGCTCTCGCACTCGATCTTGTGCAGCTTCGCCTCGTCGATTTGGCCCGACTGGTACTTCCCGACGGCCTCGAAGATGGACACGATGTCCACCGCCTCGCCGTCCGGCCCGATGCCCGGCAGGATGCTGCCGCCGTACACGAACACGCTGGGCACGTTCAACCGGGCCATCGCCATGACGCAGCCGGGCATATTCTTGTCGCACCCGCCGAACGCCAACAGACCGTCGTGGTTCATGCCGCCGGCGACGGTCTCCAGGCAATCCGCGATGACCTCGCGCGACACCAGCGAGTACCTCATGCCCATGTGGCCCATGCTGATGCCGTCGGACACGGTCGGCGCGCCGAAGATCTGCGGCACCCCGCCGGCCGCGCGGATGCCCTCGATGCCCTTGCGGGCGAGACGGTCCAGGTGGCTGTTGCACGGGGTGATGTCCGAGTGCAGGCTGGCGACGCCGACCATCGGCCGGTCGAAGTCGGCGTCGTTGAAGCCGACGCCCCGGAGCATGGCGCGGTTGGGCGCGCGGCCGGGGCCGCCGGTGGTGATGAGGCTGCGGCGGGTCGCGGGGGAATCCGACATCTGTTGGCGTTCTCGTTCGTGGGTGAGGGCGTGCCGTGCAGAGGAATGGCCTACGGGACGGAGGCGAGTTTGGCCCCTGGCCGGCCTCGCGCCGCGTGGAAACGAGAGGCGGCGTGGTGGTGAGCCAGGGGGCGGACGAGCAAGGTGACAGGCGGAAATGGTGCTGCGAAGGATACTGGGCCGACGACGTGGGTGTACGGCCAGGAGCAAGAATCCCTTTGTTCGGTAGTCGGGGGAACCGGGGTGATGTCATACCCCAGCAGCACCCCCGCCATTTCGAACGGTCACGCCGGCACGGCCTCGGCGACCGCCGGGGACTTCGCGCGAGCGGCCAGCCCGCTGACGGCGAACCAGCCGGTGCTGACGACGGTGAGCGCGAGCAGTACGCCGAACAGCATCTGCGGCTTGCCGGTGGCGGCTTGCAGCGGGGCCGCGCACAGCGGCACCAGCACCCCGCCGAGCGCCCCGAGTGCGCCGACCAACCCGCCGACCGCGCCCACGTCCTTCGGGAACGCCTCCGGGATCAGCTTGTACGTCCCCGCCTTGCCGACCCCCATGCCGACGCCGAGCGCGAACAGCGCCGCCGTGAACGCCCACACGCCGAGGCCCGGCACGAACGTCAATACCGACCCGGCCACCAGCATCGCGGCGAACACGGCCGTCATCACCCGTCGCGGCCCGATGGTGTCCGACAGGTAGCCGCCGAGCGGTCGCAGCAAGGACGCCGGGAACACGTAGCAAATGGCCGCCAGGAAGCCGACCCAGCGGAACAGGTACTCGTAATCCTTCTTCACCTCCGGGTTGGCGGTCATGTAGCCGGTGAAGGCGTCCCCCTTCAGCGCGGCAATCGCCTTGTAGTCGGCCGAGAGCGTCGGGCTGAGGTCGAGTTGCGCGGCCAGTTCGCTGCCGTAGTTCGTCATGTAGTAGTTGGGCAGCAGGTTGGACAGCGCGACGTACGCGCCGAACACGACGACGTATTGCAGGCAGTACTCCCACACCTTCGCGTTGCCGACCGGCTTCACGATCTCGGCGAACGTCTTGCCCTTCGCCGGGGTGCGGTCGATCTTCGGCGCGAGCAGGTAGACGGCGGCGGCCATCAGCACGAGGAGCGCGGAATACACGACCGGGATGAACCGCCAGCCGCCGGGGATCGCGCCGTCGAAATAGCCGGTCGCCGGCACGAGCGCGATGAGGAACGGGCCGAACAGCTTCGTCGCGCTCGCGCCGACGTTGCCCGCGCCGAAGATGCCCAGCGCCAGCCCTTGCCGCTCCTTGGGGAACCACGCCGCGCACCACGCGATGCCGACGCTGAACGAATTGCCCGCCAGCCCGAACAGGCCCGCGAGGATCATCAGGTGCGTGTACGTCGTGGCCTGGCTGACGAGCGCGGCCGGGACGACGACGAGCAGCAGGAGCAGCGGCATCACCACCCGGCCGCCGTACTTGTCGGTCCAGATGCCGAAGTGGAAGCGGGGCAGCGATCCGGCGAGGATGGCGACGAGGGTCAGGTTGTAGAGCTGGCCGTCGGACAGGCCGAGTTCGGGTTTGAACTTGATCGCCAGCATGCCGAACATCAGCCACACGGCGAACATCAGCGTGAACGCGACGGTGGACAGCCAGAGGACGCGCTGCCGCTGCCCTTCGGTGGGTTCGGCCGGCGCGGGGGTCGTCGTCATGGGTCGGATTCCGTGGTGGGACGGGGGGTTCAAACGGCGGCGGTCTTCGCGGTCTTCAGGATCAGGTTGGCCAACTGTCCCCGGCACGAGCCGCAGCCGGTGCCGGCCTTGGTGGCGGCGCTCAGTGCGGGCAGGGTGGTGCAGCCGTCGGCGATGGCCGCCATCAGCGTCGAAGCGCTGACGTGGTGGCAGTTGCAGATTTCCGGGTCGGCGGCGGCCGGCGAGATGTCGCCGCTGCACAGCACGTCGAGCCGGTTGGCCGGCAGCGGGTCGGCGCGGTCGAACCAGCGGGCCAGCGCGGGGGCCGCGTCGCCGTCGCCGACCGTGACGCCGCCGACCAGCTTGCCGTCGCGGACGATCAGCTTGCGGTAGATGCCGCGCCGGTCCTCGATGACTTGCAGCACCTCGTCGGTGTCGAACTGCGGCTCGACGAGGCCCATGCTGGACACGTCCACGCCGGCGACTTTCAGCTTCGTGTACAGCTTCGACCCGCGATACCGGGCCGTCGGGTTCGCCCCGGTCAGCAGGTCGGCCAGCGTCTCGCACTGCTCCCAGATGGGCGGCACGATGCCGTACACGGTGCCGTTGTGTTCCGCGCACTCGCCCACCGCGTACACGCCCGGCACGGCGGTGGCGAGCAGGTCATTGACGACGATCCCGCGCTTGACGGGCACGTTCGACGCGACGGCCACGTCCGTGCGCGGGCGGATGCCGGCGGCGATCACCAGCATGTCGGCGGACAGAATTTCCCCGGTCTTCAGCGTGACGCCTTCGACTTTCGTCTCGCCGACGATGCCGGTGGCGGCGACCCCGGTGCGGACGAAGATGCCGAGCTTCTCCACCGCCCGGCGGACGAACTCCCCGCCCAGCCGGTCCACCTGGAGGTTCATCAGCCATTCGGGCAGGTGGACGACGGTGACGTGGAGGCCGAGGTCGGACAGCGCCTTCGCCGCCTCCAGTCCGAGCAGCCCGCCGCCGAGGACGACGGCGGTGCTGGCCGGCCGCGCGTAGGTGCGGATCCGCTCGCAGTCGTCCACCGTGCGGAACAGGAACGCGCCGACCTTCGGGCAGTCGTCGGCCCCCTTCAGGTTGTCCAGCGGCGGCACGAACGGGGCCGACCCGGTGGCCAGCACGCAGGCGTCGAAGGCGAACTCCGCGCCCGCCGCCGTGACCAGCTTGCGCGCGGCGGTGTCCAGCCGCGTCACCCGCGTGTCCGAGTGGAAGGCCACGCCCCGGTCGGCGTACCACGCCCGCGGCTTGGTCAGGATGTCGTCGGTCGTACTGCCGCCGATGATGCGGCCCAGCAGGATGCGGTTGTAGCAGCCGTGCGCCTCCTCGCCGAAGACGGTCACGTCGAACCGCGCGCCGGCGTTGCGGCGGAACAGGTCGTCCAGCAGCCGGCCGGCGGCCATGCCGTTGCCCACGATGGCGAGCCGCTTCTTCATTTGGACCCCTCCGGCCCGGCGACGATCCGCACGGCGGCCAGTTTGAATTCGGGCATCCGCGACACCGGGTCGAGGGCCGAGCCGGTCAGCACGTTCGCCGCCTGCCGGCCGCCCCAGTGGAACGGCGCGAACAGCGTGTCCGGGCGGATGTCGGCGGTCACGTCGGCGGTGAACTCGGCCCGCCCCCGCCGGCTTTCCAGTGACACCAGCGTGTCAGTAAGGATGCGGTGGCGGTGGGCGACGGTCGGGTGCAGTTGCAGGCGGGGGAGCGGCTGCGCGTCGGTCAGGCGGGGGACGTGGCGGGTCTGCGCGCCGGAGTTGTAATGCTCCTTGTACCGCCCGGTGGTGAACAGGTACGGGAACTCGGCGTCCGGCGCGTCCCCGCCCGGCCGGTGTTCGACGGCGAAGAACTTCGCCTTCCCGTCGGCGTGGTGGAAGCGGTCGGCGAACAGGTGCGGGGTGCCGGGATGATCCTCGGTCGGGCACGGCCAGAACACGCCGTCGCCGGCGTCGATCTTCTCGTAACTGATGCCGCTGTAATCGGCGGGACCGCCGGCGGTGGCGCGGCGGAACTCGGCGAACACCTCGCCGGCCGTGCGGAACGCGAACCGCTCGCCGTGGCCGAGTCGGTCGGCCAGCTCGCGGAGGATGTCCAAGTCCCCGCGCGGGCCACGCGGCGGGCGGGTCGTCTGCCGGCGACGGATCACCCGACCCTCGAAGTTCGTCATCGTGCCGTCTTCCTCGGCCCACTGGTACACGGGCAGCACCACGTCCGCGAGGGCGGTGGTGTCGTTCGGGAAGGCGTCGCAGACGGCGAGGAAGTCCGACGATTTCAACCGGCCGATGATCCGCGTCGTGTCCGGGGAGGCGACCGCCACGTTCGACCCCATGACGAACAGCGACTTCACCGCGCCGCCGACCGCATCCAGCAGCTCGTAGGCGCTCAGCCCCTTTCGCGGCAGCGACTCCGCCGGCACGCCCCACACGGCCGCCACCCGCTCGCGGTGAACGGGGTTCTCGATCAACTGGTAGCCCGGCAGTTGGTCCGCCTTCTGCCCGTGTTCCCGCCCGCCCTGGCCGTTGCCCTGTCCGGTCAGGCACGCCCACCCGGAGTAGGGTTTGCCCGGCAGGCCCAGAGCGAGAGCGAGGTTGATCCAGGCGTGAACGGTGTCCACGCCCTTGCTGTGCTGCTCCGCGCCGCGGCCGGACAGAATCATGCACGACGGCGCGGCGGCCATCCAGCGGACGAGCTGCCGCATGGCCGCTTCGGGCACGCCGGTCAGCCGCTCGACGTGCGCCGGGTGGTAGCCGAGGGCGGTCGCGCGGGCCGCCTCGAACCCGACCGTCCGCCGGGCGACGTACTCGGCGTTCAGGTGGCCTTCCTCGATCAGCAGGTAGAGCAGGCCGTTCGCCAGCGCCAAGTCGGTGCCGGGGGTGACGGCGAGGTGCAGGTCGGCGACTTTGGCGGTGGCGGTGCGGCGCGGGTCGAGGACCACCAGCCGGCCGCCCTGTCGCTTCTGCCGGTCGAACCACTGCATGATGGGCGGCAGGGTGTCGGCGCAGTTCGCGCCGACGAGGACGACGACGGCCGCGTGTTCGATGTCGGACACCGGGAACGGCATCCCGCGGTCGATACCGAAAGCGCGGTTCGCGCCGGCCGCCGCGCTGGACATGCAGTAGCGGCCGTTGTAGTCGATGTTCGCCGTGCCCAGCGCGACGCGGGCGAACTTGCCGAGCAGGTACGCCTTCTCGTTCGTCAGCGCGCCCGACCCGAACACGCCGTTGGCGTCCGCCCCGTGCTTGTCGCGCGTGCGTCGCATCGCGTCGGCGATTCGGTCCAGCGCCTCGTCCCAGGTGGCCTCGCGGAGCGGCTGGCTGCGCGAGTCGCGGACGAGCGGGGAAAGCAGCCGTGCCGGGTGTCGCAAGAGGGCGGAACTGGTCCACCCCTTGATGCAGAGCTGGCCGTTGTTCACCGGGAAGTGCGGGTCGCCCTGAATCCGCCGCGCCTCGTCCGCGACCGTGTCGTCCATGCGGATGCCGCACTGGAACGCGCAGTACGGGCAGTGCGTGCGGAAGGCGAGGTCCGGCGGTGACAGCGGCAGCGATAGCACGGAAACCCCAAGTCTGAAGTGCTCTGCTCGCTCCGCGAGCGGGTCGGCGTCAGAGGACCGCTCGCGGAGCGAGCAGAGCACGGAACGCCAGTCACACCGTCACGAACACCGCCGTCCCTTCGACCGTCGTCGGGTACGTCTGGATCGCGCACACGTTCGGCTGGTCGCACGCGCCGGTCGCCCGGTCGAACCGGAAGCCGTGGTACGGGCAGACCACCTGATCCCCGGAGATCATGCCGTCGGCCAGCGGGCCGTTCTTATGTGGGCAGAAGCCGGCGGTGGCGAACACCGCGCCGTCGCGGGTGCGGAACACGGCTATCGGCGTGCCGCCAACATCGAACGCGCGGCCGAGGCCGACGGGCAGTTCGTCCAGAGTGCAAAGGGCGACGCGGGGCATGGGGACAAGTTCCAGGTTCAAAGTTCCAGGTTCAAAGTTGAAGGCGGGGTTGGCGGCGGTTCGTCGGACGTTCTTCGATGCGGGTTTGTCTTCCAACCTGGAACCTGGAACATTGAACCTGGAACTAAACGACCGGCAGCGGCACCCGCCGCACGTCCTCGAACTGGCCGGCGTAGACCGGGTTGTCGCGCTCGAGCCACGGGTCCACATAAGCCGCGATGGTCTTCGCCACCTCGGCGTCCAGCTCCAGGACGATGCCGAGCGAGTCGTTCACCAGCACGTCGCGGAGGAAGGCGATGCCGACGCGGGGGACGAAGTCGTAGGTCCGCTCCAGCCACTTGGCGTTGTCGCGGTAGTAGATCAGGAAGCGGCCGGTGAGCTGGATGGCGTCGGCCTGCGTCTTCACGCGGGCGAGCTGGTCCGTCCGGCGGACGTGGGCACCGGCCGCCCCGCCGACCAGCACGTCCCAGTCGCCGCCGTCGGACGCGACGATGCCGACATCCTTTACCGTGCTTTCGGCACAGTTGCGCGGGCAACCACTCACGCCGAGCTTCACCTTCGCCGGGAACTCGAACCCCTGGAACGTCTTCTCCAGGGCGATGCCGAGGGTGGTGCTGTCGTTCGTGCCGTACCGGCAGAACTCGCTGCCGACGCACGTCTTCACCGTCCGCAGGGCCTTCGTGTAGGCGTGGCCGCTGGGCATGCCGAGGTCGGCCCAGACGCCCGGCAGGTCGTCCTTCTTGATGCCGAGCAGGTCGATCCGCTGGCCGCCGGTGAACTTGACCATCGGCACGGCGTACTTCTTCGCCACCTGGCCGATCTTGATGAGGTCGTCGGCCGTGGTGACGCCGCCGTAGATGCGGGGGATGACGCTGAACGTGCCGTCCTTCTGGATGTTGGCGTGGACGCGGTCGTTGATGTACCGCGAGTCGCGCTCGTCGATGTACTCGGTGCCCCAGATGCTCTTGAGCATGGAGGCCAGGCCGTTCTTGCTCTTCTCGTCGTCGGCGGTGCCGAGTTCGGCCAGCACCGCCGACACGCTCCGCAGCCCGCGCCGCTTGCACTCCGCCACCAGCGTCGGCTTGTCCAGCGGCACCGCCGCGACGTACCAGCTCTCGCTCGGGTCGGCCTTCACCGCGCCGGCCACGGCCTCGATCAGCCCGGCCACCATCTTCTTGCACGACCCGCAGCCGGTGCCCGCGCGGGTCGCCTTGCCGACCGCCGGCACCGTCGTCTTGCCGGCTTGGATCGCCTTGACGATGGTGCCCTTGCACACGCCGTTGCAGTCGCAGATTTGCTTGTCGTCGGGCATGTCGGCGAGACTGAAATCGGCTCCTTGCGTCTTGGTGCCGGCCCCGAAGAACAACTCCAGCCGCCGGGCAGGGGCGGCCCTCTCGGTCATGAAGAAGTCGATCAGGTCGTCCGACGGGCCGAGGTCGCCGAGGAGGCAGCCGGCCACCACCTTGCCCTCGCGGACGATGGCCTTCCAGTAGACTTGGCGGGCGGGTTCGGCGAACGTGACGACTTCATCGGTCGGCTTCACGTCGGACACGCGGCCCATGCTAGCCAGCTCGACGCCCATCACTTTCAGCTTGGTCGCCAGTTTGGAGCCGGTGTAAGTGGCGTCCGGCTTGGTGCCGGTCAACCTCTGGGCGAGCGCCTTCGTTTGCTCCCAGATCGGGGCGACGAGGCCGTACACCATGCCCCGGTGCTGCACGCACTCGCCGACGCCGAAGACGGCCGGGTCGTTCGTTTGCAGGGTGTCGTCCACCAGAATGGCGCGGTCGCAGGCGATGCCGTGTTCGAGGGCCAGCTCCTTGTTCGGCCGGATGCCGGCGGAGATGACCACCATGTCGGCCTGGACGATCGACCCGTCGGCGAACTTCACGCCGGTCACTTTGTTGTGTTCGTCGCCGACGAATTCCTTGGTGCTGGCGCTCGTCTTGGCGGTGATGCCGAGGGCCTCGATGGTCTGCTGAAGCACCTTGCCGCCGGCCTCGTCGAGTTGCACGCCCATCAGCCACGGCCCCATCTCGACGACGGTCACGCTGACGTTGTGGGTCATCAGCCCCTTCGCCGCTTCCAGGCCGAGCAGCCCGCCGCCGATGACGACGGCCGTCTTGCAGTTCTGGGCGTAACTGGCGATGAACCGGCAGTCGTCGATGGTGCGGAAGACGAACACGCCGTGCAGCGACGTGCCTTGAATCGGCGGGACGAACGGCCGACTGCCGGTGGCGAACACGAGGATGTCGTACTCCTCGGTCACGTCGTCCGCCGTCACCGTCCGGTTCTCGCGGTCGATCTTCGTCACCTTCTTGCCGGCGTGCAGGGTGACGTCGTTCTCCGCATACCAGGCCAGCGGGTTCAGGAAGATCTCGGCCGGCTCCTGCGACCCGTTCAGCACGTTCGACAGCAGGATGCGGTTGTAGTTGCCGTAGGGTTCGTCGCCGAACATGACGATGTCGAAGTCGTGGCTGGGGTCGGCGGCGATCACGTCCTCGACCAGCCGCGCGCCGGCCATGCCGTTGCCGATGACGACCAGCCGGCGGCGGGTGACGGGCGTGTCGGCGATGGTGTTCAGGGCGATCATCGGAGTGCCTCCGGCGAACGGCGCGACGTGAGTCCGCCGGTGGTGGAATGAAGTCCGCCGGTGGAGCGAGAACCGGCGGACTCACGTCGCGCCGTTCGCCCCACCTTCTTCCGCACCACCTCACCGACGATCAGGATGGCCGGCGCTTGCACCCCGGCGGCTTTCGCACCGATGTCGTGCAGCTCGCCGACGGTTTCCCGGTGGCCGTCGAGCGTGCCGCTCTCGATGACGGCGACGGCGGTGTCGGCGGGCATTCCGCACGCGGTGAGCTTGTCGGCGATGGCGGCGACGTGTCGGCTGGCCATGTAGAAGACGACCGTCGGGGCACGAGCCAGCGCCGGCCAGTCGAGCGTGCAGTCCGGCGAATCCGGGTCGTAGTGGCCGGTGGCGAACGTGACCGATTGGCCCACGTCGCGGTGCGTCAGCGGGATGCCGGCAGCGGCGGCGGCCCCCAGCGCGGACGTGACACCGGGCACGATCTCGAACGGGATGCCGGCCTCGGCGAGGGCTTCCGCTTCCTCCCCGCCACGGCCGAACACGCACGGGTCGCCGCACTTCAACCGACAGACGGTCTTCCCTTCGCGGGCCAACCGCACGAGTGCCTCGTGAATCGTTTCCTGGACGGTGCTGCCGACGCAGTAGCCGCGCTTGCCGACGTACAGCACTTCGGCGTCGCGTCGGACTTCGACAAGCAGTTGCGGCGACACCAGGGCGTCGTGGAGAACCGCGTCGGCGGAACGGAGTATGCGAAGCCCGCGCAGCGTGATGAGGTCGGCGGCACCGGGGCCGGCACCGACCAAATACACCGTGGCGGGCCGCGGCGGCGCGACCATACGAGCGAGTCCGGGAGAAGGGAGTGATGGACAGCTAGAGCATCAGGCGTGCCAACTTCGACCGTGAGTCGATTCGGCGCACAAATTGGCAGATCGGTCGAGGTTATCGCGGGTTCGTCCCTCGATTTCCGCGAATCGTCTCGCCCCGAACCACCGGTTCGCTCAATCGCCAAGCAGTCCAGCCCATTCGCCTGCTCAACTGCGCCGCAGTATCCATTCGGCTCTTTTCACCTGGCGAACTGTTCCGGTCGTGCCGGGTGAGCCGCTCCCGGAATGCCCCTCCGCCTCCCGCATCGCTGCTTCCACCGGCACCACCCGGCCGATAGCTCCAGACATCCGAGCGGCCGTTTCCGTCACAATCGAGAGGATCGTTCCATGACCGCAAACCTGTCGCGGTGGCTAGCGTGTGTCGCCGCCCTCGCGTTCTCGCTCCCCGCCTTCGCCGCCGAGCCGGCCCCAGTCGTACCCCTGGAAGCGGACGCGGACCCGGCGGCGTCGGCCTCCGGGGTCGCGCCGTCCGTCGTCATGCCCGTCGGAGTTCCCGCCACTCCGGTGATCGCCCCGCAGACCGCCGCCCCCACCCCGAACGCCCCGTGCGACTGCCCGCCGGCCGGGTTCGACTTCAAGAAGGTGCCGCCGGTCCGCGGGGCGGTGCGGGCGGGGCCGTTCCCCATGCCCCCCACCGGGCCGGGGTACTACTCGATCCTCGACTTGGTGCGCGGGGACTGCCAGAAGGCCCCGCCGAAGTACCCGTACCCGCGGTTCGCGCTCATGGGGTCGTCGTTCTACGACGCCGACTTCAAGTACGTGGACGCGCTCCCGGAGAGCGACCGCACCGTGTCCGAATCGCTCAAGCGGATGAAGGTCGCCGACGACTGGATGCTGTCCGTCGGCGGCAGCTCGTGGCAGCGGTTCATGAGCGAGTACAACTCCCGCCTCGGCCAGGCCGACAACCACTACTTGCTCACCCGCGACCGGGTGTACGCCGACCTGTGGTACAAGGACGTGGCCCGCTTGTACGTCGAGGGGATCTCCTCCTACAGCTACTTCCAGACGCTTCCCAAGCTGCTCATCGACCAGTCCGGGCCGGACTTCCTCAACCTGTTCGTCGATCTGAAGGTGGCGGACGTGATGGACAAGCCGGTGTACGCCCGCCTCGGCCGCCAGGAGCTGAGCCTCGGCTCGCAGCGACTGGTGTCGTCGTTGGAGTGGGCGAACACGCGGCGGACGTTCCAGGGGGTGAGCGCCCTGCGGACGGGCGACAAGTGGGACGCCACCGCCTTCTGGCTACAGCCGGTCATCCCCAGCGAGGGCAAACTGGACTGGGCCGACAACCAGCAGCACTTCGCCGGCGGCTGGCTGACGTACCGGCCGAAGCCGGGCACCACGGTGGACCTGTACAACCTGACGCTGGTGAACAACAACACCGTCGCCCAGCAGGGCCTCCAGCGGGGCAACTCGACCATCAACACCACCGGCGCGCGGTTCGCCGGCGACATGAACAACGTCCTGTGGGACTTCGAGGGGGCCATGCAGTTCGGCACGCAGGCCGCGCGGAACGTGGTCGCCGGCATGGGCACCGCCGGCGTCGGCTACCACTTCAAGGACGCGCCGTGGAACCCGACGGTGTGGATGTACTACGACTACGCCAGCGGCGGGCGGAGCGGGAACACCAGCAACACCTTCAACCAGCTGTTCCCGTTCGGCCACTACTACCTGGGGTGGGCGGACCTGGTCGGCCGGCAGAACATCCAGGACCTGAACGCGCACCTGTACTTCTACCCGGCGAAGTGGCTGACCGGCTGGGTCCAGTACCACCGCTTCTGGCTGGCGGACAGCACCGACGCCCTGTACAACACGGCCGGCAACGTCAGCCGACTGCGGGCGAACGGGTCGGCCGGGAACAGCGTCGGGCGGGAGATCGACGCCACCCTCAACTTCCACCTGACCAAGCAGTCGGACATCCTCGTCGGGTACAACTACTTCTTCGCCGGCGACTTCATCCGCCGCTCCGCCGCGCCCGGCCAGACCGCCGGGTTCGACGCGAGTACCTTCTTCTTGCAGTACAACTTCCGCTGGTGACGGGACCGGCCGGCCGGCGGGCGCGTCACTCGGTGTCGCGGTCGTGGAAGTGCCTGATCCGAGCCGTGTTCACGGCGGCACTCCGAAACGGCGAAGTGTACACCAGTGGTTATGCGCTCCGTTTTTGGGTTTGTCAAATTAAAATGGATAGATTGTCAGAAATAGTTTGTTCATGTGAACAGGCGGTGCGACTCGCCGGGTGGCGCTCGCCGGTCGGGTCGCGTTTCCGAGGCCCGACATTGGCCGGTTGGCGGCGCTCTTGTAGGTCGCGGTCGAGTCTTCGAGGCCCGACCTGTTCGGTGTCGCAAATAAGTAGGGCCA
>JAYUFU010000500.1:0-3316 GCA_043738505.1 Fimbriiglobus sp. | reverse complement strand
GCGGGGGGGGGGGTGCCCCCATTGCTGCGGAGAGGAAGACTCCCCTCCCGGTTGCTGCGCAACCGACCTCCCCTCAGCGAGGGGAGGTGATGAAGAATCCCCCTCCCCCCTACACCCCCTCCCACCGGTGGAATCGCCCGCCGCCCGCACCGTCCTCGACCGCGGCATCGCCCTGACGCCGTACTCGTTCGACCGGCTGGACGCGCTGCACGGGTACGACGCCGGGATGCCCAACCCCGGCTTCTACCACGCCGTCTGGAAGGCGCGGGCCGCCAAGAAAACTAAGCGGGTTCACGAAACCCTCCTCCGCGATGTCGTCAGCCACCTGCGCGACAAGAAGCAGCCGGTCAGTTCCGCGGACCTCATCGCCGCCGAGACGACCGCCCGCGCGCTGGCCGCCGTGCGCGGGCACGCCGAGGTGTGGCGAACCGACCTCGTGGACGGCCTCCGCGGGGCCATTCTGAAGGACGAAGTGGTCGGGATGCGGCACCCCGTCCTGGACGCGATCAACTTCGTGCTACGGGGCGGCGAGCGCGGGCTGCTGGCCGAGGGCACGCAGCTCCCGCCCCTGGTCGCCGACATCCGCGCCGAACTGGACCGGCTGAAACTCGTCGCCCGCACCGACACGCAGCACGTCACGGTGAAGCTGACCGACCCGTTCGGCCGCGAGCGGAGCCGGGTGATGCACCGCGTCCGGCTGCTCGACCTCGGCGGGTACGTCCTCGACGGCAGCACGCTGAACGAGCCGAACGCGGCGGACCTGGAGGAGACGTGGCGGATCGCCTGGGCACCGGACTTCGACGCTCATTGCATCGAGGCCAGCCGGTACGGGGCGACCAGCGCGGAGGCCACCGCCGCCCGGCTGCTCGAAGCGGCCGGCACCGCCGACCGGGACGCCGCCGCCGCCAGCCGGCTGCTGTTGGATGCGGCGCTGGCCGGGTTGGAAACGCTGTCGGACGACCTGCTCGCCACCGTCCGCCGGCTGATCCACACCGACGGCGACTTCTTCGGCGTGGCCGTCGCCCTCGGCCGCTTGCTGTCGCTGTACCGGTACGACACGGCGCTCGGCACCGCCGGCCGACCCGACCTCGGTCAACTTCTGGGCGAGACGTTCGCCCGCGCCCTCTGGCTGCTGGAATCGCTCGGTCAGACGGTCGGCAAGGACCGCGAAACGGTGGCCGGCATCCGCGCGCTGCTGGACACCTTCGACCGCTGCGACCTGGCGCTGGGCCTGGACCGCAACGAACTGATCGACGTGCTGAAGCGGGTGTCGGGCGACGCCGGCCAGACGCCGCTGACGCGGGGCGCGACGCTGGGGGCGCTGTGGGCCGTCGGCGCGGCGGACGGCGAACTGGTGATGACCCGCCTCCGCGAGTTCGCCGATCCGGCGCTTCTGGGCGACTTCCTCGGCGGGGTGTTCGCCCTGGCCCGCGAGCAGGTGCAGCGGCAGAAGAACCTGCTGCTCGGCGTGAACGACGTTCTCGGCGAGTACGAGACCGACGAGTTCCTGACCGCGCTGCCGCCGCTGCGGCTGGCGTTCACCTACTTCACCCCGCGCGAGAAGCACTACCTGGCGCTGACGCTCCGCGAGGCGCTGGGGCTGAGCCAGGAGCCGGAGATGGCCGCGCTGACGGTGGACGCCGAGACCGCCGCGTCCGCGCTGAAGTTCGAGGACGCGCTCTTCCGCGCGGCGGAGAAGTACGGCGTGCGGGGCACCTCGACCCGACGGCCAGTGTCACCCGACCCGGCGTGAGCGAGTCGGCAAGGATGCGCGTAACCCGTCGAATCCTCTCATTCCGCACCGACGGATTCGGCTGTTCCGGCGGCGGGGTTCGGCCGGCACGCGGTTTCCCCTGGAGGGTTCTGGCAAACGGCGGCGGCATCGGGTACGTTGGTGTGTCAGGATGCAGCCAGTTCCCGAGGACGTACCCATGCGCGGCCCCATCTCGGTTCGGATCGTCGTGTTCGGCCTGTTCGCCTGTGCCGGGATCGGGTTCGCCCAGCCGCTGCCCCCCCAACCGCCGCCGGCCCTGACCCCGGCCGAAATCCGTCGGCAAGTCGCCGAGCAAGAGGCCGCCGCGCAGGTCCGCGACGCCATCGCGCAGGCCGACCTGCTGGCCCGGTCGCACCCGCAAAAAGCGTCGTGGGGGCTGATGCAACTCCGCATCGACATCAACGCCCGCGCCGATCTGGGGTCGGCGAAGAAGGACGCCCTGCACGACCAAATCACAGCCGCGATCAACGGCGTCAACAAGGTCGGGGGCAAGACGCCGGCTACCGTCGATGCCCGGCTGATCCTCCGCAACGACCAGAACCGCAAGGCCCTCGAAGCCGCGCAGGCCGAGGCGAAAGAGGTGCAGGAGGCGGTCGCCGCCATCTCCAAAGACGAAGCGGACGGCCGCCTGTCCGACGCCCGCGCGCGGGTCGCCGGCCTGGTGAAGAAGTACCCGACCAACCCCGCCGCCGCGCAGCTCGCCGAGATCGGCATCGTCCGCGCCAACCTGGCCGAGGCCAAGTTCCTGTCCGACGAGATGAGCCGGCGGTTCGTCAAGAACATGAACCTGACGGACGCCGCCGCCCTGCCGATGATCAACGACATGGAGTTCCCGAAGGACTGGAAGGAGATCACGGCGCGGCGGGAGAAGCTGACCCGCGTCATGCTGGGCGCGGAGGAAGAAGCGCTGCTGCGGGCGCTGGAGACGCAAATCGCGGTGCCGATGAAGGGCCAGCCGTTCGAGGAAGTCATCCAGACGCTGTCCAACGCCATCGACAAGAACCTGTACATCGACCAGAAGTCGTTCGACAACCTGGGCCTGGACATGCGGAAGCCGGTGGACGTGCCGGGCGGGGTGTCGGCGCGGACGGCCCTGCGGGCGATGCTCCAGTCGGTCGGCATGACGTTCGTCATCCGCGACAAGATCATCAAGGTGGTGTCGGTCGAGGAGGCCCGCAAGAACATGATGACGCGGTCCTACGAGATCCGCGACCTGATCCAGTCCGGCGGGCCGTTCAACGGCGGGGCCACCTGGGGGCCGTACGTGGACTACTTGCAGACGCAGAAGAACGCCGAGATGCTGCTCGAGTCGATCAAGCTGTCGGTGGACCCGAACGCCTGGTCCGACCGCGGCGGCCCGTCGAGCATCCTGTTCCACTACCCGACCATGTCGATCGTCGTGCGGGCACCGTCCGAGGTGCAGTACTCGCTCGGCCTGGCCATGTACGGCAAGAAGAAGTGACCGCCGCCGGGCCTTTTCGTCGGTGGTGGAACACCGACTCGAAGTCGCCGACGCCGACCCGGTGTTCTGCCACGCAGAGC
>JAYUFU010000499.1:0-3324 GCA_043738505.1 Fimbriiglobus sp. | reverse complement strand
CCGCCTGGGTGGGAATCACCCAGGCGGCTCCCGCCGCCGGTTCGCCGAACAACGAAATGGCCCTGACCACTCCTACCGCTTCACCACCTCCACCCGGCCGCTGGTGTCGGTCGCCACGGCCCACGCCGCCTTGCGCACTTCGGCGTCGCTGGCGGGGTTCACCGTCAGCCGCAGGCGGTCCTTCTCCGGCGGCGGGGGGCCGAACAGTTGCCGGCGGATGACCGCCCCCGGCAGGTAGCTGACCAGCATGGTCATCATGAACAGGCTGAACACGATCAGGCCCATGAACAGGCCGATGCCGAGGTGCAGCAGCAGCCCGCCGATGACCATGTACGGCCGCAGCTTCGTCCAGACCAGGATCGGCAGGCCGATCTCCATCACCAGCGTGAACGCGACCATGCCCGCGGCGGACGCCGCGTACACCACCCGCTGCGAGACCATCGTCCGTAGCAAGTCCTGATACCACTGGTAGTGGATCATGGTGAACTCGGGGTTGCCCATCGTGCTCCAGAAGGCGTTCGTGTTCCACCAGTCGGCCCCCTTCAGCTTGGCCAGCCCGGACGCCATGTAGATGAAGCAGAAGTGGACCTGGAGCAGCCGCTGGGCGAACCCCGCCGCCACCGACGGCGGCGGGGCGGCCAGGAACCGGGCCGTCGGCTCGTCGATGAACCCGCACCGCTTCAGGCTGGCTTTCGCCGCCCGGTATCGGGCGATCACCCGGTCCAGCGACAGCGCCGACCCGCAGTTGGCGATCATCAAGTAAAGGAGCAGGATGTTCATCATCGTGTCCTGTCCGAACAGCACCTGCTGGTTGCGGTGGATGTACGACACGGCGCACAGCCAGGTCAGCACCGCCGTCGTGCGGGTGAACAGGCCGACGGTGAACATCAGCATGACGACCAGCATGACGCCGTGCGCGACGGCCATCTCGGTGGGGGTGGAGACGTGGAACCAGATGGAGAAGATCGGGTTGCCGTTGCTGGTGGTGTACCGCTTCTCGGCGTTCCAGTACGTGAAGTAGTCCAGCTTCTTCTCCCGCTCGGCCGGCGGGCAGGCCAGGTCGCGGGCGAACCGCAGGTAGTTGTACCGGTGGACCTCGTCCGTCTCGAGGAAGTACAGGGCGATGTACCGCCGCGCGTCGAGGACCGCCTGGGACCGCGCCTTCCAGTCGGCGTCCGACTCGCCGGCGGCGCGGCCGGGCGGCGGCGGCAGGGTGGAGTAAAACTCCTCCAGGTCGCGGGCCAGCTGCCGCAGCCGCCAGTTCGGATCGGCCGGGCGGGTCCGATCCACGAGGGCGTCGAACGCCGGCGGGTACAGTTCCTTCGGGTCGCGCTGCGCCGGGTTGGCGAGCGCGGCGAGGCTGCCCTCCCGCACGGCCTTGTCGGGGCTGAGGCCGTTGGCGTACCGGCCGGCCTCCTGCCCGACCGCCGGCGGGTAGCCGTCCGCCTCGACCCCCTCGACGGCCAGCAGTGCCAGCTTGCGGTTCAGCGCGGCCGGGTCGGTCGGCAGGTTCCGCGTGTACGCCAGCAGCACCGCCCGGCGGTGCGGCTCGTCCGGGAAACGGGCCGTCTCCTCCCACCCCTTCCACCCGTCCGTGAACGAGGCGGTGGACCACGGGAACTCGCGCCGCTCGCGGTTGATGGCGTCCAGCCCGTACCACCCCTTCTCGCCGAAGAAGGAATACAGGTCGAACGAGTACGCCAGGTGCGTGTACAGCACCAGCACGCCGGTGACGGCGCGGAGGAACCCCATCGTCGTCGGGTCGGCGGAGGCGAACCAGAAGTGGACCCACCGCCGCCAGGCGGTGTTCGGCTGGGGGGTGGTCATTGGCCGGCCCTCCGTTCCCACTCGAATTCGAAGCCGGCGTACTTGGACATGGAATCCTCGAAGTCCCGCCCCTTCGGGTCGGACACGGAGGCCACCTTCGGCAGGATCGGGCAGAGCCAGTAGAGCATCGGGTCGGTCGGGTTCAGCAGGGTGCCGGCGGCGTCGTACTCGCCCAGGTAGTACGGCTTGTAGGTGGTCGGGTGGTACGGATCGACGGGCGGGGTCCACTTGTCGGTCGTGAACGGCAGCCGCCGGCCGTGGAACTCGTCGGCCGGCAGGATGGAGTGCTCGACGCGGAACACCTTCACCCCCACCACCCGCCGGTCCACGGCCACCCCGTCGGGCGTGCGGCCCGGCCCGGCGAACTCGGTCGCCACGTGCCGGGCGTACGACGGCAGCAGGTAGCGGACGATGTCGGCGCGGGGGATGCGGTACTGCAAGTCGAACGGCCCGGCGCGGGGGTCGAGCGGGATCTGCTGGCCCAACCCGAACGCCACGTTCTGCCGCCGGATGACGGCGTCGTTCTTCTCGAACGTGCCCGGCGAGAACCGGCTGGGCAGCGCCTGCGACACCATCTCCGTCACCGACAGCCGCCGGTAGTACGTCAGGCCGAGCGGGTCCTTGTAGTGGTCCCGGCGGTTCGGCACGTCCACCCACTCGGACGCCGCCTTCGTCCACTCCGCCGCGCCCGTCTCCGCGTTCCGCCCCCCTTTCCACGAAGCAAGGTCTTTCGCCGGCTCGGCCGCCGACTTCAGCTCGTACGTCAGCAGGAGGAACAGGTGCGACGCCGGGCCGGGTTCGGGCGAGTAGAAGTGGTAGGCGTTGCTCAGGTACAGGAACTTGAAGTACGGGATGTACAAGCGGGAGGCGGACTGCGTCGTCACCCACGGCGGCGAGGTGCCGTTGGTGTCCGGCCACGTCACCGCCGTCAGGATGCCGCCGAAGTGGTACAGGGCGAAGGCGGACAGCAGCGCGTACCGCACCTGGGCCGAGGCCCGCGTGAGGATCGCCCCGGCCGCCGCGCCGCCGGCCAGCACCCGCGCCAGCATCCGCGCCGAGTCCCAGTCGCCGGGGCGGGGTTCGGGCAGGCCGACCGAGGCCAGCACGGCGGTGCCGCCGGCGATCAGCCACATCCAGTACAGATCCGGTCGCCACGACAGCGCGCCGCCGGCCGTCAGCGCGCCGGCGGCGACGAGCAGCAGACGGGCGGTCGAGAGGGCGACCGGCCCGCCCGTTTCGTCGAACGGCACCAGGGCGAGGAGGGCTGCCAGCCCGCACAGCCCCGCCCCGACCGCCGCCACCCGCGCCGCCGTGCGAGGGGAAACGGGTGGTAGCACGTCGGTCGGCGCGGGGGGGGAAAGCATGGCGGGGACTCCGAGGGTCGGATGGCAGGCATGATCGAGGCGCGGAACTCGCGGGTAGAACGCCAACCGCGCCGGGCTGTTGGCTGGAAACGGCTTGAGCAGACTTCGGGGTGGTGTAGCGGCTTGGGGCCGT
>JAYUFU010000498.1:0-10058 GCA_043738505.1 Fimbriiglobus sp. | reverse complement strand
CGCTCAGGTTCAGCGTCGCGCCGATCTCCTTCATCGTCATCTCCTCGTAGTAGTAGAGGATGACGATGAGCCGCTCGTTGCGATTCAGGCCGCGGGTGACGAGCCGCATGAGGTCGCGGTTTTGCAGCGTGCCGGCCGGGTCTTCCGCCTTCTTGTCTTCTAGGATGTCGATTTCCCGCACGTCCTTGTAGCTGTCCGTCTCGTACCACTTCTTGTTCAGGCTGACCAACCCGACGGCGTTCGCCTCGCCGACGAACGCGGCGATCTGGTCCATCGGGATGCCGAGCTTCACCGCCAGCTCTTCCGGACGGGGCGGGCGGCCGAGGGTGGCCTCCAACTCCTTCTTCGCGGCCTCCACCTTGCTCTGCTTGGACCGCACGAGGCGGGGCACCCAGTCCATCGTCCGCAGTTCGTCCAGCATGGCCCCGCGGATGCGGGGCACGCAGTACGTCTCGAACTTCACGCCCCGGTCCAGGTCGAAGGCGTCCACCGCGTCCATCAGGCCGAACGTACCGGCGCTGATGAGGTCGTCCAGTTCCACCCCGTCCGGCAGGCGGGACCAGATGCGCTCGGCGTTGTACTTCACCAGCGGGAGGAAGTATTCGAGCAGGCGGTTCCGCAGTTCGACCGTCGGCGTCGCGCGGTAGTCCTTCCAGATCTGCTGGATGTCCGTGTCGGCTCGCGTCACCATCGGATCCTCCCTGATGAATGGCCGGTGTCGGAGCCGGGTCGCGGCCGATACCAGACGGACGCCCGCCTTCCCCCGAAGGGTGCCGCCGGCGGAACCGGCGGCGTGGCGTCCGTGCTGCTGTCGGCCCTCGACCCGACCGTGAGGCGATACGGATGCGCCGGCGGCGAGGCCGCGTCGGATCCGTCCGCTGTCACCGGCCGTTCAAGTCCCCCACCGGGTGCCGCGTGTGGGAAGGCGTTCGGCACCCGCTACGCTAGTATCGGCCCCGCCGCGACCGGGCTGCAAGCAAACCGGTCGAGACACAGGCCGAAACCGTCGCCCCCCCTCCTCACAACGGGAATCCCTTCCGCCGCCGGCACACTCGCCCCGCGCGTGCGCCGTCACCGGACTGCTACGAGCGCAACTGTCGCGCCCGAAGTTGACCGTCGGATTCGCCCCCGTCCCCCGACCGGAGCGAACCCGACGGCCGACCGACCACCGCCGTGAGAGAGGGATCGGATACCGACACTCGGCGGCGGTGTCGAGACGGAAATGAGGGAAATCCCCTGTAAAAACGACAACACCGACCCTGGGGCCGGTGTCGATGGAGGCTGGGAAAGCACGGGCGGATCGGTCACTTCCGGCGAACCGCCCATAGCCCGCCGAACATCACCGCCAGCGCGGCGGCGAGGCCGACCGCGAACAGGCGGGGCGCGGGCCGCGCGTCGGCCAGCGGCTCCGGTTCCGGGTCGCGCTTCACCGGGTCTTCCTCTGCAAAGGTCACCCCGGCCTTGATGCCACCGGCGACCACGACGACGCGGTCGATGGCGGTTCGGCGGTCGTTGTTTTGCACCTGCTCCGCCTTCACGAACGTCGGGGAGGCGATGACGCCGGCGGGCAGTTTCCCGGCGGCCGCCGCCTGGACGAACTCCTTGGGAGTGGCGAACGTCTTGGCCACGTCGTTCGGGACCGCGTAGACCACGGCCGAGATGGTCTTGACCATCGTCAGCGGCAGCGGCTTGGCACTGTCGGCCTTCAGCGTCACCACGTTCGTGCCGTCCTGTCCGACGGTCACGGCCCAGAAGGTGTGGTTCGGGAACTCGTTGGCGAACTTCAGCACGTTCTGCACGGGGATCGACTTGAGGATCGGCCCCTTCGGTCGGGGGCCGAGGTCCGCCATCGCGGCAGCGGCGACCGTCACCGCCAGCGCCGCCGTCATCAGGAACCGGTTCATGGGAACACCCTTGGTTGTTGTGCCGGGACTCGTCCGCCGCAATCAAGACGCCGCGCCGGGGCGAACCGTTGGCGCGGTCAGTTCCGCGTGACGCCGGCGTGCAGGTTCAGGATGGCCCGCGTCACGTTCGTCCAGGCGGCCAGTTCCGCCGGGTCGAGTTTCGGGTCGGCCGGCCGCGCGCCAGTACTCAGCAACTCCTTCGCCGCCTTGGTGTCCGCTTTGAAATCGGCCGTGTGTTTCTTCAACAGTTCGGCGAGCGCCACCTTCTCGGCCAGCTTGGCCGGGCGGGAGAGGGCCTGACGGAAGGCGAAGTCGAATCGGGCGTCGGTGGCCACGCCGGACTTCATCACGGCCTCGGCGAACACCCGCGCGGCCTCGACGAACTCCGGGGCGTTCAGCAGCACCAGCGATTGCAGCGGGGTGTTCGACCGCACCCGGTCGGTGGTGCATTCCTCCCGGCTGGGGGCGTCGAAGGCCAGCAGTGCCGGGTGCAGGTACTGCCGCTGCCAGTGGGTGTACAGGCCGCGGCGGTACAGGCTGTCGCCGCTGTCGTCCTGCCACTCGCGGGCGGGGAAGTTGAGGAAGCTCCAGTACCCGCGTGGCTGGTACGGCTTCACGCTCGGCCCGCCGAGTTTCGGCGACAGCAGTCCGGCCGTGGCAAGGGCGTTGTCGCGGACCATCTCGGCGTCGAGCCGCCAGCGGGACTGCCGCGCCAGCCAGAGGTTGAACGGGTCTTTCTCTCGCAGGTCGGCGGACGCCAGCGACGACTGGCGGTAGGTGCCGGACATCACCAGCGTCTTGACGAACGCCTTGATGTCCCAGGCGTCGCGGAGGTTCGCGGCGAGGTAGTCCAGCAACTCCGGGTGCGACGGCGGTTCGCCCTGGCTGCCGAGGTCGTCGAGCTTGCGGGCGAGGCCGGCCCCGAAGTAAAGCTTCCAGAGGCGGTTCGCCAGCACGCGGGCGGTGAGCGGGTTGTCCTTGCTCACCAGCCAGTCGGCGAGGTCGGCGCGATTCGACCGGCCGTCCTTCTTCGGCAGTTCGGACAGGCCGGTGAGGGTGCCGGGTTGAACGACTTCGCCGCTGTCGTCCATCCAGTTGCCCCGCTTCAGCACGCGGATGGTCCGCGGCGCGACGGCCACCGTCACGAGGGTGGTCGGCAGCTTCGCGGCGAGGTCGTTCCGGAGTTTCTCGGCTTTCGCCAGGGACTGACGTTCGTCGGCCAGCTCCGGAGCGACCTTGGCGAAGTGGTCCGCGACCTTCTGTCTCTGAGTGTCCGACCGCTTTTCGCTCGGCACCGCGAGCGCGGCCTTCACGTCGGCCGGGAGTTTCGCGTCGGCGGTGGCGGTCTTCTCCCACGCGGCTTGCTGGTCGGCCAGCGTCTTCACGGAGATCGCCAGCAGCGCCTTGACGGCCGTCAACCGCGCCTCGGCGTCGGCGAGTTGCTGCTCCTGCGCGGCCGTCGCCACCCGCATCTTCGAGCCGAAGTTGTTGCCGTCGTACAGCCCCTGTTCCTGGATGTCGGCGAAGAACGCCTCCAGCCGGTAGAAGTCCTTCGCGCTGATCGGGTCGAACTTGTGGTCGTGGCACTCGGCACAGCCGGTGGTGAGGCCCAGCCAGCCGCCGCTGACCGCCCGCACCCGCTCGGCCGCGTACTTGGCGAGATACTCCTTCGGCTGCACCCCGCCCTCGGCGCTCATCATGCCGAGGCGGTTGTACCCGCTCGCCACCTTCTGTTCGACGGTCGGGTTGGGCAGCAGGTCGCCGGCCAACTGCTCCTTCGTGAACACGTCGAACCGCTTGTTATCGTTGAAGCTCTTGATGACGTAGTCGCGGAACGGCCACACGCTCACCACTTGGTCGCCGTGGTAGCCGACGCTGTCGGCGTACCGCACCACGTCGAGCCAGAACATCGCCATCCGCTCGCCGTAGTGCCGGCTCGCCAGTAGCCGGTCCACCTGCTTCTCGTAGGCGTTCGGCGACTTGTCCGCGATGAAGTCCTCGACCTCCTTCGGCGTCGGCGGCAGACCAGTCAAGTCGAACGACAGCCGGCGGAGCAGGGTGACGCGATCCGTTTCGGCCGACGGCTTCAGTCCCTTCGCCGTCAGCTTGGCGAGGATGAAGGCGTCAATCGCACTGCCACCCGTGGCCGGCGGTGCAGTCTTGCTGATCGGGGTGTAGGCCCAGTGGTCCTCCCACTTCGCGCCTTGGTCGATCCATTTTTTCAGCGTGGTCATCTGGTCCGGCGTCAGCTTCTTTCCGGACTCCACCGGCGGCATGTGCGACTCGTCGGTGGCGACCAGCCGCTTGAGCAGTTCGCTCTTGCCGCTGTCGCCGGGGACAATGGCCGTTTCGCCGGACGCCGCCTTCCCCTTGGCGATCTTCTCCACGTCGAACCGCAGGTCGGCTTTCCGCTTCCGCGCGTCCGGCCCGTGGCAGGCGAAACAGGCGTCGGACAGGATCGGCCGCACGTCGCGGTTGAAGCGAATCGGCTCGTCGGCGGCAGTTGCGGCGGACGCGGCGAGGAGCGCGGCGAAAAGGGTGCGCATAACGGGCAGCTCGCGGACGGGAGGGGTCGGCAGGTGAGGAGAAGTGTACCCGACCGGCCGGGCGGGGCAAATGTCGGTAGTCAGCCTTTTCCCCACCGATCCCAGAGGAGCAAGCCGGCGAGGAAGACCTCGACGGCGAGGGCATCCAGAGGGCGACCGCGAACCGTCTCCCAGTCCGCGAAAGCGGCCTCGGCAAGGGCGATCCAATCGTCCGCCTCTTTGCGGGTGTAAGGCGTCGGACGAGTGGGGTCGTAATCGGCCTCGTGACGCGCTTCTTGCAGGACCACGAACGCCTTGGCAACCCGCCGCAATTCCGCCGGAACGTCGGGAGTTCGTTTCGCGGCCTCGAATACCCGCGCGACATGTTTCGGCAGCGTCCCGCCCTGGAACACCCTGGCCGCCTTCTTCATCTCTCCGTGACCGAAGCCCCGGCGAACCAAATCCCGAAGGCTCGGAGCCGTCGCCACCTGCCGGCATCCGTCGTCGAGAAGGAGGTTGAAGAGGGCGTAGTACGCGGTCGAAATCGCCCGTCGGAGGGTCTCTTGCTTGGGCTTGGTCGCGTCCAGCGTCAGCATCGTCCGCGAGAGGGCGAGCAGGTTGGTGGCACGAATCATGACGCCAGTGCCTCCTCGCGGTATTCCCGTTGCTCGGACACACTCTGGAAATGAATGTGCGGCCAGTATTCCTCGGTGATCTCGCGGGTCGCGGTGTCGAGCATCTCTCGGACGGACTTGGCAACCTGGCGGAACCGCACATCGTCGTCGATCGACAGGATCGCCCAGACGCGGAGGGCGGGGTCGCCGGTGCTATCCTCATCCGTCAGGTAGCGCAGTTCGGCGAGTTCCGGCGGCCGTATCGCGGCGATCTGCCGCTCGATCCGCTTCCCCAGTTGGTAGGCGTCCGCGTCGCCGAAGCGGTGGAACTCCATTTGATCGAGGATCCCTAACAAGCAGGCTCGCGCGTCCGAACGAAGCCCCTCCGCGTCCGGCCCGGCAGTCGGGAGGAGTGCAGTCAGTCGCCGAAACTCGCCGACCGACTCGCGCAGTTGCGACGCCTCCGGGGGTGCCAGGAAGTCGAAGTCCGTGGGGTCATACGCGGACATGATGTCCGGCGTCTGCCAGGCCGTGTCGTTTCGTTCCGCCCAGGCCCCCAACTCGGCTCCCGTGTCGATGTGAGGAGACTCGCCGAGGCGGCTTCCACCCGCCGGGCGGAACCGCCGCATCGTGTTCCAAAACTTGGCCAGCGACATGCGCGTCCTCCGGTGATCCTACCCCACGCCGACCCCCACCAGGATATCGTACCCGGCGTGGGTGCCGACCGCGACGCCGAAGCCGCGGAACTGATAGAGGGCGGTGAACAGCAGCCCGGCGACGACGCGGAAGGCGAACACGACGGGCACCACCGGTTCCCCGTGCGGCCCGATGTGGTGGGCGGCTGCGAACAGCAGCGCGCCGGCGGCGGCCGCCAGCGGGACCGTGATGAGGTTGGGCATCAGGGAGAACTTGAACAGCACGCACAGGACGGAGAACAGGCCCATGCGGAACAGCACTTCCTCGTAGATACCGGCCCCGACGAAGCGGATCAGTTGCCCGGACGGGATCGACTGGAAGCGGTCGGCGAGGATGTCCAGCATCGGGACGCCGAGCGCCTCCAGGATGGGGCGAAAGTTGCGGGCGACCAGCCACAGCCCGGCAGCGAACGCCACGCTCTCCACGAGCGTCCCGAACACGCCGGTGAGGGGGGAACTCGGCCGCTCCGCCCAACTCCACCAGCTGCGGATGAGCAGCACCGCCGCGACCAAGCCCGGCAGCGCCCACGGGAACTGGACGCCGTAGTCCACCAAGCGGCCGCGGAGCCAGATGTCGGCCCCGTTTCGCAGTCCGGTCGCGTCCGAGCCGTTGGCCAGCATGACCACCCCGACCTCGTAGACGACGAGGAGCGGGACGACGAACAGGACGCACGTCCACGGGTGCCGGGTGGCCTTCAGGTACGAGAACATGCGGTCACTCGGCCGGGGGACAGGCGGGACGCCACTCCGGTAGTTCGGCCGGCTCGCCGCGGCATTTCACCCCAATTTTTCTCGGCGGGAGGGTTACCCGTCCACGCGGAGGTGGTGGCGGAGCTTGCGAATGGCCTTGTACTTCTCGTCGCTCACCCGCTCCGGGGTGGTGCCCAGTTGGGTGGCGATGTCCGTCACCGCCCACCCCTCGGCGGACAGGTCGAGGATGGACCGCTGGCGGTCGCTCAGCACCGCCGCCGCCGCCAGCCGCACCGCCTCGCGCTGGTCGCGGAGGGCGGATTCGGACTTGTTCTGGAAATCCGGCACGTCCGCCGACAGCTCCGCCGGCCGCTTCGCCCGCTGCGTCCGCTTCTTCACCGCGTCGATGGCGCGGAGGAACTCCCGCTTGTCCTCCCCGTCGGACTTCAACAGCGCGGCCCACTTGTCCGTCTCGACCCGCTCCAGCAGCCGGACGAACACCTGCTGGGTGCAGTCGGTCCAGCGGTCGAGGGGCAGCCGGGCGTTCCGCCAACAGGCCTGGCAATACTTGCTCAGATCGCGGACGGCGGAGTCCTCCAGGTAGGCCGAGGCGGTCGGGGCGGTGGCGGCACTGGCGTCCGCCGTCGTGAGGGCGGTGCCGAGGACGACCGCCGCCATGACGGAGCGGGAGCGGGCGGAGGGACTGAGGCGACTCATGGCGCACCGGAGGCGGGGTTGCCGAACAACTTCCATTATACCGGACGCCGACCCACTTCTGTCTCGCCGGTCCCACACTTCGGCAGAAGCGGGGACGGGAGTGAGAGATCGGCCGAAGAATCGTCGCACGCCCGAAACCCGGACGAACGAGAAAAACCGGTTTGCCCGCCGGCCGAACCGTCCTAAACTTCGGCCGCGCGGGGTCCGCCCCCGCGCCACTCTCGGGAGCGTGACCCGCGATGCCGGTCGCCCAACAGCACTGGTCGGAGCTCGTCCGCGGGTTGGCCCACCCGCGGCCGGCGGGGCGCGTCCGGGCGGCCCGCGAGCTGGCCAAACTCGGTCCGGCCGCCGCCGGCGCGCTGCCGGCCCTGACGGCCGCCGTCGAGGACGGCGATCAGGCCGTGCGGGAGGCCGCCGTCCAGGCGTTCGCGGCCCTCGGCCCGACCGCCGTCGCGCCGCTCGTCCAGTTCCTGTCGCACTCGGACAAGTACGTCCGCCGCAACGCCACCTGGGGCCTCGGCAAACTCGGCCCGCACGCCCGGTCGGCGATGGCCTCGCTCTGCGCGGCCCTGCACGACCCCGACCCGCGAACGGCCTCCGGCGCGGCTCAGGCGCTGGGCAACATGGGGGCCGCCGCCGCGTCCGCCGTCCCGGCCCTGATGGAAGCGCTGCGGGGGACGAACGTGGTACTGTGCCGGCTGGCGGCGAAGGCCCTCAGCCAGATCGGCCCGGCGGCGGTGCCCACCTTGCTCGTCCACCTCCGCCACCACGACCCGTTCGTCCGGGGCGAGGCGGCCGTGGCCGTCGGGTGGATCGGGGCGACAGCAGCGGCCGCCGTACCCGCCCTCCTAGAGATGGTCCGCGCCGGCACGCCGGCACCGCGCCGGACGCCCGAACCCCACGCCTACGCCGGCAGCGGCATCGGCACCCCCATCGCCTCACCCCAAGAGCAGGAGCCGGGCGGCGCGGAGGAAACGTCCCGCCTCGCCGCCGTCACCGCTTTGGGACGGATCGGGGCCGCCGCCGCCGAGGCCATTCCCGCACTGATCGCCGTCGTCGAGGAATCGGTCGAACAACTCCGCACCGCCGCCGAGATCGCCCTCCGCCAAATCCGGGGCGAGTGACCCGTCACGCCAGTCCCAGCGCCGCCTTCTTCGCCGCGATGAAGGTCAGGTGGTGGGGGATGTGCCCGGCGATCGTCGCCACGAGCTGTTCCACCGTCACCAGCCCTTTCTCACTATGAATGCCGACCCGCGCCCACGCCTCGGTCGGGACGGCCCGAAGGATGCGGGCCGTCGTCCGGCGGGTGGCCTCGATGAACGCCAACTCCTCGCCGATGTCCCGGTCGTGGTACGCCAGGTGTTTGACGTACTCGTTCTCGTCGGCCGTCAGCAGCAGCGGCTTCTTGAGCGCGAGCGTGCGGCGGATGCGGTCGGCGTACACCGGCTCGAAGTCGGCGATGTGGGCGACGACCTCCAGCGTGCTCCACGTCCCGGCGACCGGCCGGGCGCGGAGTTGCTCCGGCGTCATCCCGGCAACGGCGGCGCGCAGCAGGGCCGGGCCTGCGAGGTACGACTCGACGAGTTCGGCGGGGGTGGGCACGGTTGGTACTCCTATTCGGATGACGGGCACGGTAGAATGGTATGAAGCCGGGGCCGGGAATGCCGGTTGGGTTGAGGCGTGACTGTCCTGTTAGCCCGCCGCGCCAGCAAGCGGCGAACCGCCGAAGTGAAAGGCCCCTTGCTGGCGCGGCGGGCTAACAAGATCGAATCGTCGCCGGTCCCACCGATGCGGCAGCAACAGCAAATCCGCCTTCACTACGAGGGGCACGAAGGATGACGACGAAAAAAACCAAGATGGAAGGGTTCATCATGGTCGGCCCGATTGAACCCATCAACCTGACGCCGGAGCAGGCCAGTTGGCCGGTGAAGGTGAGCGAGTCGCCGGAGCCGTTCGTCCTGGCCACGGAGACTTCGCCGATCACGACGGAACCGGTTCGCGCGGCTTCGACGTTCGACGCCACGGACGGACGGATTCTGGAGTCCAGGTTGGCCGGTGTGAGTGTCGCGGACATCGCCGCCGAGTTGAACCTGCCGGGGGACATCGTCGCGAACCGAGTCGAGCGGGCGAAGCGGTGGTTTCGGCAGTTGTCCGCCGCGTCCGCCGCCGGGTGACTCATCCCCGCAGGCGGCCGTCGTGCAGGGCGGAGGCGACCAGTACGGCGTCGATGCCGAGGTCGGTCAGCCGGGCCAGGTCGCTCGCGCCCCGGATGCCGCCGCCGGCGATCAGTTCCACCTCCGGAAACCGTGCCCGGAGGTCGCCGAGCAAGGCCGTCGTGCCGGGGCCGGTGTCAGTTCCGACGCGGGCCACGTCCAGCACGATCAGCGTGCGGAAACCGGCCGCGACGGCGAGTTCGGCCAGCCCCATTGGGGAACCGGAGTCGCACAGGGAACGACCGTCGCGAAGGTCGATCGAGAAGGCCCACCGCACACCCACCGACGTGGGCAGGCCAAAGGATTCCGAGGCAATCACCGGTCTGAGCGGGTGCGGGAAATCGTCGGCGTTCGGAAGTGTTCGGAACCCGCCGTCGAACAGCACTTCCACCCCGACGGCGGTCAGGAAGTCGCGCACGCCGTTTCCCACCGGATTGCCGGTTATGATGGCGTCGAGGTCGGCGACGTACAATTCCGTCGCGCCGGACACTGCGAGCAGCCGAGCGGCGACGTGCAGTGGGTCGGGGGAATCGACGAGTTGGCTCCGAATCGGCCGGTATTCGTGCCGACGGCCGGCCACCGCCCGGACGACGACTCCGCCCATCAGGTCGATCACCGGGATGATCCGCATCGCTCTCCCTTGCCGAATTGGGGTTACGGAGAAGCGTGTCTTGTTAGCCCGCCGCGCCAGCAAGGGGCG
>JAYUFU010000497.1:0-3341 GCA_043738505.1 Fimbriiglobus sp. | reverse complement strand
GGGCGGGCGAACAAGCGGGTCACTTCAGCGCCTTGATCAACCCCTCGTCGTCCTTCGGCAGCATCCAGGTGGTGACGGCGAAGTCGGCTTTGCCGGCGGGCACCCGGAGGTAGGCGCGGCCCTTCGCCGTCACCCACTTGGCCTCGACGGGCGCGCCGACGGCCGTCAGCACCAGCACTTTGTCGCTGTCCTGGTTCAGCACCAGCTTGGACTTGTCGGCCGCAATCGTGCCGTCGCCCGCGATGCCCGGCAGCCAGCCGTCCGGCCCCATCGCGCGGATGTCCTTCGGCGACGTGCCGGCGTTCAGCCACGCGGACTTGCCCGATGGCACATCCAGAGCGAACCTCCGCGCCACGCCGTTGGCAATCGCGCCGGGGGCCGGGCCGGGCGTGTCCGTCACGCCGAGCAGCGTCTTGCCGTCGTCCGGCGTGACGGTGTAGCGAAACTCCGGCTGGCCCTTCGCGTCCAGCCCGTAGCCGTCGAACCGCACGGCGCGCGGCCCCTGGTACATCACGCCGTCCGGCGTGCCGGCTCCGTAGGCGGGGTCTTTGGCCAGCTTGTCGAAATCCGGCGGGGCGGTGTCGCCCAGCGCCCACGTCGGGCCGGCGGGCGGGGACCAGAACTTCGACCCGAGCAGCTTCGCGGGCGCGCCGCCGCGGTTGTCCCACACCGGCGAGGCGTCCAGGAAGTTGCCCGACCACGCATAGCTGATGCGGGTCTGCGCGGCGTCGAAGCTGAGCGACACGCTGCCGGGATAGCCGACGGCGATGGCCTTCGCCCCGGCCCCGTCGGGCATGAACGTCCGCAGGATTTCCGGCCGGTCGGTCACGACGATGACGCGGCCCTTCGGCGGCTCGATGCCGACCGGCAGCGGCAGACCCGGCCCCAGGCTGAAGTACGCCCACAGGGATTCGAGTTGCCTGTCGCCGTCGCCGTCGTACACGGTCTTCAGCAGCGATTTGCCGTCGAGGAACACTTGGGGCATCCGCGTGCCGGGGATCATCCGCTGCGGCTGGTGCATCCACCGCTCGTACCACTCGTACCGCACCCGCTTGTTGGTGGTGGCCAGGTCCGGCCCCCGCGTGCCGCCGCCCTGCACGCCCGAAATGTCGTGGCAACTGATGCAGCCGTGGCCGTTCTTCCCGGCCAGCAGCCGGCCGTTCGTCACCTTCTCCTGCGTGAACTCGGCCTTGCCGATGGCGTCGTCGGTGCCGTTGCCCTCCAGGGCGGGCAGCGCCGCCGGCAGGTGGCCGACGTTGCCGGGGCCGTACTGCGGCATCCGCAGCGTCATCCACGGGCGAGCGCGGCCGCCGTTCAGCAGCACGTCCGTCATCCACGTCGTCCGCAACTTGCTGCCGACGCCGGACAGCTTCGGCGGTTGAATGTCGTCGGCGTTCTGGGCGTTCTCCAGTTGCTTCATCTTGTTGGCCAGCGCCTCGTCGATGCCGCCCTCCCCTTCGCGGGCGTGGCAGTTCAGGCAGTTCATCCGCTTGAGGGTCGCACGGGCGGCGAACACCGGCGACGCCGACCCCGCCCCCATCAGTTCCGATTTGAGGAACGCATTCAGCGCGGCCTTCTGGTCGGCTTCGAACTTGTAAACGGGCACCTTCGCGGCGTCGGGTTTGTCGCCGACGCAGCCCTTGCCGACGGCCTTGTCCAGCGTGTCCAGAGCGGGCGCGATGGCGGCGGC
The DNA here is from genome assembly GCA_043738505.1 of Fimbriiglobus sp. Taxonomy (GTDB): domain Bacteria; phylum Planctomycetota; class Planctomycetia; order Gemmatales; family Gemmataceae; genus JALHQU01. The sequence continues at coordinate 1,651 of JAYUFU010000497.1, read as the reverse complement.
GGGTTTCGGGTCCGTGGCGATGGCGTGGCAGTTGGCGCACCCCTTCGAGAAGTAGATCGCCTGGCCCGCCACCTTCCACTGCTCGGCGGCCGGCTTGCCTTTCATCGCCGCGACCGCTCCGGCGTTCACGAGCGTGGTCGGGTCGGCCTTCGGCGCGGGCGGCAGGGCGTGGGAAATCCTCTCGTCGGTCACGCGGCACAGGAAGCGGGCGATGTCCAGCGCCTCCGCGCCGGTCAGCATCATCTTCGGCATCCGCCCGTGGGCGTTGGTGGCCAGCGGGTCTTCGAGGTACTTGGCTAGCGCCTCCGGCCGGGTCTTGCTGCCGACGTGGTTCAACTGGTAGTGCGACTGCGGGCCGGACGCGGTGCCGAGCGCGTGGAACGAGTCCTCCGGCTTGATCGGTTCCTTGTCCAGGTCGGGGTCGTCGTTCTTGCCCTTCACCGGCGCGCCGGTCAGCGTCGATCCGTGGCAGGTGGCGCAGCCGGCCGTCAGGTAGAGCTTGCCGCCGCGGTCGATGCTCTGCTTCTCCGGGTTGTTCGGCACCAGCTTCGGGTTGAACTGCGGCAGCGGCCCGCCCAATGAAGTCAGGTACGCCGTGACCGCGTACCGCTCGGCGGTGCCCTTCTCGTCGTCGGCGAACATCTTCGGCATGGCCGTGTGCGGCCGCACCTTGGCCGGGTCGGCGAGCCAGGCGTCGAGCCAGCCGGGGTACGCCCGCTTGCCGATCTCGCTCAGGTTCGGGCCGGTCCGCTCGGCAAAGGTCTTGGCCAAGTTCGCCGTGCCGGGGCCGGCCTGGTGGCACTTCACGCAGGCCATCTCTTCAAAGAGGAACCGGCCGTGGTCCTTCTGGAGCGTGGCCGCGTACTCGGCCGGTCGCTGCTTGACGGTGTGCCCGTAGAAGAAGTACGGCACCGGCTCCTTGCGGAAGCCGGGGCCTTCCCACCGCAGTTCCACGCGCACGGCTTTCTCGGTGCGGGTCAGCGTCGCCACGAACGGGCGGATGCCGGGTTCCAGTTCGACCGCCGCGCCGCTCAGCAGTTTCGCCTCGTCGCCCTTCACCTCGCCGGTCAGCATCGGTTTGCCGTCGAGGGTCACGGCCAGTTTGCCGAGCAGGTGCGCCTCGAACGTGTACTTCCCCGGCGTGATGACCTGGACGTAGCCGGTCCAGGTGAAGGTGTCGGCGGACGCCATGCGCGGGTGCGCCGTCTCGCCGGCCTTCAGCGACAGGGCCACGGCCGGTTCGAGCCGCGTGGTGGTGCCGGCGGGCTTGGCGGCGTCGGTGGCGGCGAACAGCAGGCCGGGCTTGAGGTCGCCGCGCTTCACCTCTTGGGCGAAGGCGACCGTCGGGCCGACGGCGGCGAGGGCGAAGGCGAGGAGGAGCCGAGTCATCGACGGGGCCTCGGAAAGAGGTGGGCGGGAAGGTGATTATCCGGAGCCGCCGGTGAAATGCAACCGGAGCGGCGCGGGGACAGTTCCCGTGGGACGGCTGGTTCAAATGTATACATGTGATCAAGTGTAGTCAAGAGCGGGTCGCGGGAATCTTCCAGTTTTCCTGGCGGTGCGGGTGGCGCGGCGAATCGGCGGACGTTTCGGGCGGTATGAATCGGCTTGTGATCCCAGGGTGCGCTGCGCGACCCTGGGCTTTGGAGTG
>JAYUFU010000496.1:0-27518 GCA_043738505.1 Fimbriiglobus sp. | reverse complement strand
CCTCCGGCGGGTCTTCACCGGCGGCGATCCGCGTGTCGCCAAGCTCGGCCACCCCGTGGAGTGAAGGTGGAGTTTTCGGAATCCAGAAACGGCAGGGGAAGACGGGATCGCGGTTCGGATGGAAGTCCGCGTCGCCCGAGCTTTGGTTCCGTAGCGGAACGCTCGGCTTTTCGGGTACTCGACGCAAAGATCTGGCGAATAACGGTTTTGGGAATGGCAGCTTGTCCGGTGGAAGGCCACGAGTTGTCACAGTTTACGCCTGATTCGCTCGTTTGGCCGCGATTCTGAACCACATTCCGTACCGGCATTCGGCACCACAGCCTGTTGTCCGGCGTGATAAGTGATCATCGATGTTTGCGAATCGTGAATTCACGATGCCAGCCGCCCAACGACTTGTGGCCGTCTGACCTCGGACCACGGCGTGGTCCGAGGCCTTCGAGGATCCCCTGCATTCACACCGATTTCCCGATGATAGCAGCTCCCAATACAACGTGCGGCAAGCCGAAGGCGGGTCGTTGAGAGCACGTGACGGAGCCTCTTTTCACCGGGAGGGCGGGAGAGTTCATGCGACCGCCGCCATCGACCCGGCGCGGGGGGCGGCCACCCACAAGCGGAACAGTTCGAGCAGCTTCTCGCCCGCCCCCTGCTTGGGCAGATCCTCCTCGATGAATTTCCGAAGGGCCTGGATGTACGCCTCGTCGGCGGGCGTCGTCGCGTCCATCGCCTCCACCTGCCGGCGGTACATCGTCACCCCCAGGTCGATCCGCACCGGCTTGCGCGGGGCGACGATGTACGGGCAGTCGAGCCAGCCGAGCAGCCGCTCGACCTGTTTGGTGCTGGCGACGTCGCAGGCGATGACGGTGGCCGTGAAGCCCTTCGGCAGTTTCCCCTCGTCCTTGGCTTTCTTCAACGCCAGCAGCAGATCCGTGAGGGGCACTTTCTCCTCGGCCAGGTAGACGAAGTCGCCGCCCGGCTCGAAGTGGGCCACGAGGGTCAGGCCGAGGTTGGCGGTGTCGCCCCCCTTCCCGACCATCGTGAGGAGGTCGGCCATCAGTTGGCTGGCGGTCTTCGCCACGATCACCCCGCCGTCGGCCGCCGCGAACCCGCCGCGCCCGTTCGCGGCGCGGGTGGCTTCTTTCGCGGCCGTCAGCACATCCTCGACCGGCTTCCAGTCCGCGTACTTCTTGCCCTCGACTTCGCCGTAATGCTTGCCGTACATCGACGCCTCGAACGCCTCCTTCCCTTCAGCGAACGTGGTCACGAAGACGTGCCGGACCTTGCCGCCGACCGGCGCGGCGGCGAACCGCTCGTACGCCGTCTTGAGCGGTTCGGGCCGGCGGTCGATGTCGGCCACCTGGTAGAACCGCAGGTCGCGCTGGTACGCCGGCACGCCGCCGGCGCGGAGGATTTCGTACACGAGTTGCAGGTTCAGCTCCTGCGCCGCGCCGGACACCCGCACCGCCACCTTCTGCGGGCCGGTGCCGGGCGGGACGGCCTCGACCAGCTCGCGGAGCAAGGCCAGGTACTCGTGTCCGGGGAAGCCGGCCGCCACCTTCGCATCGGTCCCGTCCGTCGCCACCTTGACCAACCGCTTGGCGACGACCGCCGGGTTCGCGGCGAAGTCCTTGAGGAATTGACTAGAGGCCTCCCGCGCCCGACCGTCCTCCGCCGAGCGCAGGAGGATTTCCCGGTATTGCTTCACCTCGACCGCGTCGAGTGCGGCGGCGATCTCCTTCAGGAAGGCCGCCGGACCGAATTCCCGATCCTGCAACGGGCGCAGTTTCTCCGCCACGGCGTCGGGCAACTCTCTCAGAGGGCGCAGCCGCTCCAGCACGGCGTCGTCCAGCTTCGTGAGCGCCGTCTTCGTCAGCTTGAACCCGTACGGCCGCAGCAGCGTCGTCTCGACGCCGGTCGCGGTCACGCGGGTGAGCATCATGCCGGTGTCCGAGATGGCGACGACGGTCGGGGCGTTCACGATCTGGGCGGCCATCGCCGGCAGCGCCTCGTTCACCTCCACCCAGTGCTTGACGAGTTCGGCCCCATGCCGCGCCGGGTCGTACCCGTCCTTCGGGAACCGGAAGGCGATGTCCCGCTTCGACTCCGTCCGGACCGTCACTTCGTGGATCGCCCCCGCCTTCGCCGTCACCCGCGTGCCGCCGGCGGCGAGCGGATCGGCGGCGCGGCCGCCGGCCAGTTCGGCGGCCAGGTGCAGGACCGCCTCGGACACGTCGTACGTCTGCCGCACCGGCTCGCGGACGATGGCCGGCGCGGGCTTGATCTTGAACAGGTTGTCGAGCGGCACCGCCTTCTGGGCGGAGTTCCGCTTGAACCACTCCGTCTCGGCGACGGTCGTGACCCCGCCCAGGCTCGGCGGCGTCAGGACGACGTGCGGGTGCCCGGCTTTGGCCAGGACCGCCGACACGTTCGGGGTGTGCATCGCGCCGATCACCATCACCACCGCCTTGGCCCCCGTCTTGGCGGCCAGGGCGGTCGCGTTGGCCACCATCGCCTCGTCCCGCCGGTGCTGCGGCTTGGCCGCCGCCTTGCCCGTCTCCGGGGCGGTGACGAGCCACGCCGTCAGGGCCGTCGCCTCGTCGTCGGTCAGCAGCTTCTTTTCCACGGCGCGGGCGATGAGGGCGGCGTCCAGTTTCGCCTGGAGCGCGGACAGGCCGGCGGAGGTGGCCAGCGCGTCCCACTCGACCCGACCCGGCAGGGCCTCGACGAACGCCGCGCCGCCGTCCTTCAGCGCGGCGAGTTCCTTGGCCGTCACCGGCGGCGCGGGCGGCAGCCCGCGGCGGGCCAGGGTGGACGCCCAGTACGCCTCCTTCAGCGGCACGAGTTCCTTGTCTCCGTCCAGGAACTTAGCCCGCGCGGTGGCCAGCAGTTTGGAGACGTCGTCGCCGGACCGGGTGGCGAGCGCGAGTTTGAACGCCGCCGCCCAAGCCGAGTTCAGTTCGGCGAACACGCCCCGGTCGGCCGCGATCAGCTTCGCGTACGCCGCCTTGTTCGCCTCGCCGGCCTTCTTCGCGACCGCCGCCCCGGCCTCCAGGGCGGCGCGGTGGGCGGCGTAATGGTCCGCGTTCTCGATGCCGTACATGCTGATGCCCGTGTCCAGCAGCGCCGCCGCGTCGACACCCGACACCCATCCCTTCTCAACGAATGCCGTCACGGTGGCGCGGCGGGCGACATCGCTCAGCCCGGCCTTGCCCAGGCTGATCGGGCGGTGCTCCGGATCGGGCGGCAACCCCTCGACGCACACTACCCCGATCCCGGCTTCGGCCTTCAGCGCCTCCAGCAGCCGCCACACCTCCTGCTGGACCGCGACCTGGGCGTGGTTCTCCTCGATGACGACCACCAGCGGCTTCCCGCTCTCCGCCGCCCGAGCCAACGGCCGGTACTGGAGGGTGGCGAGGCGGGCCGGCTCGGCCGCCGCGCCGGGGGCCGCGAGGCCAAGGACGGCGAACGCCGCGAGGGCGAGGAACCGGTACATGAGAACCTCCTGGTGTGTCGTCGGATGGTGGTCGGCAGCGGGTGATTTCGGGTCGTCCGCCGTCACGAGGTCTGGGATGCCAGTTCTGCATCCTCGGCCAACTGGAGCACCGCGCGGGCGTCGTCGTCCGCTCGGTGCGTCCAGTACAGCTCGAGCGCTTCGAGTTCCGCGAGGCGGGGAAGCGCCGCCGGGTCGTTCGTGGCGTAGGCCGCGTCGATGTCGGGGGCCAACTCAGCCAGTCGGCGGCGGGCCAGCTCTTCTCGGCCGAGGTGGCGGCGAAGCGGGTCTGCGATGCGGTCGAGTGCGGCCACCGCCTCGCCGAGCAGCCCAACCGCTTCGTAGGTCCGAGCCGCTTGTTCGTGTGCGTCGTCGGATGTCGCCGGGTCGATGACGAACGGCAGCGGGATCGTCCACGGGCCTATCGGGTCCGCCACCCGCACCCGCCAGGTGTACCGCGCACCGGGTGGGAATGCGGATAGCGCGGCCAAGTCGCCGTGGTCGGACGAGCAGGCGGTTTCTGGGCCAACGACGGCCACCATCACCCGATCCGGGGCACGCACTTCGAGTTCGTACCTCCCTGCCCCGGTGGGGTCCGACGCCGTCCACGAGAAGGCGAACATCCCGCCGACCGTCCCGCCGGGCGGGGTGAGGGGGCGTAGCACGGTTCCCGCAGGCGACTCCCCACCCGCGAAGGCGACGGCGAGTTGCGCGGCATCCACGCGGGCGCGGAAGGCCGCCAACCGCTTCCGCCACACCGTGCTGGGAACGGCCAGCGGCTCCGCGTGCGCCGCCTCTATGAGGGCGAACAGGTCGGCCGGATCGACCAGGACTTGACGCTCAAGTTCCTCCAACTCGAGCGCGGCGTCGGCGGCCAAGAGTCGGATCAGTCGTTCGTTCGCGTCAGGCATCGCTGGACCCTCCGTCCGGTCGCAGGTCGTCGAATGTCACCCCTTTGCCCTCCAGGCAGGCGCGGAGGGAGGACAAGCCCTTCCTCAGCCGGTAGTGGAACGTGTGGTAGTTGACCCCGACCAGTTCGGCGACCTCGGTGAGCGTGAACCCCTCGTCCAGCGCCAGTTCGAGGAAGTGGGTCACGCTGCTCTGCTGGGCGGCCGGCAACTCGTCGCGGCAGTCCCGCAACTGTGCCCGCTTCTCGGGCGCGACCTTCAGCGCCTCACGGTCCGCCGCCCGCTCCTCGGCCGTCGGACCTCGCGCGGGGATCTCGATCACGGACGGCGATCCGTCGCCCGACTCCGGCCCGTCTAGGACCGACGCGGAAACCTCGCGGTTCCGCCGCAGCATGTCGCAGGCCCGCCGGCGGCACCGTCGGACCAGTCCGCCATCCGGCGGGGACGGCCAGGGGAAGTTCGCCCGGTCGGTCGGAGGATTTTGCAAGGCGTTCAGGTATTCCTCCCAGACCTGTTGGGCGCAATCCTCGCCCCGTCCGTCCACGATACGGGCGGCAAGTGCGACCATCTTCGCGTGGCACCGGGAGTACACCGGCGTCATGGCCCGGTGCGTCAGGTCTTTGAGCAACCATTGGTCGGAGGCGGCGGGCGGCGTCTTCAGTTTGGCGAACGCAGTTAAGGTCTTCACGACCAGCGCGCACGCCTCCAACCAGTCGCCGGTGATGAGAAAGGCACGGTGTCGCAAGACTGGCTGCATTCCCACTCCCTTGGAGAGCGCTCCGCTCATGAGCCTCGCAACGGATTGTATCGGTTGATCCTACTCTAACGAGGCCTTTGGATGACGCACAACCGGAAACTTTTCGGGAACCTTGCCGAGCAATTCCGGCGACCCTCACACGACCCGGCGGCCGGTCGTAGGGACCGGCCGCCGGGTCGCCGTCACGCCTAGAACTTCTTCTCGAGGCTGAACGAGATCTCGCCCTCGATCGTCGAGCCTTCGGCCCGCGCCTTGGCTTCCAACTTCAGCTTCAGGTCGCTCTTCGCGTCCTCGATCGTCAGGTAACCCGACCCGAAGCAGTTCTCGAACTTGCACACGCCGTCCTTGCACTTCACCTTGCAGGTCGCGGTTCCGCCGTACTTCTTGTCCGCGGCGTTGGCCGTCGGGCCGGTGATGGCGGTCGTCGCGGCGACCGTCGCCGTGGCCACCACGGCCGCCATCAGCATCCGTTTCATGCCGTTCATCGCAGTTCTCCTGGGGGACTTGGTCCCGCTGGGGTTCCGATCCGCCGGGCGTGTCCCGGCACCTCTACACGTGCAAGGGGCGTGACTTTTTGACGGTATTCCAAAAAACGCCGACGAAAAAACCCGGCCCGTCCGAGGTGGACGGGCCGGGCGGGACGACTTCGGAGGACGGTCGGCGTTAGCCTTCCGACACGAACCGGGCGGCGAGCCGGCTCCACTTCACCCGCTGACCGTTCAGCGTCTGACCCCACACCCCGAGCTTCACCCCGGCGAACCCGTCCGCCTGCCCCCGCGACTCGGCCTGGGTGGAGAAGTTCTCCGTGGACACCACGCGACCCTCGTAGAAGGCCTCGAGGACGTACGTGTACGTCTTCACTTCCGGCTGGGCGGCGCGGGCCACCCCGCTCGTCGCCAGCCCGATCCCGGTCACCGCCGCCAGGCCGAACGCCGCGGCCACCGTCAACTTCTTCAAGAGTTTCATCGCTGCTCTCCAGTGGGATCTTGTCCCGTAGGGGGTTTCCTTTCGTCGGGCCATTTCCCGACATCCCCTACACGAACAGTCAGGCCGCGTTTTTGAATAATCCCCCGACTCGTCCGGCTGGAACAGGTGTCGGGTTCGGCGAGGTCCGAACGTAGTCGACCGAGGGGTGGTTGGCAGGCATCCCGACGTTGTGGGATGTGATGAAGGCGGCCCCCGACTGCCGAATCTGTCGGGGGGGCTCCGACTGCGCCTGTTCAGCACGAAGAAAGAGCTTCGGTTCGACAGACCAAGTGTCGGTCAAGCCCCTCATGCTCGGAAAACCCTTTTCCAACAAGCATTTTCTGCTTCAAGGTCGATGCCGACGGCAGGTTCCGAGATCGTCCCGCGTTTGCCGGATTCGCACGGACAACTACCGATCCCGTCCCGGATTCCGTACCGAACGAGGTTGGCGCGGCCCGCCGCCGCCCGCCGGGAACTCCAGGTGTCGCTCCCATGTCCGCCCCGCTCGGCGTGGTGTACAGACTCCGCCGCCGGTCCCTCCTCGCAAAGCGGATGATCGCGTAGAACGGTCGAAGGAACCCGCATGGCCCGCGGATCGAATCGCCCGATGGCCGACGCCCACTTTGCCCACCCACTGGCGCGGGCACTCCGCTGCCCGGATCACCCGTCCGCCGTCCTCGCGGGGGAGTCGGATCGGGCGTGGCGCTGCCTGGCGTGCGGGTCCGTGTACCGGGTCCGGGACGGGATACCGGACTTCACCCCGGCCGCCGTCACCGCCGCGTTTTCCGTCGAGGCCGAGCAGTGGGACGATCAGGCCGAGCGATACGAGGCCGGACGTGTTTCCGACCCGCTGTACATGGCCGGGGTGCGTGCCGCGGTCTGGGCCGCCCGACCGATCCGGGGGCGGGCGGTGTTGGATGCCGGTTGCGGCACCGGGCTGGTGACCCGCGCGTTGCGAGCGGAGGGCGTGGCCGTCGCGGCCATCGACGCCTCGGCGGCCTCGTTGGGTCTGGTCGATCGCGAGCCCGACGGGCACCCGATCCTCGCGGTTCGCGGCGACCTCACGCGGTTGCCGTTCGCGGACGAGAGCTTCGATCGCGTCGTCTGCGCGAACGTCCTCCAACAATTCCCCGACCCGGCGGCCCGGCGGCGAGCCGTGTCGGAGCTGGCTCGGGTCGCCCGTCCCGGCGGGCGGATCGTGGTCACGGCCCACGCCTACTCGGTGCGAAAGCGGTGGCTCGGCTGGCCGGTGGACGGGCCCGCCGGCGGGCCGTCCGGAATGGTGCGGTTCGTCCACCGATTCACCCGGAAGGAGTTCGCCGATCTGCTCGCCACCGCCCTGGGCGGCGTCCGGCTGACCGGGGCGATGTTCCCCCTCCCGTACCGGTTCAAGTTGTCCTGGCTGTCGCGGGTGGCGGAGATGACGCTCCGTCAATTTCCGATCGCCGCGGCCTTCGGGGAGATGCTCGTCGGGGTGGGCGCTCGAAAGTCGGGCGCGGCACCGGCGGGCGGGGGCGACCCCGCCGGGCGTCGTCACGCGGTTTGAATGGGTGCCGGACGAGTGTTCGTCGTCCGCCCTCCCGTCGCGCCCGCTGCACGGGAGCGGGGCGGCACCCACCTACGTCCTGCCCAAAGGGGCAACTGCGTAACTCGTATCGAATTCGGGGCGACTTAAACTCACGGGGCAGAAGCTCCCCCAGTAGCGGACACCGCCCGGCCAAACTGGCCGGTCGGGATCCGACGATGTACTGGACGACTCCACGGCGTCAGTTGGTGCTCGGGGGCGTTGCCCTTGCCGCCGCGAGATCGAGGACGATCCGGACGAGGGGCCAGAGGGCCGGGGACAGTTCCCGCGCGCGGGCGAAATCGGCCTCCGCCTCCGCCGCCCGGTTCAGCAGTACGAGGGTCATACCGCGTCGGATGTGAGCGAGAGCTCGGTATTCGCCGACGGCCAACTCGGCCGCCCGGTCGTAGTCGGCCAGGGCGGCGGCGGCGTCCCCGAGATCCTCCTGCGCGGCGGCCCGGTTCAGCAACGGCTGCGGGTCGTCCGAGCGGGCGGCGGCCGCGCAGTTGAAGAATCGGATGGCCTCCGACGGTTGGCCGAGTTGGCGGGCCACCATCCCGGCGTTGTTCCAGGCCGGGCCCAGGTCCGGATCGAGGTCGGCGGCCCGTTGGAAGGCGCTCAGGGCGGCCGCCAAGTCGCCGAAGGCGAACCGGGCCAGGCCGTACCGGTTCAGCGCCTCGGGGTCGAACGGGTCGGCCGCGAACGAGTCGGCCGGCGGGGTGCGGGTCGCGGTCACGGGTGGTGTCCTCGGTTCGGAGTCGTGGAGGAGAAGGGAATTGGATCGGTGGGGGCGGGGACTGAAGGCCCCCGCACCCACCGCGGGAATCATCCGATGTTGAACCGGCTGAGTCGGCCCACCGCGGCCCCGATGTACACGTCGCTCGCCTGGGCCAAGGAGAACGAGTTGACCAGCGGGTTCACGCTGTCCACGTAGACCGTGTCTCGGCCGCTGCCGAGCCAGAAGGAGGCGGCGGTCACCCCGCGGCGGCTGCCGTCGTTCGTGGTGTACCCGGCGTCGTAGTTCACCGCCCCGCTGCCGGAGAAGTTGATCGAGTGGTCGGTGTAGTGGACGGTTCGCCCCGTCGTGTCCTTGGAGTCGTCGGCGAAGGTTGAGGAGGTGCCGGACGAGTTGCTCACGTTCACCGTCCCCGCGATGTCCGACATGTAACCGCCGCCAAGGTTCACGGTGTCGTGGCTGAGGGCGTAGTTCCCCGCCGCCAATCCGCCGCTGCTGCGGACGTTCACCGTCTCCCCGGCCTCGGCGAAGTTCACGTTGGTCGTGTTCCAGCCGCCGCCGGTATCGACGTTCAGGTTGCGGATCTGCCCCGACTTGAAGGTGACCGTCTCCCCGTTCATGATCGTCTGGGTCGAGGCGTTCGACACCCCGCCGGCGGTGATGGAGTCGTTGTAATTCGCCCCCAACTGGTCCCCCTGCACGGTCAGGTCGTATTGCCCGGTGAACCGCGCGGCGGTGCCCGTCCCGGTCCACACCGGATCGACGTAGAAGTTCTGGCGGTTGCCGTCCGGCACGACGTACGCGCCGACGCGGGCCGACCAGTAGGGCGAGACCACCACGCCGTTCAGGTTGTACGAGTACCGGGGGGCGGCCGGCTCGTTGTCCCCGATCTGGTTCCGCCCGGACGCGACCAGGTTGGCCGGCAGCCCGGTCGGCGGGATGATCCCGATCCCCGTCTGGTTCGGGTCGGAGATCACCTCGGCCAACTCGTGGGACATCACCGACCCCCACTCGCTCATGTTCACCGCGCCGGTCGCCGTGGCCGAAGTGCCGCACCACACGGCGTTGATGATCTGGTTCCGGCCGCCGAGGAACGCCGGCATGGTGTAGTTCAGCGGGATGTTGTACCCCGCGGCCGAGATGCCGGACGACTCGCCGGGCGGCGTGATGACGACGTAGATGTTCGTGTTGGCCGCCGTCACCGCCTTCACCGGGAACGGGGTGACGGGGTTGCTCGTGATCTGGCCCTGGAGGTACGTCTGGAGGCCGGTCGTGCTGAAGCCGCCGGCGATCCCGGTCGCGTCGGTGTAGTTGGTGCCGAGGGTCGCCTTTCCGTCCCCACCGTACTGGGACAGGGCGCTGAGATACGTCCCGCCGACCAGGTTTTGAGTCTGGGAGATGATCGTCGCCCGGTCCTGGCTTCCGATCGCGGTGTTCCAGTAAGAGCCGGCGAAGATCAACTGGACGGCCGGGCTGGTCAGGGCGTCGTTCGTGGACCCGGGGGCGATCGTCTCGGCCCCGAAGTGCGGGCGGAAGACGACGGTCGGGACGAGGCGGTCATCGAGGCGGTCGAGGCCGAGGAGGTTGGCGGGTTGACGCCGACCGGAAGAGGAAGACGCCGACTGGAAGAGCGACTTGAAGTTGGTCAACATGGTCGAAGCTCCTGAACGAGATTGGTGTGGGACGGGAGGCGTTACGTAGGGACCGGATCGCTTTTGCATCCCGCGGCACCCTCCACACATCCCATCGCACGCGGCCGCGCCGCGTGACCGGATCACCGAAATATTTCACAGTTCCGACGTTTGCCCGCCGGCTACCGAACGTGGGCGGCGGCCCCCGGATCACCCGGAACCTGTCCCGTCCGCGGATCGGGAGGGGGATCAGCTGCCGCCGGCTCGGCGAGGACCGACCCCGAACGGCGGGTCGAAACGGAGTGGTCGGTTTACTCCCGGTGGCGACCGGGCGGGCCACAACGCACGCGTGCGGGCCTGCCCGTGGAAACTCGCGGCCGGTCGCCGGCCGCCCCGACTGCGACTCGACATCTTGGTCAGGTTCACCGACCAGGAAGTAATCCATGGAACCGGCCCATGGCCACAAGCACCACCTGATCGAAAGATCGGATTTTTGGGACGGGCGGAGGCGGTCGAGTAAGGCGACCATCCCCGCACCCGCATGAATCCAGGCATCTTTGGACGCACGCGGGGGCTCGGTAGGATCCAGGGCGGCAACGGGCGGGGGCTATTCGGATGGGGACAGACGACCCGACCGCCGATTACCCCGACCTGGGCGTCGCGGACCTTCTCGCGCTGCAAGCGCGTGAGTGGGGAAGCGTCCGCGGCCCTGGGGTTATCGCATACCTCGCCCGGTCCCCCGAACTCCGTGACCACCCCCCCGGTACTCTTCGACATGGTGTACCAGGAGGTCGTCTTCCGGGAACTCCACGAAGAACATCCCGCCCTGGCGGAGTACGAGGCCGTCCTGCTCTCCCTCGCTGACGACCTGCGGATCATGTTCGCTATCGACCGGGTGTCCAACGAGGTGGACAGGGGCAGGGAGCCGATCACCGTCCCACTTCGGTACACCGCGGCCAGTTGGTCCGAGTCCGAGATCCTCACCATCGACCCCGGCCTGGCGTTCGACCACCTGCTGACCGGCAACACCCGACTCCAGAAGCCGGCGACCGCGACCGACAAGCAGGCCAACGCCGTCCAGACGTTCGTCCGCGAGGGGCGTACATGCCCTGGACGGCGGCCGAGTTGAGACGAGCAACCCCAAACTCCTCCCCGCGGACTCCGCGGCCGTGGCCAACAACCGGGGGCCGAACTACGGCGGGTGGAACGGCGGCACCCGGATCGCGGTCAACACCTTCGGCGTGTCGCTGGGTGCCGAGAGTGCGGAGGCGGTTGTGGCCCACGAACTGGCCCACAACCGGGACACGGAGTCGCAGGTGTTGGGCAACTGGCTGAAGGCGAGTGGGTGGCAGAACACTGCCCCGACGGCCACCCAGGCGAACCAATTCACCCCTTCCGGGGACGGCCGCTGGTGGCTCGCGAACACGGCCATGAACACCTTCGCCCGAAACTGCGGGCAGTACAACCCGACGGAGGACTGGACCAGCACGTTCGAGGCGTACGGGCAGAACAAGCTCGGGATCCTGGACGTCTCGACTGCCAAGCGGATGGCCGCGAAGTTCGCGATCCTCGACGTGTTCGTGACACAAGTCTCTGCGAACTGAACTCGAGAGCGGAGAAGCGGGGCCAGATCCGCCGCGTCGGCTACTCCCCGTCGGGTTCGTCCAGGCCGAGATCGCGGGCGACCCGGTCCATCGTGCGGGAGAACCGCTTGCGGAGCGCGGCCGGGTTGTCCCCGACCCGCTCCGCGATCTCCGCCCACTCCAGCCCCTCCTGCCGCAGGTCGGCCAGGACTCGCTCCTCCGGGGTGAGGCGGTCGCGGACGGCCTGGAGCAGATCCTTCGCCGCCGCGTACCGGCTCGGACTCGGGTCGTCCCCCGGCAGGATGTCTTGATCGCCGCCGCCCGCCGCCCGCCGGTAGTCCCGCTTGTCGGCGGCCTGCTCGCGGGCGCGGGTGGCCAGCTTGTTCCGGGCGATGCCGACCAGCAGCCGGGCGAGTTGGCCCGGTTCCTCGATTTCGTACTCCCCGTGCGCCGCCCGGACGAAGAACGACCCGAGGACCGACTGGCAGACGTCCATCGAGTCGAACGCCGCCCGGAGCCGCGAGTCGGTGAGGCGGAACCGCACCACCCGGCGGATCACCGACTCGTACTGCTCGACGAGGACACGGGCGGCGTCGGGGTCGCCCCGCCGCACCCGCCGGATCAGGTCGGGAAACGTTTCGGTCGGCGTCATGGCGGGTGTCCTCGACCTGGGGCAGGTCGCCCCATCCTAACCGATCCGCGCGGGCCGCGCGGGAGGAGTCGATCCGTGACCGAACGCGAGTGGCGGACCTGTTCGACCCGACGGTGATGCTGGCGTTCCTCGGCGGCCGGACGAGCGAGCGGAAGCTGCGGCTGTTCGCGGTCGCCTCCTGCCGCCGAGCGCCCGACGCATTCCAGGGCAAAAGCCGGCGGCGAGTCCGCGCCGCACTCGCGGCGGCGGAAGCCCACGCCGACTGGTTGATCGGTCGGGAGGAACTGAGCGTCTCCGCGGTCGATATGGTTCGGCTGGCGACGTTCGGGCGGGCCGACCTCGCCGCCGCAGACGCGCTACTCGCGAACCCGTCCGGCGCGCACCGCCCCGCAATCCCCCGACTGCCCCGGCCCGCGTGCCACTTCGCGTCCGCGGCCCTGGCCGCGTGCCAGCCCGACCGCCCCGAGCGGGCGGCGGCCCTGCTGCGATCGGCGGAGGCGTGGGGCTGCCTGTACCTGGTCGAGGTGCAGGCCCAGTGCGCCCTCCTCCGCGACCTCTTCGTCAATCCGTTCCTTCCCGCGAATCTCGACCCCCGTTTTCGCACCGAGACGGCCGTCGGCCTCGCGCACGGCATCTACGACGACCGCGCGTTCGAGCGACTTCCGATCCTCGCCGGCGCGCTGCAAGAGGCCGGGTGCGAGGACGCCGTGGTGCTGTCCCACTGCCGCGAACCGGGGACGCACGTCCGCGGCTGCTGGGTGCTCGATTGGCTGCTGGGGAACGAGTAGACGAGAATCGCTTCGCAGAGGTTCCGGTCACAAGCATCCCTCGCCGTCCGGCCGAGACATCCCGGCGGAACTGGCCCGTTCCTCGTTCGGTCAGTCGATCCCTCCCGCATCCCGGCCCGCCACGCCCAACAGATCGAACCTTTGGCTGGGATGGACTCCCGCGTCGCGGCCGACACGAGTTCCCCGCGAACGGTCGGCTCGATTTTTTCCCGCGATCCCGTCACACGACCCGCGGCAACCCGATGGATGTGGTGAAGGGATCGCGAATCGCGGGTGTGAATGTCACGAACCGACGACCGCGTCCCGGCACACTCCGGTGTGCCCCCACTCGACGGCTGCTTCGGCAGCAAAGGAACTGCGATGACGACGTTTACCTCCAACCCGACCGGTGGCGGCAAGTCGCGGGTGCTGGCCGCGATGATCCTGGGCCTGTCCGGCGCGCTCGGCGCGGGTTCGGCCCGGGCGGCCGGCCCGTACGTGGAGTCGGTGTACCAGAACGGCAACAACGTGGTGGTCACCTACTACATCCCGGACAACACGCCCGGCTTCTCGCACGTCCAGACCCGCTGGAACGGCCCCGCCACGAACACCACGAACGAGCACCAGCAGAAGTTCAAGCTGGGTTTCGGCGAGCGGTTCGAGTACACGATCCCCAACATCCAGTCGAACAAGGGGTACGTCTTCAAGGTGCAGGGCTTCACCGGAACCTGGTCCCACTGGAACGAGAAGCACTTCACCACGAAGGGGGTGACCTACGAGGGGTTCCTCTACAGGCGGAAGTAGTGTCGCCTCGAGCTGGGATCGAACCGGGGCGGCCGACGAGGTCGTCCCCGGATTCGGAAGTGTCCGAAACCCCGACCGCCGAAACCCGGCGTCGGGGTTTTCCCGTTCGCCGTCAGGCCCCCGGTATCATGCGACCGTGGCGGAGCGGTCGGCCCGACGGCGCGGGTCACTTCCCGGCGAGATCCCAGACGATCACCTCGCCGTCCGAATCGACCGACACCGCCCGCGTGCCCGACGGGTCCATTCGGAGGTCCTCGACCGAGGTCCGGTGGCCGCGGAGTTCGAGGACGGGTTCGACCCGCCCCTCGGCCGCATCCCACGAGTCCGGCAGCCGCCACACCCGGACCACCCCGTTCCCGTCCCCGGTCACGACTCGCCGGCCGTCCGGGCGAACCGCCGCGCACAGCAGCAGCGCCCCCGCCGGACTGTCCCCGCGGGCCAGCTCCTTCCCGTCCGCCAACCGCCACAGACGGATCGTCGCGTCGGCCCCGGCGGTCAGCGCGAACCGCTCGTTCGGAGAGAAGGCGACGAACCAGATCGGCTTCGTATGGCCCTTCAGCGCGCGGTGCGCCCGGCGGTTCGTCAGGTCCCAGTACACGGCGTCCGCCGTCGAGCCGTCCCCGCCCGCCGTCAGCGCCCGCGTGCCGTCGCCCGAAACGGCGACGGCCACCACAACACCGGGCCGGCCGGGAAGTGTCCCCACCTCCGCCTTCGTCCGCAGGTCCCACACCCGGAGCACCCCGGCCTCGTGCCGTTCGCCGGATACGGCCACCTTCCCGGCCCCGTCAATCCCCGTCACCCACACCGACCGCCACGGGAGATCCTTGCCTCGACGGATGAGCTCTTCGGATCGCCCGTCGGCCAAGTTCCACAGCCGGACCGACCCGTCCGTTGCGCCGGCTAGGAAGGATGTCTTGGTGGGCAGGAACGCCCCGAGACGGGCGGGCTCGGAACCGCCGGAGTGCACGCGGGCCGGGGCCGTCGGATTGCCGGCCTCGATGTTCCACACCCGCATCGTCCCGTCCTCACCGTCGGTCACGACGTGCCGGCCGTCGCGGGCGAACGCGGCGCGGTACACGCGGATTCCGGCCGGACGGAACCGGCGGAGGACGGACGGGTCGGCCTCGCCGGTCTTCGAGAGGGTGGGGGGTGGCTCGTCGGGGACGTGCTGAGGGGTTCGGCTCGAACTGTCGTCCGTTCGCGGGTCGGGGCGGATCGCCCGCCACGGGCGGAGCGCGACGACCCCGACGGCGAGCAGGACGCAGCCCGCGACGCCGGCCACGTACCGCCAGCGCCTGCGACAGGCGGGCCGCGCCGAATCGCGTGTCGGTGCGTGGGATAATGTGGCCGTCTCGCCGCCGGCTTTCGTCCGCTCGTCATCGGGCGGCGCGACCCCGGCAATCGCCTCCGCCACGGCGGCGGCCGACGGGAACCGGTTCGCCGGATCCTTGGCCATCATCCGGTCGAGCAGCCGCGCGACGGCCGGCGGCAGCCCCGGCACCGGCGGCGGGGTTCCCCCCTCGTGGCCGGCCATCTTGTCCCACAGCGACCCGCCCGGAAACGGCGGTCGTCCGGTGAGCAGGAAGTACAGGGTGCAGCCGAGGCCGTACTGGTCGGCCCGATGATCGACGCGACCGGCGTCCCGAAACTGTTCCGGAGCCATGTAGTCGGGAGTGCCGAACATGACTCCCACGCCGGTCAGCGGCGACCCGGTCTCCGCCATGCCCGCCCGCGCCCCGGCAAGCCCGAAGTCGAGCACTTTCACCAGCGGCCGCTCGGACGAGTCCCCGGCGACGATCAGGTTCGCGGGTTTGACGTCCCGGTGGGTCAACCCGCTCTCGTGGGCGTGGTGCAACCCCAGCGCCGCCTGTCGGACGACTTCCAAGGCCTCGCCGAACGGGAGCGGCCCGTCGCGCTGGACGACCCGGTCGAACGTGTCGCCCGCGATATATTCCATCGCCAGGAACGGTCGCGGGCCGGTCAACCCCGCCCCGAAGAGCGCGACCACGTTGGCGTGGGCGAGCCGGGCGACAGACACCGCTTCACGCCGGAACCGCGCCGCGGTCGCGCCACTTAGCAGGTCCGGGCGGATCACCTTGACCGCCGCCAGGCGTCCCAATTCCCGGTCGCGCGCCTTGTACACCTGACCCATGCCGCCGGCACCAATGGGGGCGAGCAGGAGGTACGCGCCGAGAACCAGCTCCTCGGCCCGGCCGGATCGGAGGTGGGCCGCCTGGAACTCGGTCAGCAAACCGCGCCGGGTCAACTCGGCGAGCAGCACCTGCCCGTCCGCCGAGCGTGAAATGGCGGCTCGGCCGTCGGCGAGTTGGCCGGGGGTGAGAACCCCGAGTGCGGCGATCTGCGTGAGGAGGAGGTTCAGCGTGGGGGCTTCGTCGGGCGGGGGGCGGGTCGTCATCGTGCCGGGCCGAAAGACCCGATCGACCGCGAACAGGACGGCCAACTCGTCCGCCAGCTCGGGCAGGATCGCGGCGTACTCGCCCGCGGTCGGCCGGTCGCCCCGCCGCTCCCGGAACACGACTTCCTGCTGGACCAGGTCGAGGAGGAGTTCGGGGCGGTGACGCAGGTCGGGGAACCGGGCCAGGTAGGACGCGAGTGCGGGGCCGCGGCCGCCGTCCCACTCGCGGGCTTGCAGCGCGAGGACGCTCGGCAGCGGGACGGCGGAGTCGGGCATCCCGAGCTTCTTACTCCGCGCCGCCGGCGTGCCAAGCCGCCGACTCCGGCGCGAGGCGGTGCGGGGCGAGGAAATCCGACTCCGTCAACGCCACCGACCAGTGTCGGCAACTCCGGTTCCGGCGGCGCGGGGTACGGGCCGAAGTCGAACCCGGCAGGCAGGGTCAGCCGGTACTCGCCGTCCAACTCCCGGCGGTCGATTTGCAGCAGCAGGCAGGCGGCCCGCAGCTCGCTCTTGCCGATCAGCGCCTTCTCGGCCACGGCTTCCACCTCAGAGACGGTCCGGGGGGCCGTACCGCAGAATGCCCACCAGCCACGTCTCGGCGGGCTTTGGCTTGTGCGGCCGCGCTGGCGACGGTTCCGCCGGCGGGGAATCCGAAAAAATCACCGTCACGTCGTTCCCGGCCGTGCGACCAAAGCGATGAAAGAGACGAAAGGACGTGGAACCGGGCGGGGGACTTTGTCCGGACGCGGTTGCAGCAGCGGGCGAGCAGGGCCGGGGCCACGGGGTTGAACGTGAAGTAGACGCCTTCGGCTAGGATCTTCTTCGCCTCGGCGAGCAGCTTCACCGGGTCGTCGAAATACCCGTACAGGGTGGCGGTGAAGTCGCGGCCGGTGTCGCGTCCGGGGCGCGGAGTTCGACCACTTGGCCGGCCGGGAGGAGCGCTTCGAGGGCGCGCCGGGTTAGAATGTCTTCGTCGGTGTTCATACGCTGTTCCAGTGAGTGCGTCAGGGTTCCCAGCGACGGGTTGCCGGTCAGAGCAATCGACCCACGTTCAGCGATCCTCATAAATCACATTGCGGATTGTGTCGATCCGGGTTCGATATTCCTCCACACGCCTGCGAGCATCGGTGCGGGCGTGCAAGAGTCGGCCGGCGTGGGAGTGGAGCGCCGCCCTGGAAAAGCGAGGGATCGACTCTTGCCGAAGGTGACACGATCACCGCCGTGTTTTTCACCGCGTGCCTTCGTTCGCTACCGATTGGCACGCATTCCGTCCCCGATTCCGTACCCGCGCCGGACAGAGCGGGGGCAGTGGCGCAACGACGACCGCTCGCGTCCATCGATCGTATTGCACCAACTGGCAGGGGTCGCAGAGTTTGACGAACGCGACGGTCGGCACCGGCCGGGCGAACGACTGGGGCGATTCCCCAGTCGCCCAACAGTCCGGCTCTGTCCCGCCGTCTCGGGTCGTATGGCGAGGGGAGCGGGACGGGTTCTCCGGTCAGCACCCGCATCGATCAGACCTCCGCGACCGGCACATTACCCTACCGGAACGGGGTGGACTTGCCGGCCCGCACCTCGCACGGCCGCGGCGTCGGCTCCCACCCGGCCGCGCGTCGAGTCCGGGCGACGGTCACGGGGTCGTCGGTCGCACGACGCCGAATCCTCGCGCGGTCAGGCCTCCTTCCTCCAGGGCCGTTCGGGCGCTGCAGACCGCCTCGCGCGACCGGTCGGCGGCGTCGGCGAGGCGGTCCAGGGCCTCGCGGGCGGCGCGGACGGCGGCGGTGGCATCGGGCCGGTCAATCCGGTCGATCAGCGCGGGCGGGTCGATTCCGGCGACCCCGCGGCGGAGGGACCAGGCCAGGCAGGCGAACCCGGGAATCAGGCTGGCCAGGAGCAGGGCGGAGGCCATCAGGTAGAACGCCGACTCGAAGTAGGTGCCCTCGGACCAGCCGTTCCCCAGCCGATAGAGGATCCAGCCGAGCATGCCGGCCGGCGGCAGGTTGGCCAGCGTCACGATCAGCCGTCCGCCGAGTCCGCCGGTGGCCGCGCGGGCCGTCCGCCGGCCGGCACGATCCACGTCCGCCCCGAGTCGTTCGACCGCCACGCCGTCGTCGTCCGGGAAGACCAGCCCCTTCACCCAGCGGTCGAGGTACTCGCCGGCCAGGGGCACCGCCGCGGCCAATCCGCTCGACGGGCTGCCGGGTGGGACGGGCGGGGGTGGGGCGGACGCCGCCCGTTCGACGAGTGGGGCGAGGCCACGGTCTTCGAGTTCCCGCCGGGCGTCAGCTCGCACCTCGTCCAGCCGCTGGCGATAGCGCGGCCCGAGTGCGTTGAGAACCGCGCGAAGCGGGGCCAGTCCCCGGATCGCCGCCGTCACCGCCGCGGCCGCCGCCCCGACGATTCCGAGCGCGCCGAGGCCGCGGGTGGTCATCCGGCCGACGGCGTAGACCGTCCACACCGCGGACAGCCGGCAGCGGAGCCAGACCGGGAAGGCCAGGAACCAGCCGGCCCTTGGGCCGAGGTGCCGCCACGCCGCCTCGCGCACCACCCGGCGGAACGCCTCGGCCGCCTCCGGCTCCCGCAAGCCGTCGGCGTACGCCTCGTGGACGCGGCGATTCAACTTCTCCTCCACCTGACGCAAGGCCGTCGCCGTTTCCCGCAACGGGGCGATTTGGTCCAGGCGAAGTGCGTCGGCGACACGGCCGAGGAACGCGTCCTGGGGCAGGAGGGCGAGCTGCTCGTCGGGTCGCGGCTGGAACAGGTACGTCTTCAATCGGGGGAAGTCGAAGCGGTCGGGTTGCCGGCAACTGACCAGGAACCGCGTGCCGTCGTCCGGCGCGAAGCCGAGGTTCCGCAGTCGCCGGTCGAAGTCGTCGCGGACGGCGGTCGCGTTCTCGTCGTGGCGGTCCAGCATGGTCAGCACGAAGAGCCACCGCTTTCGCGCCGCCCACGTCCGGACTTCGGCGTCGATGGCGAAGTCCGCCACCCTGTCGGGCGAGGCGACGTAGACGACGAGGTCGCTCCGCTCGACCACCTGGCGGGTCACCTCCCGGTTCTCGACGAGCGCGCCGTCGATGTCCGGCGTGTCGATCAGAACGAGCCCCGGCGACCCGCCCTCGACGTATTTCGACCCCAGGAATTCCGGGACGACGACCAGTGGCCGTTCCGCCTGGGCGACCGCGACGTGCGGGACCTTGGTGTAGCATTTCACCGAGTCGGACTCGGGACTCGCGCCGGGTCGCCCCAGCAGGGCGTTGAACAGGCTCGACTTCCCGACCCCGGTGCCGCCCAGGAGGGCGACGTGTAACGGACGGCGGATCGCCCCGTCCGAGTCGAGTCGGGCTCGGGCGTCGCCGAGTCGCTCCGCCAGCAAGTGGGCGGCCGGCAACCCCGGGAACGGAAGGGCGTCCGCCACCAGCGCCTGGACGCGGGTTTCCACTCCGTTCACGAACAGGCGGTCGTTCATGGTCGTCACTGCGATGCGGGGAGAAGCCGGTCGGTGTTGTGGCGGGCCGTCGCGATGGTCATCAGACGGTGCGGCGCAAGTCTTCGAGCTCCGAACACGCCGCCTCGCACGACTCGATGAGGCTCAGGTCCAACTGCTCCTGGCTGTCGCGCCAGGGCTGGAACAGCGGGTCGGCCAGGTGCGTGCGAAGATGGGTGGCGAGTTCGTCGGTCCGCTGCGCACGCCAGGACCTGTCAGCGTCGAGTGCGACGTGCTCCAGTTTCCACCCTCGTGCCCAGTTCAGCAGTTCTCCCGCGACCCCCACGCCTGCCGCCGCCGCGCCCGCCACGCCCAAACTCCCCAGCACGACGGCCGACCCGAACAGACCACCAGTGGTTGCCAGGTCCAGGACGAGTAGTCCGAACCCGCCGGCGGTGAGCAGGTCCGAAACGACCGGCAGGGACCGGCTCAGCTTCGGGTTCCGCTCGGCCCAACCACGAACCGCTTTGCGGACCGCCTCTTCCCAGCCGCGCTCGGGCGTCGGAGGCGATTGTTTGGCGAACTCAGCTCGCGTTCGCCCGCACCTCTCTCCACCCAGCATCCCTGCCGTGGTCGCTTCGTCCTCGAATTCCTTTCGCCAGGCATCAATCAAATCCTTGACGGCCTCGGTCAACCGCTCGCCCTCGAGTTCCTGCCGATTGCGCACCGGACCCGGACGGAAGAGATTCCGGATGGCCGTGCCGCCATCTCCAATCCAGCGCCTCAGCGGGCCCGGCCAGCGAAGCGGCGTCGTGACGACGCGAACCAGGGTCCGTTGACTGGTGCGAGCCTCTTCGACCACGATTTCCATCCACCGGCCGGACGGGAATTCGGAACCGGCCACCCGCGCGGCCCGCTCCTGGACGAGTGCCTCCGCACGGGCCAGGTTGCCTTCCAGATCCGTCCGTCGATTTCGGGCGCGGACCAGGACCGCCCGGCACGACTGGGCGGCCCGCCAGGACGCCTCGGCGAGCCCGCGGAGAACGACGTCCTCCCCGAGCCCCTTCAACGAGTCGAGGAGCGGGGGCTGTCCGTCCTCCAGAGGGTGGACCTGGTCGAGCGTCGGCTCGCCGGCGTACTCGCTGTAGTACACCGGGCAGCCGCACAGGAACTCGTGCCGTGTCATGCCGTCGGCGCGCCGCTGTTGAAACTCGGGCTGGTATCCCACCGCGGCGACGGGTCCGCACAGGTCCTGCCAGATCTCGCGGGCCGCCTCCGGCCGCTCCACCTTGGTCAACACGTACACCAGCGTCGCCGCCAGGCCGCAGCAGCGGGCGAGTTCCTCGACGGCGCGCGCGGTCGCGTACCCCTCCTTGTGCGTGACGAACACGACGACCTCCGCCCGTTCGAGCATCGCCCGACTCGTGGCCCAGTTCGCCTGGTGGACCGTGTCGAAGTCCGGGACGTCGGCGAGGACGAGCAACGGCCCTCCTGACCCGTCCAACACCGCCGAGGGGATGTGAAACGCCTTGCCGCTGCTCTCCTTCCGTCCGAGGCAGTCCACGTCACTCTCGCGGAGCGGCTCCAGACGCAAATCGGGGAAGTGCCCCGCGAGCCGTCCGCCGTCGCCCAACCGGGATGGCGTGGCCACGACCGTGGCGAACGACGTCGGCCGCCGGAAACTGGCCGGCACCGCGACGCCCGTCAGGAGGCGGAACAGGGTGCTCTTCCCCGCCCCTGACGGCCCGTACAGGGTGGCCACGATCACCGGCTCATCCCCCTGCCGGTCGGCGCGCTTGCGCATGGCGTCCCCGGACCGTCGCCGGGCGCGAGCGACTGCCGGACGCGCGGGAAGTCGCGGACGAGCCGGGCGACGGCCGCGCGGTGGCGCGCGAAGGGCGTGTCCGCGGTCGCCATGTCTCCTCCTCATCGGGTCGCGTACGGTTTCGAGCGGCACCACGGGCGGACGGCTACGGCGTCTCGAGCCGGGCGAACGGCGTCCGGTCCGGGTGCGCGAGGTGGGCCAGCAGGAGATCGAACCGCCTCGCGCGGTCCTTCGGGAACGGCTTGAAGGCGCTGGCGACCGCCGCCAGTTCGGCCCGTTCGATGTCCCGCGCGCGGGCGAGCGCCTCCTCCACCCGGCTCACCAGGGCGGCCCCCGCCGCCGCCGCGCGGGGCGTCCGGTCCGCGACCCGCGACCGCCGCAGCCAGCCGTGGGCTTCCGCATAGAACCCGTCCAGGGCCGCCGTCCGGAGTTCGCCACTTTTCGCCTGCACGGCTGCCCGCCGCGCGTCGTCGAGGATCTCGCGGCAATCGTCGTCGAACGCCGTCAGGACCGCGGGCACGGCCGTCCACCGCGCGTCGTCGAAGGCCCGCTTCACGGTCGCCTCCAGCCGGCGGACGGCGTACTGCGTGGTCCTTTCGAGCAGGTCGGCGACCTGGCCCTTCTCCTCCGACGAGAGGGTGGCGTACCGCCGCCACAATTCCCGAGGGGTGTGCGCCGCCACGTCGTCGCCTTCGGCCGCCTCCACGTCCGCACGGAACTTCTCGACCTCGCTTCGGGGTTGAGCCGTTACGGCCGCCATCGGTTTTGGGCGGACCTGGGGTTCGCCGGTCGGCTCCGCCGATCCCGTCCGCGAATCGACCGCCCGGACGACGACGGCCGCCATCGCCGCGAGCAGCGCGACGGCGATCATCGCGTTCCGCCGCGATGACTTCGGGACCGTCGCCTGGCCGGTCGTCGGCGGGGCGACGGGCGGCCTCGGTAACGACCGCCAGGCCGGGTCGCACCAGCCGGCCAGGGCGGCCGACTCGACGGCAAGCCCGCCCGACTTCGACCAGTCGATCCCGGCGACCACCGCGTCGAGGCCGGCGAGTCGGGCCGCGAGCGCGGTCCGGATCGCCGCCCGCTCGGCGACCGTCAGTCGGGACGTGTCGATGCCGGCGAGCACGAGGACCGCTTTGGCCGGGCGGCCGGTGGCCGTCTGCACGACGGCGGCGGTCGCCCCGACCCACGAGTCGCCGACGCCGGCCGGCGACCGGCGGCACCAGCCGACGACGGCGGCGGCGACCGTGTCGCTCACCCCGGCGGCCGGTTCGACCAGGAACCGGTGGCCGCGGCCGGGGGCGTTCGGCGTCTCGGCGATCAGCGTGGGACGGGTCACGGGGGCGCTCCGGGCCGTCACTTGAGGGCGGGAATTTCGGGGACGCCGGCGGCGATCTTGAACTGGGCCTTGTTGCCCAGCCGCTGGAGGTCCAGCTCCTTCCCGGCGATCAGCTCGCGGATCGTCGTCTTGAGCGTACCTTCGCCCTGCGACCGGGTCGTGGTGATGAAGTTGCCCGTGACGGCTTTCACCTTGATCCGGATCTCCAGCGGGTCGTCGAGCTTGCCCTTGAACGGGAACTGGCCGATATCCGGGGTGGCGGTGCCCTTCGCTGAAGGGACGTCGTCGGTGGCGACGCTGCGGTTGGCGTTGCCGTTCACCCACACCTCCACCGCGTTGGTGACGCTCGCCCAGCCCTCCTCCCCCCAGTCGATCCGCGTCAGGGCGACGGTCACGTCCAGTTCGCCGCCGGTCCGGTCCGTGGCGTCCTTGAACGCCTCGACGTCGTTCCGCCGGCCCGGGTCCGTCCCGGGCGACTCGGCCAGGTACCGCCGCGCGGCCGCCGCCGTCCGGTCCCGCTTCACCTGCTCGTACAGGTCCGCGTCGTGACCGTCCTCGAGCTCCTTGAGCAGGCCGGCGAGTTTGCCCTCCTGCGTGGCCGTCAGCGACCTGCGGACCGCGTCGTCGCCGGCGAGTTTGGCGACGAAGGCCCGCGCCCGGACCCAGTCCCTGTCCCGGACGCCGCGCCCCCGTTCCTCGTCGGCGAGGGCGACCGCCGTCTCGGCGAACTTCCGCTTCGCCTCGGCCTTCCGCTCGTCGGGGAAGCGTTCGACCAGGTTGGCCGCCCCGACCAGGTCGCGGTTGCGAACGGCGTCGGCGTACGCCCCCTCGAGGTCGCTCACCCCGGCCGCCCGCTTCCGGGCGTCGAACGTGCCGCCGAGCCGGTCGCGGAACGCCCGGAACGCCTGCCGCTGGTCGTCCGACGCGGCGTCCGGCCGGGGCAGCGACGCCGTCTTCGCCCACGACTCGGCGACGTCCGCCAGACCGGCCAGGCTCGTCGCGCGATCCCGCCAGCCGTCCAGCGCGCGGTCGTTCTCGGCCCGTTGGCGATCCCGTTCGTCCCGTTCGGCCCGGCGTCGGGACAACCGGTCCTCGAGGGCGACGAGCGTCTCCCTCGCCGCTTCGTTCCGGAGCACCAGTCGGCTGAACGGCGAGCGGAAAAAGCTGCGGTCGAGGTAGTCGTTCGCCAGCCAGTCGCGGGCCGCGACGCCGGCGTCGAGATCCTCCAACCGGCCGTCGGTCAGTGCGGGCCGGTGGCGGACGTACCGCGCGCGGTCCACGAGGCCAGTCGCCGTTCCCCACAGGACGACGGCCAGGAGCAGCAGGACGGCCACTTGCGGCCGCCACGCCCCCGCGGTCGCGGCCGCGATCCGGTCGGCCGCGGCCGCGTGCGGGAAGTCGGGCGGGAACGCCGCGCGGAGGTCGGCGGCCGCTCCCGCCACCGCCCGCCGGCGACCCCGGACGAGGCGGTCCACCCGCCACCACGGGGAGCGGGCCAGTTCGCGAAGCCGCTCGACGGCCGCGTCGGCCTCCCGCGCCAGATGGCGGCGGGCGGCCCACAGGAACGGCTCCTCCAGGCCGAACGACGACAGCGGCCGCTCCGCCGGCGGGCGTTCCCCCTCCGCGTCGGCGCGCACGCGGCCGAACGCGCTGGCGGCGAAGGCCCGGAAGCCGTCCGGGACGGCGGTGCGGAGGGCGTCGGCCAGGCCGCGGTGCGAACGCCCCTCGGGGCTCGCCAGGAAGGCGTCGACGGCCGCCGGGTCGGCATCCGCGCCCCGCCGGTCCCACTTGTTCACCACCAGCGCGATGGAGCCCTCGGCGGCCCGGGTGCCACCCAGCACGGCGAAGCCCTGCTGGAGGCGGTGCAGTTCGCCGACGAGGTCCGTCGGGGCCGGCCCCGGCCGCGGGGCCTCCGCCAGCACGAGCAGGCCGTCGCACGCCCGCAGGTGGTCCCGCAGCCGGGCGGCCAGGTCCGTGGCCGACGCGGCCGGGTCGATCAGCTCGCCCGAGTAGTCGATCACCTCGACCGGGTACGCCACGCCGCCGTCCTTCAGGTCGAACCGGAACCGGAGCGGGTGGGCGTCGTTCGGGTTCGGCGGCGGCACGCCGCCGGCGTCGATCGCTCGCATCGCCTCGCGGAGCCACTCGGCCCCGCGGTACGCGGCGGCGGTCGGATCGTCGGCCGCCCAGCCCTCCTCCGGCCCCGCCGGCCGCGGCACGTCGGCGGCCGCGCCCCGCCACGTGCAGGCGACCCCGTCGCGGGTGGCGTGGGGCAGGGCCATCGCCGCCAGGAGCGAGGTCTTCCCGGCCCCGGCGCGGCCGTACAGCGCGAACCGATACACGCGCGGCGTCACGGCGTCACTCCTGTCCGGGGGCGGGAGGGAGGGCGTCGAGAAGGAACAGAACGGCGGCCGACCGCGCCGCGGTCGTCCGGTTGGCGGCCGCATCGGCGAGGTCGTCCTCGACGGCACGCCGGACCAGGTCGTCCAGGTACGCGGACGTCTTCGTCAGGGCCTTGTCGATCAGGAGTCGGTCGACGTGGAGGAAGACGCGGGCGTCCGCCCGCAGGAAGACGCGGGCGTCCAGTCCCGTGGCGCGGCGGAACCCCTCCCGCCCGACGCCCGTCCGGCGGTACATCAGCCGGACGACGGCCGTGACGTCGACGGCCAGCCGGCCCGCCGTCGTCGCCTCCTCCCGCGACTTCGCCAGCAGGGCGCTCTGGGTCCACCGCCGCACCTCGCGCGGGGAGTCCGCCACCGCCCGTTCGATCGCCTCCGCCCCGCCCCCCTGGCCGAGCCGCCGGGCGGCACGGCCGGTTGCCGATTTCAACAGCGTCTGCGTCACGGCCGTCCGGGCGACGGCCCGGACGATCTTCGCCACCGGTGCCACCGAGCCGACGACATCGAGGCCGGCCCCCAGCCACTCGTCGTCGGAAACCCGTTCGCCGGCGGCCAGCTTCCGCACGGCTACGCCGGCGGCGTAGAGGGGAATCCAGTCGAGCGCCGACGGTTGCTGGCCGACGACGGCCGCCTTCAGCGCCGCCGGGTCCGTGCGGATCGCCCACAACTTCGCCAGCGGGTCGCGAAAGTTCGCCCCGGCCGCGAGCAGTCGGGCCACCGCGCCGGCGAACAGGTCGTCCGGGATCGGCTCGGCGAGCAGGTCGCGGAACTGGGGATCCTGCCGGAACGGGCCGGCGACGAGGCCGGCGAGGACGTCCTGGTAGCCGGCGAGCAGCAGGTGCGCGATCCGGTCGTGCAGCGCCGGCGGATACGCCGTCGGTCCGAACAGCAGTTCCACCGCCAGCGGCCCGCCGGCCGCCAGCAGCGCCTCCCCGTCCGGCCGGAGCAGCAGGTCCCAGACTCGCGGCTCGTCCAGGTACAGTTCCAGCGGCCGCCCCGGCCGCTCGCACGCCCGCCGCAGGGCCGGCCACAGGTCGCCGGCGAACCGGCCGCGGAAGGCGGGGTCGGCGGCGAGCCGCCGCCGGAGGTCGGGCCCCCGATCGCGGGCGAACAGGATCACCGCCGCCAGCCGGTCGTCGTCGCGACCGGCGGCGTCGAGCGCGTCGGCGAGGCAGCGGTCGTAGGTCCGCTCGCCGTCGGTCGTCGGGTCGGCGGGGAACAGGGTCTCGACGCCGAGCAGGCCGGCCCGCTGGAGTTTGGCGATCCGCGTGCCGTGCCGGGCGAAGACCGCGACGGCGGCGTCCCGTTCGGACCGGTCGGCGGCCAGGAGCAGGCAGTTGACGAGCGCGACGGCGTCGTCGCCCGCCGCCCGCAGCGCGTTCGCGGCGGCCCGCGCGTCCGTCACGGCGGCCAGCAGCCCGGCGTATTCCGGATGCGTTCGCACGTACGCGAGGGCGTCCGGGTACTTGGCCAGGACGCCGAGCCGGTCGAGGACGCGGTCGCGGGCCGGCGGGGAGTCGGCGGCCAGGGCGGCGAGGAACTCGGCGTGGTACGCGGCCACCGCCGCCGCGGAGGCCGCGTCATAGCCGGCCGCCGTCAACGTCGCCACGACATCGTCCGCGGCGGGGGCGGGGCGGTCGGGCGACGCCGTCGGTGCGACCGCCACCGGCGGCCGCGACCCGGGTGGCGGAACCGGTCGGGGAATCGCACCGTCCCCGCCGGCCAGGAAAAGGACCGCGACGGCGACGACGGCCACCAGCCCCGCCGCGGCGTTCCAAAGCCGATCCCGCCACGCGCGTCGCGCGGCGGCACTCGCAGGCGTCACGGGGACAGCAGCCGGCACGGAGGATCGACTCGCGTCCACGGCGTTTACCTCCTGACGTTGACGGCGGGTGACGGCACCGACCGGTTGTCGTTCGACCGGCTCGATGAGACGGCCGGTTCCGACGCCGAACGGCCCGGCAGCGGTTCCTCCGGCCGGGCCGGCGGAAGTTGGCACCGTCGAGTTCGCGAAAACTCCGCCCGGCGAGCGGGCCGCCCGATTCTGGGGTCCGCCGCCCCTCGCCGCGACCGGGCCGGAATGTCACTCATCGCCGATACACCCAAAGTCTACACGACCTTACCGTCGTGGCCATGGGAAAGCGCCGCGCCACGCCCGACATCCGCGAGCGGTTCGGCGACGCCGTCCGCGGCCGGCGGGAGGAGCTGGGGCTGACCCAGGAGGATCTGGCCGGGAAGGCCGGCATCCACCGCACGTACC
>JAYUFU010000495.1:0-27549 GCA_043738505.1 Fimbriiglobus sp. | reverse complement strand
AAGGGCCGTGGGTGATTGAGACCAGACACCCACGGCCCTTGCGGGCCGGGTTCGCCGGGCGGTCACTTGCTCTCGATCAGTTCGATGACGAACACGAGGTCGCTGTTCGGCGGGATGTCCTTGCCCGCGCCGCGGGCACCGTAGCCCATCGCGGCCGGGATGAGCAGCCGGCGGATGCCGCCCGGCTTCATGCCCGGTACGCCGTCGGTCCAGCCCTTGATAACTTGGTGCAGGCCGAAGCTGATGGTCTCGCCCCGGTCCTTGCTGCTGTCGAACTTCTTGCCGTTGGTGGCCAGCCAGCCGACGTAGTGGACGGTGACGGTGGAGCCGGCGGGCGCTTCCTTGCCGTCGCCGACTTTCACGTCCCACATCTTCATGCCGCCGGGCAGCTCCTTCCACTCCTTCGCGGCCACATCCGGGAAGGCGAACGGTTCGGTCACGGGTTTCTCCTTTTCCTTCGGCACGGGGGCGGCGGACGCGACGATCGTGCCGAGGACGACCGCCGACACGGCGAACCAGGAACGGCTCATGGGACTCGCCTCGCGGGGTGGGGACGGTTACGGGGACGAGATCAGTTCGACTTCAAAGACGAGGTCGGCGTTCGGCGGGATGTCGCCCTTTCCGCGCGCGCCGTACCCCTTGGCCGCCGGGATGAACAGCCGACGGGTGCCGCCGGGTTTCATACCCGGAATCGCCTCTTGCCAGCCGGCGACCAAATCTCCCAGGGGCATGCGGAGTGGGTCGTTCGTGTCCTTGCTGGACTGTTTCCGCTCGCCGTTCGTCAGCCAGAGGGTGTAGTGCATGGTCACCCGCGCGCCGGCCTCGACGGGCGTGCCGATGCCTTCCTTGACATCCCAGTACTTCACCCCGCCGGGCAACTCCTTCCAGTCGGCCCCTTCCAGCGGGAACACGTCGAACTTGCCGCTCGCGCTCGGTCCCTTCGGATCGCCGCCTTTCGCGCCCGGTTTCGCCGGGTCGGGGCTGCCGCCGGTGGCGACGATGAGGCCCACGAGCAAGATGACGCCGGCGATGGCCGCCGCCGGGATCAGGATCTTCTGCATCTGCTGCTTGTCCATCCGACACCCACCCCTGTTGAGGACGACGAAAACGGTAGACGCACATTATAGGGGAACCTACCAACCTGTTCAGGTTGGAATCCGCCGGGTAAGATCGGCCTGTCGGAACCCACCCGCCGAGACCCATCCCATGCGCCGCGCCGTCCGCTCCGCCCTCCTCTTCGCCCTCGTCGCCCTGGCCGTGTCGCTGCTCACCCCAACGACCCGCGACGCCGCCGGCCAGCCCAAGCCCGCGCCGCCGGCGATCCCCAAGAACTACCCGACCGTCACCACCCCGGCCACGGTCGGCGCGAAGCGCGGGGCCACGGTCGAGGTGACGTTCCCCGGCACCGAACTGGCCAACGCGACCGGCGTCTGGCTGTCGTTCCCCGGCAAGGCCACGCTGGTCGAACAGAAAGACCCGAAGGCGGCGGTGAAGGCCAAGATCGAGGTGCCCGCCGACACCCCCATCGGCCTGCACTCGTTCCGCCTCGCCACGGCGGTCGGCATCTCGAACCCCCGGCCGTTCGTGGTCGATGAACTGCCCGAAGTGGAGAAGAAGGCCGGCAACAACAAGAAGGAGACGGCCCAGGCGGTGCCGGTGCCGTGCGTGGTGGTCGGCGCGGCGGCGGCGGAGACGGGCGACTTCTACAAGTTCCCGGTGAAGGCCGGCGAGAGCCTGACCGTGGAGGCGGTCGGCCGGCGGATCGGCTCACTCATCGACCCCGTGGTGATCCTGTACGACGGCACCGGCCGGGAGCTGTCCGGCCTGTACGCCGACGACACGCCGGGGTTGCAGTCCGACGCCCGCGTGACGCACACCTTCCCTAGCGCCGGAGAGGTCATCGTCGAAGTCCGCGACACCACCTATCGCGGCGGCGCGGACTTCGGCTACCGGCTGCGGGTCGGCAGCTTCCCCGGCGCGACGTGTGCCTTCCCGCTGGCCGTGGAACGCGGCAAGAAGACGGAGGTCGGGTTTGCCGGCGCGGGGCTGACGGGAGTGAAGCCGGTCAGCGTGACGGCGGCCACCGGCGACGTGGCCTACGTCGCGCCGAAGCGGGACGGCCTCAGTGGGTGGCCGGTGCCGGTGCGGGTCCATGACCACCCGGAATTGGTGGAGCAGGAGCCGAACAACGACATCGCCAAGGCCAACGTCCTCCCCGTGCCCGGCGGCATCTCGGCGAAGTTCGAGGCCAAGAGCGACATCGACTTCTTCAAGTTCCCCGGCAAGAAGGGGGCGAAGTTGGTCATCCAGGCGCTGACCTACGAACTGGCGCTGAACACCGAGGTTCTCCTGAAGGTGCTGGACGCGAAGGGGGCGGAGTTGGCCAAGTCGAACCCGCAGCAGGCCGGCGTGCGCGTCGAGTTCACCCCGCCCGCCGATGGCGATTTCTACATCAGTTGCGAAAACACCAACTACGTCTCCGGGCCGAACGAGGTGTATCACCTGTCGGTGCGGCCGGCGGCCCCGGACTTCACCGTCACCGTCGGGCTGGACCGCATCGACGCGCCGGTCGGCGGCCTCGGCCTGCTGCCGATCACCGGCGTGACGCGGGTGAACGGCTTCGCCGGCCCCATCGACGTGACCTTCGCCGGCGTGGACGGCGTGACCGGCACGCTGACCATCCCGGCGGCCGCCAACCCGCAACCGGTGTCGCCGCTGTATCTGCCGATCACGGTGAAAGCCGGCACCAAGCCGGGCGCGTTCGTCGGCCTCGTGAAGGCGACCGCGAAGATCGACGGCAAGGATGTGACCCGCATCAGCACGCTCCTGGACGCGACTAAGGCCGCGTTCGGGGGGATGCCGAACCCGCCGACCGAGGTGGCCCAGCAGGTGGCGGTCGCCGTCGTGCCGGAGCCGCCGTTCGCCCTGACGCTGACCTTCGAGAAATCCGAGGTGGCGAAGGGCGGCACGCTGAAGGGCAAGCTGTCGGCGAAACGGGCCGACAAGTTCGCCGAGGAGATCGTGATCGTGGCGGTGAGCGTGCCGGTGTCGGCGATGCCGAAGCTGAAGAACGTCGCCAAGGACGGCAAGGACGTGGAGGTGGAGTTCACCATTCCGGTGAGCGTCCCGCTCGGGCCGGGCGTGGTCATCCTGCGGGGCACCGCCAAGGTCGCCGGGAAGGACGTGAGCGCGCTGGTAACGGCCACCGTCACGGTGATCGAAGCGAAGAAGGAGGAGCCGAAGAAAGAGGAACCCAAGAAGAAGGACGAGCCGAAGAAGAAGTGAGTCGGACCCACTCCAGGAGGAATCAAATGGCCACCGCCACGTTGACCCCGCCGGTCGCCCCGACGGGCCTGATGACCGGCGACGACTTCCTCGCCCAGTACGGCGACCGGACCGGGTACGAGCTGGTGAAAGGCCACCTGAAGGAAATCCCCATGCCCGGTGCGATCCACGGCCACGTCTGCTTCAAGGCGAGCATCGTCATCGGGAACTACATTCTGGAACACAAACTGGGATGGGCGTTCATGAACGACACGTTCATCCGCACCCGCACGAACCCGGACGGGGTTCGCGGAGCGGACATGGCGTTCGTCAGTTACTCCACACGAGCAGCGGACAACCCGCCGCCCGCTGGGGCTCTGATTCCGCCACTGGAACTCGTGGTCGAGGTCCGTTCGCCGTCGGACTCCATCAACGACATGACGGCCAAGGCGACCGAGTACCTGGACGCCGGCGTGAAGGTGGTGGTGATCCTGGACCCGCAGACCGACTCCGCCGGCGTGTTCCGACCGGACGAGCTGCCGCAGCGGTTCCACAACGGCGACGAACTGAAGCTGGACGACATCCTCCCCGGCTTCGCCGTGCCCGTGGCCCGCTTCTTCGCGTAGCCGGCCCGTCACCAGTCGCCGAGAACTTCGCCGCCGGCTGGGGTGACGAGCGCCCAGAAGACACTCGGCGTGATTCCTTTGGCGACCGTGCGGACGGAGCCGTCCCCCAGGCCGACAAGCATCCCGGAGGAGTGCGGCGTTTGCGGGACGCGGGAGTCGCACAAGTCGGCGGGCGGGTTGGTGTAGTAAGCCATGTACAGCGCGAAATTTCCCGACGCGGTGAGGTCGAACAACTCATAGCGGGGCGGCCGAACCTGGAATGCCATCCCTGGGATGTTCGGCACGGTCTCGCCCGACGCCGCTCGAACCGGGTAGACTTGCCTATTGTTCTTGCCGTTCAGCAGGGGGCCGCCGTCCGCGAACGTCGGGCGGTAGCCGTCGATAGCGGTGTAGTCCCCTTTCGTGTGGAAACAGCGGGCGTAGCGCTCGGCGTAGAAGAACGTGTTCGACAAGCCGTCGGGAATACTACGGGTGAGGCGCGGGCGGTCAATGAACACTTGCGCGTTCGCGGTGTAACTGGTCGGGGTGGCGTCTCCGACGAATGTCTCAGGGTCTGTCGCATGGACGGCGGCGGCGAAGGCCGCCCCATCCGCGATGATCTTCTCGACGGACGGATCGGCCGGACTGAGGAACATCCGCTGGAGATCCCAGGAGCCGTCATTTTCACGCGGGCGATAGAGCAACTCGACGGCCTGGTGGACGTTCGGATCGATCAATGACTTCCGACCCGACGGACGTATGTTTCCGGTGATCGTCGGCAGTTCACCCTCCGCCGTGTCGGCATGGGTGTGGAT
The DNA here is from genome assembly GCA_043738505.1 of Fimbriiglobus sp. Classification (GTDB taxonomy): domain Bacteria; phylum Planctomycetota; class Planctomycetia; order Gemmatales; family Gemmataceae; genus JALHQU01. The sequence goes on along the minus strand of JAYUFU010000495.1, from coordinate 22,865 downwards.
GGCGAGGGCGAACTGCTTGATGTTGTTCTGGCTCTTAACCCGCGCCGCCGCCTCGCGCACTTTTTGAACGGCTGGGAGTAGCAACCCGACGAGAATGGCGAGTATCCCGATGACCACGAGCAACTCGATCAAGGTCAGTCCGATTCGACGGCTGAACATAACAAGAACCTCCATGTTGGCTGTGCCGAATCTTGGCGGGAGTCGTTCCGAACTCCGCCAAGTTTAGCCGATCAGTCGTCACTTGATCTCGAACGGCTCTTTCTTCAAGATCGCCACGCGCGTGGCGGTCGCGTTCGCCGTTTCCCGGAACTTGTCCGTGGTGATCTCGATCGAGTAGTTGCCGGCAGGATAACCCCCCGCTCGGGTGGTGGAACCGGTCCAGCTGGTGCCAGCCGCGACGTTAAAAGTCTTGTCTTCCACCTTCATGCCACGAGCCGACATCTTGACATCGTACAAGTAAACTTTGTAAGAAATCGTGTCGGCGATGACGGCACCGTCCGCGTAAAGGGCGGCATCGACTAACCCGTTGAGCTGAATCTGGCTCACCCTTGCAACGCCGAATGCCTTCGGCATGTCGGTGTCCCACTTGAGCCCATCCGTCACGGGTGCCTGCGCGAACACGAGGCTACTCAGACTCGCCGTCAGGAACGCAACGATCAGGGTGAGTTTCCGGCTCATGGTGGTCATCTCGTGGGGTGTCGGTCAAGGTGAACTCGTTCGTGCAGGTGTACTCTACCCCCCCCTAACCAGCTTTTTTCAAGAGCAATTCCCTGCCCACCCGAAAGTTTCATCAAAGTCCCTTTTGCTATCTCGGTCCTACACTTGGCTATTTTGGCTTCCCGCCGTTCCCCCATATCTCCCTGTCCCCGCACCCCGCAGGGTCCAGCCTGGCGTTCGGTCGCAATCCCGCACTTCGCCCCCACGCCGGCCGGGCGTCTGCTATCGTGAGGCCATGAGTTTCGCCCTCGCCACCATCTGGCACGAGCGCCAGCGGTTCCTGCCGGCCATCCTGGCCGTCGCCTTCAGCGCCATCCTGATCGCCGTCCAGGGCGGTCTGGTCATCGGCCTGCTGTCGATGACCTCCGTCCCGGTGGACCGGACCATTGCCGACGTGTGGGTCGGCTACCCGGCGGTGCAAAGCGTGGACCTCGGCCAGAAGGTGCCGGAGCGGTGGATCGGCCGCGTGGCCGGACTGCCGGGCGTCGAACGGGCCGAACACTACATCATCACGTTCTCGATGTGGACGCGCACCGGGACCGAGGGGCGGCCGGCCACGCCGGAAGTGTGTACCATCGTCGGCTCGCGGCTGGACCGCAACGCCCTCGGCGCGGTGGAAGCCTTGCGGAACGACCCGGACTTGCTGGCGAAGCTGGCCGAGCCGTTCACGGTGGTGGTGGACGAGTCCGAACTCGGCCGGCTGGGGATTCGCGGCGTCGGCGAGACGGCCGAAGTTCTCGGCCGGCGGGTGCGGGTGGTCGGGCTGGTCAAGGGGTACAAGTCGCTCGGCGGTCCCTACGTCTTCTGCTCGTATGAAACCGCCCGCATGACCTGCCAGTACCAGCCGGGGGATTGCACCTACTTGCTCGCCAAGTGCCGCACACCGGAGGACGCCAAGCGGACGGTCGCCCAACTCGGCCGGTACGCGCAGATGAGCGCGTTCGAGTCGGAGGCGTTCTCGCTGCGGTCCCGCCTGCACTGGCTGTTCACCACCAAGGCCGGCATCGCCGTCGGATTCACGGCGCTGCTCGGGTTGCTGGTCGGCGCGGTCGTGACGAGCCAGACGCTGTACGCGGCGACGGCCGCCAGCCAGCGGGAGTTCGCCACCCTGCGGGCGATGGGCATCCCGACGTGGCGGCTGCAACTGACGGTGCTGGTGCAGGCCCTGTGGGTCGGCTTCTTCGGCCTGCTGGTGGCCGGGCCGCTGTCGTTCCTGCTGGCCCTCGGCGCGAACGCCATCGGCACGCAGGTGCGGCTGCACCCGCTGGTCATGCTGGCGGCGGCGGCCGTCACGCTGGTCATGGCCCTGGTGTCCGGGCTAGCCGCGCTGCGGTCTTTCCAGGGCGTGGACCCGGCGCACAACATCCGGTAGGCGGCACGCTCGTCGCGGCGACCGCAGGGAGCCGTGCCAATTGCCGAGTATCGCTCCCCGCGGTCGCGGCGAAGACGGGCCCACACTCCGAGGTCGTGCAATGTCCGACGGTCGCCGGTCTCCGGGATTCTTCCGCCTGCTGGCGGTGGTGCTACTGGTCGCGCCGCTGGCGGCCGTCGGCTGGTGGCTGAACCGCCCGGCCCCGACGCCGGAGGTGGTCATCCCGCCGGCCGACTTGGACGTGGTTTGCACCGGCCGAGTGGACGTGGTCGGGCAGGTGGTCGCCCTCGACCCGAGTCAGGCCGGGCGGGTGAAGTCGGTGAACGTGACCGAGGGGCAACTGGTGAAGAAGGACGATGTCCTGCTTCAACTGGACGACTCGGCGGCGGCGATCCGCGAGAAGCAGGCGAAGGCGGTGGTGGACGGATTGCAGGCGGATTACGACCGGGCGGTCATGACCCGCGACCGGTATCCGAACCAACTGGAGGCCCGCAAGGCGATGGCGGGGGCTAACGCGGCACGGGCCGAGGCGGCGAAGAAAGCCATCGAACAGAAGAAGGCGCAGGGGGCGGTGGAAAAGCTGACCAAGATCGAATTGGAGGCGATGGACGCGCAGATCCGAGAGATCGACGAGTCGGTGAAGGCCGAAGCGGCGACGATGCTGGACCTGGAAAAGGAGAAGCCGGGGCTGCTGGTGACGGCCGCCCAGGCCCGGTTGGACGCGGCGAAGGCCGACCACGCGCTGGCGGGCAAGGCGGTGGCGGAGTGCAAGCTGATCGCGCCGGGGCCGGGCCGCATCCTGCGGGTGCAGGTGGGGGAGGGCGGCATCATCGCCCCCGGCGGGTTCACGCCGGCGGTGGTGTTCGCCCCGGACGGCCCGCTGGTGGTGCGGGCGGAAGTCGATCAGGAGTTCCTCGGCCGCGTGAAGGAAGGCATGACCGCCGAAGTGCAGGACGACAACCGGCCGGACTCGCCGGTGCGGCTCGGCAAGGTGGTGTCCATCGCCAAGTGGGTGGCCCGCCGGCGGACGCTGGTGCTGGAGCCGGGCGAGGTGAACGACGTGCGGACGGTCGAGTGCGTGGTGGTCCTCGACGGCGGAACGAGCGAGCTGTTCATCGGCCAGCGGATGCGGGTGCGGATCAAGAAGTGACCGCGACGGTTCCGCTGCGATTTCACACTGATTTCGAGATTTTAACTTCCTTAAGCCATTGCCTCGGCTGGATTTGCGAAATTCCAATCTGTCGTGTCATCCTACAGGTTGGGGAGCGTATTTTCTCGGAATCGGCCTTGCGGTCGCTCAATACTTGGCTACCTTTATATTGCCAAACCGACTACTACGTTGAATGGTGCGGCCCTAGAACCCTCGCGAAAGCGGGGGTTCCTTTTTTGGATCCAAGTCATGGATCGCTTCGCCGTCTTTGTCGACGCGGGCTACCTCTTTGCGGCGGGAAGCGTCCTGTTGACCGGCGAGGATCGCCCGCGACCCCGGCAGGAACTCGACCTGGATAACGACGCGACCGTTCAGGCCCTGACGGCGTTCGGCAAGCACTGCTCCGGCATCGGGTTGCTCCGGGTGTACTGGTACGACGGGACGAACGGCCGGCCGAGCGCCCACCAAGTCTCCCTCGCCCACCTGAATAACGTGAAGGTCCGCCTCGGATTGGTGAACAGTTTCGGGGAGCAGAAGGGCGTCGATTCCCTCATCATCACCGACATGATCGCGCTGGCCCGGAACCGCGCCATCGCGGATGCGGTATTGCTCGCCGGGGACGAAGACCTCCGCGTCGGGGTCCAGCAGGCCCAAGAGCACGGCGTCCGGGTTCACCTGTTGGGAATCGCGCCGTCCCAGCGGAACCAGTCGCAGCAGATGCGACAGGAGGCGGACACCGCTACGGAGTGGGATCGAGCCACCATTGCGGGTCTCCTGAAGTTAAAAGCACCGACCCCACCAGTCGCGCCGCCACCGTCTGGCGGCGAGGCCGAACTGGCGGAACTCGCCGAACGAACGGCCAGAGACCTCACCGCCGAAGAGCGATGCGCGACCTTGCTCGCGTATCGTCCGAGCCGAAGCATCCCTCAAGACATTGATCGGCGCATCCTCCGCACGGCATCGGACTCCCTGCGGAGGGAATTGACGCCGGAAGAAAAGCGGGCGCTCCGCAAACTCTTCATCGAAGTGTGCGAGCAGATCGGCGGGGAAACGGTGGCCTCCCCGTCCTTGTAGGCCCCACTTCACTTCTTCCCCGCCTTCGGCTGGCTGCGAAAGGCGATGGCGCGGCGACCGGCCGGCGCGGCGAGCAGGAGCGGGAACCGCATGAGGTGAATCACCAAAGGGTCAGGCGCGGAAGATGTGGTGGGCGGGGAACGCACGCGAAGATTGCTTGAAGGCGGGGAGCCTGCCCGCTCCGTCGTTTCAACGGAAGAAATTCTCGCCCGAAGTCCGTGCCATTGGAGGTTGTGAACCGTACCTTCGAAGACTGACCTATTCGGCCGGGGAACGGTTCCGTGAAGCCCTCCCCTTAACCGTGAATGAGGTCGATTCCCCCCCAGGTGACGCATGCGCCTTTTCGGCCGCCGGAAACGGCTGACGGATTACGCCAGTTGCGCGGGTTGAGCCGGTAAACTGCCGCCCGGCGGCATCGCTCAGGTTCTGAGCTACCTGCCCAAAATCCACGACCCGAACCTGCTCGTCGGCACCGACACGCACGACGACGCGGGCGTCTACCGTCTTGCGCCCGACTTGGCCCTCGTGCAGACGCTCGACTTCTTCCCGCCGGTCGTGGACGACCCCTACGTTTACGGCCAGATCGCCGCCGCCAACTCGCTGTCCGACGTGTATGCGATGGGCGGCAAACCGCTGACGGCGATGAATCTCGTCTGCTACCCCGACGACAAGCTGAGCATGGACTGGCTCGGCAAGATCCTGGCCGGCGGCGCGGAGCGGTGCCAGGCGGCCGGCTGCACCATCGTCGGCGGGCACACCGTCCGCGACAACGAGATCAAGTTCGGCCTGTCGGTCACGGGCACAGTGCATCCGGATCACATCCTCACGAACGCGAACGCCAAACCGGGCGACGTGCTGGTGTTGACTAAGCCCCTCGGCACCGGCTTCGTGACGACCTCCGCCAAGAAGCGGGCTTGCCCGGATGCCCTGCTGAAAGTGGCGTGCGACAGCATGGCCCAACTGAACGCCGTGGGCGTCGGGCCGATGCGCGAGTGCGGGGCGCACGCGGCCACAGACGTGACCGGGTTCGGTCTCGCCGGGCACACCTTCGAGATGGCCGAGGGCAGCCATACGACCATCGTCCTCGACCTGAAGGCGCTGCCGCTGTTCCCCGGCATCGACACCATCGACGTGACCAAGTTCCGCACCCGCGCCAGCAAGACGAACCGCGAGTACACCCTCGCGGAGACGCACTTCGACGGCACGCCGGACCCGTGGCGGCTGGAGTTCTTCTACGACGCCCAGACCTCCGGCGGGCTGCTCATCAGCCTCCCCGCCAGTCGCGCGGACGAGCTGGTCGGCAAGCTGAAGGCCAACGGCGCGCTGGTGGCCGTGGTCATCGGTGAAGTGGTGTCGCGGCGGGACAAGGCGCTGTGGGTGAAGTGAAACGGGTTTGCCGCGACACGGAGGGGAGCGGGCAGGAATGCCCATTCCCTCCGTGTCGCGGCAAACCGGCGATACCGCACAATCCGCACATCTTCTCGCCACCCGTCCTGCCTCTTCCGAAAAACCGTTCGCCCTTCGCCAGCTCCCCCAGATAATCATCCTCCACTGCCGTTCGCCCTTCGTCCGTCGAGGTGCCCCGTGTTCCGACTCGCCCTTTGCGCGGTGGCTCTGCTGCTGCCCGCACTCGCCGCCCAGGAACCGCCCAAGAAGCGCGTCCTCACCCACGCCGACCAGGACATCTGGAACACGGCCACCGGCATGACGCTGTCGCCCGACGGCAAGTTCCTGGCGTACACGGTCGCGCCCGCCGTCGGCGAAGCCACGTTCGTCGTGAAGAACATCCCGACCGGGGCGGAGTACAAGTTCTACGCCGGCACCCGCACCGGCGCGGCCCCGGCCGGCGGCCCCCCGACTGGTGGCGGCGAAGAGGAATCCGAGTCGGATCAGCCGCCCGCTGTGCCGCCGGGATTGCCCGGAGCGGGCGGTGCCGGGGGCGGACTCACCGGCGGCCCGGTGTTCACCCCGGACTCGAAGCTCCTTTACTTCGCCCTGCAACCGACCAAGGCCGAGGCGGACAAAGCGAAGGCCGACAAGACGCTCCCGGCCGACGCGCCCCGCCCGGTGCTGGTGGCGCTGGACCTGACTACCGGGCAAGTCGTGAAGCGCTACCCGAAGGTGCGGAGCTTCAGCATCCTGGGCGACGGCGCGGGTATTCTGGTGCGGGTCATGGAACCGCCACCGGAACCGAAGGGGGAACCCAAGACCGAGCCGAAGCCGGACCCGATGGCGGAGCCGAAGAAGGAAGTCGCCCCGATCCCGAAGTCGAAGGGCGACGACGTGGTGCCGGATCAGAAGGGGACGAAAGGGCTGAAGGGAACGGGGACCGAGCTGCCCCGCGCCCAGCCCGGCGCGGACCTGGTCATCGCCGACCTCGTCGGAGGCAAGGAAGTCACTTTCACCGACGTGGTGAGCTACACCATCACCAGGGATTTCAAGCACATCGCGTTCACGGTCGGCTCGAAGACGCCGGGCCGCGCGGGGGTCTACTTCTCGCCACTGGCCATGCCGAACCCGGTGACGGTGCTGGCCGGGCCGGGTCGCTACTACGGGCTGACGTGGGACGAGAAGCAAACCAAACTAGTGTTCTACTTCGATGAGAACGCGACCGCGCCGCCCCCGGTGCCGACGCCGGACCCGATGAACCCGACCGCGCCGCCGGCCGCGCCCGACCCGGCCACGCTCGCCCGCAAACCGAAGGTGTTCCTGTGGGAACGGGAGGGCAAGGCGATCGCCGTGGAGGTGGCCGGGCCGACCGTCGCCGGGCTGAAGAAGGGCTGGCAGGTCGTGGACCGGGGCGGGCTGAGCTTCTCCGCCGATGGGCTGAAGCTGAGCGTCAGCACGGCCCCGATCCCGGAACCTGCCGTGGTCCCGCCGGTCGAGAAGGCCAAGACCGACCCGGACGGCACCGAGGACCAGTTCACCCGACCCGGCGGCGCGGCAGGTGCGCAGGCTCAGCGCGACCCGAATAAAGTCGATCTCGACCTGTGGCACTGGAAGGACGAGGCCATCCAGCCGATGCAGAAGGTGCAGGCGAACGCCAACCGCACGCGGTCGTTCCGCGCCGTCTACCTCCTGGACTCGAAGCAGTTCCGCCACCTCGCCGACGAGGACCACGCCGTCGCCGTGCCGGAGTTCGGCGACTGGGGTATCGGCGTCACGAACAAGAAGTACCGCGGGCAGACGTGGGACACGCCCACCCCGGCCGATTTCGCGCTGGTCAACATCCGCACCGGGGAGGCGAAGCCGCTGGCGACCGCGCTGCGAAGCGGGCTGTCGCCGTCGCCCAAGGGGAAGTACCTCACCGGTTTCGACGGCAAGCACTGGTACACGGTCGGCGTGCCCGACGGCAAGAAGACGGTCCTGACGGACAAGCTCGGCGTGAACTTCTTCAACGAGCAGTTCGACAGCCCGATGACGGTGCCGCCCTACGGCATCGTCGGCTGGAGTACCGACGAGAAGTCGCTGTTCGTGTCCGACCGCTTCGACATCTGGAAGCTGTCGGCCGACGGGAGCGAGCCGGCGGTGAACGTGACCGGCATCGGCCGCGCCACCAACACGCAGTTCCGTCTGATCCGCGTGGAGAAGTCGGAAGACTCGCTCGCCGAACCGGAGCGCGGCCTGAACACGGCGTACCCGTGGCTGCTCTCGGCCGAGAACCCGGACACCCGCGACACCGGCTTCTTCCGCCTGACGCCGGGCCAGAAGCCGAAGCAGCTCGTGATGGGTGCCCGCAAGTACGGCCCGCCGACGAAGGCGAAGAAGGCCGACGTGTACACCTTCACCGCACAGACGTTTAGCCAGTTTCCGGACCAGTACGTCGCGGACGTGAACTTCATGGAGATCCGGCGGGTGACGGACCTGAACCCGCGCGTGAAGGAGTTCAACTGGGGCACGGCCGAGCTGGTGCCGTTCAAGACGACCGACGGCGAGCCGCTGCAAGCCATCCTGGTGAAGCCGGAGAACTTCGACCCGTCCAAGAAGTACCCGATGGTGGTGTACATCTACGAGCGGCTGACCGACTCGCTGCACGGCTTCCGCGTGCCGAGCGTGACGCGCGGGCAGGTCATTAACCCCACCTTCTACGCCAGCAACGGCTACCTCGTGCTGATGCCGGACATCGCGTACAAGACCGGGTTCCCGGGCCAGAGCGCGATGAAGTGCGTGCTGCCGGCGATCCAGGCCGTGGCCGACAAGGGGTTCGTGGACGAGAAGGCCATCGGCATCAACGGCCAGAGCTGGGGCGGCTACCAGATCGCGTACCTGGTGACGCAGACGAACCGGTTCAAGGCGGCCGTCGCCGGCGCGCCCGTCAGCAACATGACCAGCGCGTACAATGGCATCCGCTGGGGCACCGGCCTGCCGCGGCAGTTCCAGTACGAGAAGACGCAGTCCCGCATCGGCGAGACGCTGTGGCAGGCCCCGATGAAGTACCTGGAGAACTCGCCGGTGTTCGCCGCCGACCGGGTGGCGACGCCGCTGATGTTGATCCACAACGACCAGGACGACGCGGTGCCGTGGTATCAAGGAGTGGAATACTATTTGGCCCTGCGGCGGCTGGGCAAGGACGTCTATTTGTTGAATTACAACGGCGAGCCGCACAACCTGGCGCGGCGGGGCAACGCCCGCGACTTCGCCCTGCGGATGCACCAGTTCTTCGACCACCACCTGAAGGGGCAGCCGATGCCGGAGTGGATGGCCAAGGGGGTGCCGTTCCTGGAACGGGACAAGGAGAAGGAACAGTGGAAGAAGTTCTTCGCCCCGGAAGCGAAGAAGTGAGGCCGACGCCCCGAATCGAAGTCCCCCACATCGAGAGGTCCGCGCCATGTCGTTCTTCGTTCGCGCCAAGGAAGTCGCCGCCGGCGGGCGGTCGGACACCGCCATCGAGCTGGGCGACGACGCGGGCACCGTCCGCGCCGAGGTCTGGCCGGGGTTCGGGTTCAACTGCCTGCAATGGCAGGTGAGGCGGGCCGACGGCACCTGGGGCGACATTCTGTACCGGTCGCCGGACTGGGACACGAACCCGGTGCCGACCCGCTCCGGGCACCCCATCCTGTTCCCGTTCCCGAACCGGCTGCGGCACGGCAAGTTCACCTTCGAGGGCCGGGAGTACCAACTGCCGTTGAACGAGAGCAGCGGGCTGCACGCCATCCACGGCTTCTCGCCTCGGACGCCTTGGCGGGTGACCGGAACCGGCACGGAGGCGGACCACGCCTGGGTGACGGGCGAGTTGCGCCTGGCCGAGGACTTGCCGTTCGCCGTCCCGTACTGGCCCGCCGACTTCATCGTCGCGGTCAGCTACCGCCTCAGCGCGACGGCCTTGATCGCCATCGCCACCGTGGTGAACCCGTCCCAGACCGCGTTGCCCTTCGGCCTCGGCTACCACCCGTACTTCTGCCACCCGAACGCGCCGGGCGCGAGCGCCGACGAACTGATCCTGACCGCGCCCGTCGAATCGATGTGGGAGGCGGACGCCGGCCTGCCGACCGGGAAACGGCTGCCCGTCCCGCCGGACCTGGATTTCTCCAAGCCCCGCCAGATCGGGTCGGCGCAACTCGACACCCTGTTCCGGCTGCCCGCGCGGAGTGGCGACAACCCGACGCCGGTGGCGAAGCTGTCGCACCCGACGGCCGCCGGGGAGTTGTCCATCTGGGCACCGCCGGAGTTCGGCGAACTGCTGCTGTTCACCCCGCCGCACCGGAAGGCGGTCGCCATCGAGCCGTACACCTGCACCTCGGACGCGGCGAACTTGCAGGCCGCCGGCATCGACGCCGGCTGGCGGGTGCTACCGCCCGACGGGCAGTTCGTGGCCGCCGTCGGGTACAAGTGGAAGGGATGACACTGCGTTGGAGCGCGCGATTCGCTGTCATCGGTGCCGGTCGAGTGTGGAATAAGTTGGAGTGAAATTGCCGCCGCTCGCTCGCGGAACGAGCCGCGACATTGTGGAGAATGACCGTGACCGAAGCCGAATGGCTGACCGTGACCGATCCGCAGGCGATGCTGGCGTTCATTCGGAGTCGTGCGAGCGAACGGAAGCTGCGATGGTATTGCGTCGAGGCAGTGCGACCGTTTTCGGATTTGTTTTTCCACCCGACGAGCCGGGTCGCGCTCGTGGTAGCTGAGGATGTTGCCGAGGGGCGGGGCGGCGAGCAGGAACTCGTCACGGCTCGGCGGGAGGCGTGGGCAGCGTTTCCATTCCGTGATCTCACAACGACCGACCTTCAGATCGACGCCGCCAGGGCTGCCGCGCGAACAGTTGAACCGGCCACGAAGCAGGCGGCTGAATGGACGACGAACGAAGTCGTGAGCGCGTTTGCCGACAGGGAAGAAGACCCGAACACGACAGAAGACGAGCAGCACGATGCTTGGTTCCGGGGTAAGGCAAATGGAGAGGCATTCCTGGCAAACCTGCTCCGCGACATCTTCGGCAACCCGTTCCGTCTGGTCGCGGTCGAACCGGGTGGGCTCACCGAAGCGGCCGCCGGCATCGCGCGGGGCATCTACGAGGATCGCGCGTTCGAGCGGATGCCGATCCTGGCCGACGCGCTGCAAGACGCCGGGTGCGAACACGCGGACATCCTGAGCCACTGTCGCGAACCTGGTGAACACGTCCGCGGCTGCTGGGTGGTCGATCTGGTGTTGGGAAAACTGTGAACTGACGCATTGCGGGGAGATCGCTCGCGGAAAGTGAGGCCATGATTCGCACTCAGGGGTAAGCGGGGTGGTCGCCACTACGGGACGGTAGCCGCGGCTCCGGTTTGCGTGTCGGCGGTTTCCGCACTACGGTTGCCCTGGTAGGGGGGGCTGGTCCCGGCCCCGCCGATGGATCAGAGGCCCCACCGATGCGGATCTTCGGGTCGGCGAAGCGAACCGGCACGGTCTCGACACCCCCGCCGGCGTCCCGCCGCGGCGCGGCCGAGGCGTACATCGGCCAGACGTTCCTGGGGAAATACCGCGCCCGCCGGTTCCTCGGCGAGGGCAGCAACGCGCACGTCTTCCTGGCCGACACGGCCGGCGGGTCGGCGGTGGTGGTGAAGCGGATCAAGGACGAGGCGACTCTGGCCCCGCGGTTCCGCCAGTTCTTCGACGCCGAAGTGCGGAGCATGGCCGGGTTCAGCCACCCGTATGTGTGCCGCCTGCTGGACGCCTCCCTGGACGACCCGCTCGGCCCGTGCCTGGTCCTCGAACACATCAGCGGCGTCACGCTCGAGACCGTCCTCGACGTGAGCAAGAAGTTGGACCCGGAGCGCGTGGGCAAGCTGCTCGGCCCGCTCGGTCACGCGCTGTGCGCCGCCCAGCAGCGGGGCATCTGCCACCGCGACCTGAAGCCGGCCAACCTGATGGTGGTGAACCCCGGCAGCGACGCCGAGACGGTGAAGGTGTTGGACTTCGGCTTCGCCGGGTTCACCTCCAAGCCGCACATCCAGTTGGCCGAACTGACCGGGCACGGCTCGATCTTCGCCTGCGGCACGCCCGCCTACGTGTCGCCGGAAATGATCCGGGGCGACACCACCGACGCCCGCTCGGACATCTACAGCGTCGGCGTCATCGCGTTCGAGATGCTCACCGGCCGGCTGCCGTTCGACATGGAAACTCAGGAGGAGCTGCTGAGCGCCCACGTCCGGGATATGCCGCCGAAGTTCCATGCGGTGGGGGCCGGGCACGTCCCGCCGGCGGTCGAGGCGGTGGTGCAGATGGCCCTGGCCAAGTACGCCAGCGAGCGGCCGCCGACGATGAAGGAGTTCGTGGACCTGTACTCGCGGGGCGTCGGCTGGGACGTGTGGAAGGCCACCGCGCCGCCGGAGATGGACGACGACCTGGTGATGCTGGAGGCCGAACTGCCGGCCGTCGCCACCACCCCACCGCCGGCCGTGGCCGGGGCCGACGACGCCTTCGTCCTGTCGGACATGTTCGAGGCGTGCCTGCCGGAGAAGCTGGCGGCGCTGAAGCTGAAGGGGTTCATCGACGAGGTGAAGGGGCAGGCGGTGGAGAGCGAGCCGGGGCTGATCCGGGTGCGGGTGGAGTTGCCGATCGGGTGGAAGGCGACCGCCGACCCGCCAAGCTCGCGGAGCGGGGTCATGGGCTTCCTGTCCGGGGCACACCGCGCGCCGCCGCGGGGCCGGGAGCCGATCGAGATCGAGCTGCGGATGAACAAGCTCGACGCCAACCGGGTGGAGGTGCTGGTCAGCTTCCGCCCGCTGCGGGGGGCGATGCCGACCGACCCGCGGGCCTGGCGGGAGCGGTGCGAGGGGTATTACGGCCTGCTCCGCAACTTCGTCATGCCCGGCGGCTGACCGCCGCAGGTTCTCCCTTTCAAGTGTTCGCCGCCCATCCCGGCCAACTCGACCGGGGTCTCGTGGACCCGTTGCCGTCAGTGTCGGCATTCGCTCCGCGAACGGACGTGCGTTCGCGGAGCCAGGTGTGCCGGAATCCGCTGGTGCATCCTGCCCACTCTTCTCCTTGCCCCGCACCCGCATCGGCGGTATTCTTCTCTCACGTCGGTGCCCGTGGCCGATGCCCGCCGGTTCGCTCGTCTCCTGCTGTTCCATCCGCCTCACCCCGGATCGGTCCCATGCGTCTGTTCTGTTTGTTCGCCGCGATTTCGCTTTCGTCCGCTGCCGCCGGCGCGGAACGCCCGGTCACGTTCGAGCGCGACATCCAGCCGATCCTGACGCGGGCCGGGTGCAACGCCGGCGCGTGCCACGGCAAGGCGCGCGGGCAGAACGGGTTCGCCCTGTCGCTGCTCGGCTTCGACCCGGCGTTCGACCACGCGGCCATCGTGAAAGAGGGCCGCGGCCGCCGCCTCTTCCCCGCCGACCCGGACAACAGCCTGTTCCTACTGAAGGCGAGCGGCGCGGTCGCCCACGGCGGCGGTAGGAAACTGCCGGTCGGCACCGCAGGGTACGACGCGGTGAAGCGGTGGATCGTCGCCGGCACCCCGCGCACCCCACCGGACGCGCCGGCGCTGACGCGGATCGCCGTCGCGCCGGCGGAAGTCGTCGCCGCGTTCAAACAGACGACGCCGCTGACCGTGACCGCCCACTACTCGGACGGCAGCACCGAGGACGTGACGAAGTTAGCCGCGTTCCAGTCGAACGACAGCGGCTACGCGGCGGTGGACCCGACTGGCGTGGTCCGCGTCGGCACCACCGCCGGGGAAGCCGCGATTACCGCCCGGTTCGTGGACAAGTTCGCCGTGATGAACGTCCTGATCCCGCTGCCGGGCACGGTCGATGCGGCGGTGTACGCCAAGCTGCCGCGCAACAACTTCATCGACGGCCACGTCTGGGACAAGTTGCAACGGCTCGGCCTGACCGCGTCGGAACCGGCACCCGAAAGCACCTTCCACCGCCGCGCGTTCCTGACCGTCATCGGCCGCCTGCCGACGCCGCAGGAGACGCGGGCGTACCTCGCCGACGCCGACCCGCAGAAGCGGGTGGCGCTCATCGACCGGTTGCTGGCGCGGCCGGAGTACGCCGACTTCTGGGCGAACAAGTGGGCCGACCTGCTGCGGCCGAACCCGTACCACGTCGGCATCAAGGCGACGTTCACCTACGACCAGTGGATCCGCGACCAGTTCCGCAGGAACGTTCCCTACGACCGGTTCGTCCGCGACCTCGTCACCGCCCAGGGCAGCACCTGGAAGAACGGCGCGGCGGTGTTCTACCGCAACCGCCGCGAGCCGGACGAGCTGGCCCCGATGGTCAGCCGGCTGTTCCTCGGCGTGCGGCTGGACTGCGCCAAGTGCCACCAGCACCCGTCCGAGAAGTGGAGCCAGAAGGACTTCTACAGCTTCGCCGCGTTCTTCAGCCGCGTCGGGCGGAAGGGGCAGGGCATCTCGGCCCCGATCTCCGGCGGCGAGGAAATCATGTTCGTCAAGGAGGCCGGCACGGTGAAGCACCCGCTGACGGGTGACGTGCTGCCGCCGACGCCATTGCTGGGCCAACCGCAAACCATCGCGGCCGACGCCGACCCCCGCGCGGTGCTGGCCGACTGGGTGACGGCGACGGACAACCCGTTCTTCGCCAAGGTCATCGCCAACCGGGTGTGGGCCGACCTGATGGGCCGTGGCCTCGTGGACCCCGTGGACGACCTCCGCGACACCAACCCGCCGACCAACCCGGCACTGCTGACCGCGCTGGCCGACGACTTCCGCGCGAACGGCCACGACCTGAAGAAGCTGATCCGCTCTATCGCCACCAGTCACACGTTCGCGCTGAGTTCGACGCCGACCGCCCGCAACACCGCCGACACCCGCAACTACTCCCGCCACTACCGCCAGCGGATGCGGGCCGAGGCGCTCCTCGACGCGGTGTCGGACGTGACCGGCGTGCCGGAGAAGTTCGACGCGATGCCCGCTGGTGCCCGCGCGATGGAGGCGTGGACGGTGCGGTTCGACTCCAAGTTCCTCGACAGCTTCGGCCGCCCCGACCCGAATCAAGACCCGCCGTGCGAGCGGACCACCGACACCACGGTGGTGCAGGCGCTGCACCTGATGAACGCCCCCGGCCTGGCCGCGAAGATCACCGCCGACACCGGCCGCGCCGCGAAGCTGGCGGAGGGGAAGAAGACGCCGGCGGAAATCGTTGAGGAACTGTACCTGCTGGCCTACAACCGCAGACCGATGGTAGACGAGAATGCCACCTGCGTGGCCCGCTTCGCCAAGAAGGACGCCACCCGCCGCACTGCCACCGAAGACCTGCTGTGGGCGCTGGTGAACACGCCCGAGTTCGTGTTCGCGGATTGACGTGGTAGAATGGGGAACGAACAACGTGGAGGCCGAATATGATCGGATGGGCAACACGAACCCCCGTGGCGAGCGGTGCGGCCGATCTCCCGCGTGCGACTGAAACCGGGCGGATGACAGCCGACGACTGGCCGGAACGGATCGACGAACTCCTCGCCATCCGTCAACTCGAAGACGATTGGGACGGACAAGGCACACCGGCCCCGATGACGGACGTGGTGGACAGCGCGCTGATTCTGGCGCTGCTCCTCCGGCGGGAAGGGATCGCGGCCCCTGATGCGGTCACACAAGGGCTGTCCGGCGGCGTCCACTTCGACTGGCAGCCGCCGGACGGCCGGTACATCGAACTCCAGGTGATGGCCCCGAACACCGCCGCCGTTTATGTCCACACGCCGGCCGCGCCCACCCGGAGGTATGCGTTGGCAGGTTCGACTGGCCCAACTCGCCAGCGCGAATGTCGTCCGGCCGCCAACGGTCTGACCGACCGACACCCCAACAGAGGCGAAGCATGACCAGTTGGCCCGAACTGACGCGGGAATTGCTTCAGCATCTTCCGCACGAAGCGCCGAACGGGATTCCGCCGGTTCTTCATCCGTCGTGCCGAACCCCTTCCGACGGCTGGAAGCGGTGCATCGATTCGCTCCTCGCCATCCGGGACTTGGAGGACGATTGGGACGGACAAGGGACGGAGGCTCCGTCGGCCGAGGTGGTGGATTCCGCGACCTTCCTGGCGGTTCTCCTCCGGCAGCACGGCGTTCGCCCGCCGACGG
This sequence comes from Fimbriiglobus sp., assembly GCA_043738505.1. GTDB lineage: Bacteria > Planctomycetota > Planctomycetia > Gemmatales > Gemmataceae > JALHQU01. The sequence continues at coordinate 7,032 of JAYUFU010000495.1, read as the reverse complement.
TCACGGTTCAAGGCGTGTACGGTGACGTGGCGTTCGAGTGGCAGTGGCCGGATCAAACGTCCCTGACGCTCGAAGTGACGGAGCCGGCCTCGGCGAGCCTCACCCGCGTGACGCGCGAGGGAGTCGTCACCGAGTACCCGATGTTTGAGGTGGCACTCGCACGCTGAACGGAGTCACCGCGATGACGCCGAACTTCTACGCCACACACTACCGAACCGGAGACGATATTCGAGCGGGCGACCACATCCTGTATGCGGGCAAGCCCGGAACGGTGGTCTTCGTGATGGGTTCGCCTGACATTCCGGCGGAATGGTCGGCCCCGGAGACGTGGATTGGAAAGGCCGCCGGTTTCATGCTGAACACCGAGGTTGCGGGACTCGTTTTCCAAGATCAAAGCGACGAGGACTTGTCCCTGCTGAGACGGCAACCCTGACTCCACACCGTGAAAACAATCGTGACGAACCGCCTGGACCCCACCACCCCACCCAACGACACCCCTCCCATGCCTTCCACCTCCCGCCGCGACTTCCTGCAACTCGGCCTCGGCACGCTGCTCGGCGGCGGGCTGGCGTCCGCCCTCCGCGCCCGCGACCCGGAGAGGGCCGCGACGGCCGAGGCGAAGGCGTGCATCCTCATCTGGATGGACGGCGGGCCGACCCACTTCGAGACGTTCGACCCGAAGCCGGACGCGCCGGAAGAGTACCGCGGCGAGTTCAAGACCGTCGCCACGAAAACCCCCGGCGTGTTCCTGTCCGAACACATGACGCAGCTCGCCGGCATGTTCGACAAGCTGGCCGTGGTGCGGTCCATCCGCCACGACCAGGGCAACCACGGGGCCGGCAACCACTACATGATGACCGGCGCGCCGCCGCGCATCCCCGTCGGGTGCGGGGCGTTCGTCAGCTTCCACCCCAGTTTGGGTTCCGTGGTGGCGCACGAGAAGCCGGCCCCGGTCGGCCTGCCGTCGTACTTCAGCCTGCCCAGCATGACGCGCTCCGGCGGGCCGAACTTCCTCGGCGCGAAGTACGCCCCGTTCGTCGCCGACGGCGACCCGAACAGCCCCGGCTTCCGCGTCCGCGACGTGGCCCTGCCCGCCGGCATCACCGAAGGGCGGTTCGCGGATCGCGGGTCGCTGCGGAATGACGTGGACCGCTTCCAGCGGTTCCTGGACAAGGCCGCCGGCGACCCGGCCGTCGCGCTCGACGAGCACTACCTCCAGGCGAACGAACTGATGCGGTCGAAGGAGGCGCAGGCCGCCTTCCGCATCGGCGACGAGCCGCCGAAGGTCCGCGACCGGTACGGCCGCAACAGCTTCGGCCAGCGGTGCCTGCTGGCCCGCCGGCTGGTGTCGGCGGGGGTGCCGTTCGTCACCATCAACGACGGCGGGTGGGACCACCACCAGGACCTGTTCGACGCGCTGCGGAAGCGACTGCCGAGTTGGGACCAGACCGTGGCGGCGCTGATCGCCGACCTCGACGAGCGCGGGCTGCTGGACACCACGCTGGTGATCGCCCTCGGCGAGTTCGGGCGGACGCCGAAGATTTCGACGCTGGCGGGACAGAACAAACCGGGCCGCGACCACTGGGCGAACGCCATGAACGTGCTGTTCGCCGGCGGCGGCATCAAGGGCGGCCAAGTGGTCGGCGCGACCGACCGCAAGGGGTTCGCGGCGGTCGAGCGGGTGCTGTCGCCGGAGAACTTCGCGGCCACCATCTACCGCAAGCTCGGCATCGACCCGGACAAGATGCTGTACTCGCCCGAAGGCCGGCCGACGCACGTCGTCAGCGACGGCACCCCGATCAAGGAACTGATGGGGTGAGGCTGTTGAGTCGAACGACCGAACAGAAAGCGGAACACGGATGACACGGATCCAAGCCGGGATGAAGAGGATTAGAAAGAGTAAAATTTTGTTCCGATCCCGGCTTTGATCCCGCCTTCCATCCGTGTCATCCGTGTTCCCTCTTCGATTGAATGGTGCCCCTCCTCCTCCGCTTCGGTTGGTACTCGCGTCATGTTCGACCGCACCGTTCTCCTGACCCTCTTGCTTTCCGCCGCGCCACTCGTCGCCGAGCCGCCGGCCGTCACCACGCTGACGCCGAGCGGCGGCGCGCGCGGGTCGTCGGTCGCGGTGGTCGCCGCGGGCACGTTCGACACCTGGCCGGTACAGGTCTGGAGCAGTTCCCCCGGCGTCACCGCGAAGGCCGAGAAGGACAAGGGCAAGTTCGCGGTCGCGGTGGCCGCCGACGCGCCCCTCGGCGTGACGTGGCTGCGCTTCCACGACGCCACCGGCGCGAGCCAACTGCGGCCGTTCGTCGTCGGCGGCCTGCCGGAGGTGAACGAGACGGAGCCGAACGACGACGCCAAGACCGCGCCGGCGGTGGCGATGCCGGCGGTGGTCAACGGGGTGCTCTCGAAGGCCGGCGATGTGGACTGCTTCACCGTCAAATTGAAGAAGGGCGAAACGCTGGTGGCATCGCTGGACGCGAACCGCACCCTCCGCGCGCCGATGGACGCGGTGCTGCAAATCCTGTCCGCCGACGGCACCGTCCTCGAACAGAACCACGACGCCCGCGGCCTCGACCCGGAGGTCGCGTACACCGCGCCGGCGGGCGGCACCTTCGCGGTGCGGCTGTTCGCCTTCCCGTCGCAACCCGACAGCAGCATCCGCCACTTCGGTTCCCCGGCGTGCGTCTACCGCCTGACCGTGACCGCCGGCGAGTTCGTCGATTTCGTCACCCCGCTGGCCGTGGAGCGCGAGACAGAGGCGACGCTTTCGCTCCACGGTTGGAACCTGAAGGCGAAGACGGCGAAGCTCGGCAAGGCCGACGAGTGGTTCGGCGTCGCACACCCGTTCGCCGTCGCGCGCGAGCCGCACCCGTGCTTCGACCTGACCGCCGGCAGTGACAAGCCGCTGTCACCGCCGTTCACCGCCACCGGCCGCGTGGGAACGGCGGCAACGGCGTCGATCGTTCCGTTCGCCGGCACCGCGAAACAGGCGCTGGCGATCCGCCTCGATTCGGCAACGCTCGGCCTGTCGCTGACGCCGGTCCTGAAGGTGACGGACGCCGCCGGGAAGCAGCTCCTCCGCGCTGAACCGGCCGCGCTCGGCGGCGCTGTGGACGCGAGCTTCACGCCGCCGGCCACGGGCACCTTCCACGTCGAAGTCCGCGACTTGTACAACTCCGCCGGCCCGCGTCACGCCTACCGACTGCGGGTGACGCCGGTCGTCCCCGACGTGGCGGCGAAGGTCGCCGCGGACCGGTTCACCGTCACCGCCGGCACACCGCTCGACATCCCCATCACGGTCACGCGAACGGGCGGGTTCACGGGCGAGGTGGTCCCGTTCGCCGACGGCTTGCCGGACGGCATGACGGCGACCCCCGCGCCCCCGCCGGCCAAGCCGGACCCGAACACGGTCGTGCTTCGGCTGACGGCGACGAAAGTCGGGGGCGGATCGATTCGCGTCGGCGTGGCGAAGAAGGGGGACGACACGTTCCGCCGCACGGCGGTCGCGGCGGTGCCGGACTTCGGCCGGACGACGGCCGACGTGTGGCTGACGGCGAAGCCGGCCGCTGAGAAGAAGTGATTGCGGTTACTTCTTCACCGACGTTCTCACGTCCACGTTCCGCTTGCGGAGCGCCTCTTCGAGTTTCGCCTTGTCCGTCTTCGCCGGGTCGATGAGTGCCGTGACGCGGCCGTCCTTGAAGCTGGCCGTCGCCTGCTCCACCCCATCCACGCCCGCGACGGCCTCGTAAGCCAGGAGGCAGCACGCCTTACAGTCGCACCCGGCGACGGGAATCTCGACCCGCACCAGCTTGTCGCGGGCGACGGTGCGGCGCGGCTTCACCCCGAACGTGTACCCGGTGGCCTGGCGCACGGCGTCGTTCACCAACTCCGTCACCCGGTCGGGTTTCTGGCCGGGGAACAGCTTGGCGGGGATGAACTCGACGGTCATCTCGGCCTCCGCGAAATCGACCGCGATCAGTTTGAAGTCGGGCAGCTCAGCAAACCCCGTCCGCAAGTCCTTCTCGCGGTCGGCGGCGAACAACCCAGTGACGCGGTAGGTGAACCGCTCCGCTTTCGGAGGCACAGGGTCGGCGGCGAACGTCGTGGCAGTCGCGCACGCGAAGAGAAGGGACAGACGCATGGGATCACCGACCGGTTCGAGTTAGCCCGACGCGCAAGCGAGGGGCGTTGAGTCAGGCGAGTTCGCCAGAGGTGGTTCGCCCCTTGCTGGCGCGGCGGGCTAACAAGACTGCCTTCACCGGGTGCGGAAGAATTGGCTCTCGACTAACTCGCGGATCAGGGTGCGGAGGCCGCCGCCCTTCTTGTTCGTCTCCGCGACGAGCGCCGCGGTCGCCGCGCGGTCGCCGAACGACACGCCCCGGCCGGTGGCGTACACGGCGAACTGGCGGGCGAGGTTGGTGAGAAGCGCGTCCCTGTTCGCGGCCAGTAGGGTCTGGAACTCGGCCAGGCCGGCGAACGCCTTGCCGTCGGGCGTCTCGCCGCTGGAATCCACCTTCGGGCCGAGCGTGAAGCCGATGCCGATGGCCGGGTCGATGGTGCCGCGCGGAGCCGGGTCGCCGGTGCCCAAGGACCGGTAGCGGGTGCGGTGCCCGCCGATCACGTCGAACTCCTCCAGGGCGAAGCCGGGCGGGTCGATCTTGGCGTGGCAGGTGGCGCACGCGGCGACGTTGCGGTGCTTCGCCAGTTGCTCGCGGATCGTCACCGTGCCGCGCACGTCCGGTTCCACGGCCGGGATGTTCGGCGGCGGCGGCGCGGGCGGTTGACCCAGCAGTCGGTCGAGGACGAACGCCCCGCGCGGCACCGGCGACGTGGTGGTGCCGTTCGCCGTCACCTTTAGGACGGCCGCCTGCGTCAGGCACGCGCCGCGCGGCGACCCGGCGGGCAGCGGCACCCGGCGGATCGTCGGGCCGTCCACGGCGGGCAGGCCGTAGTGCGCCGCCAGCCGGCCGTTCAGCATGGCGAAGTCGGACTTCACGAGTTGATCCGCCGTCAGGTTCTTGTCGATCAGTTCGCGGAAGTACGCCAGCGACTCGGCCGCCATCGAGTCCTGGAGGTACTTGTTGAACTCCGGGTACAGCTTGCGGTCCGGGTCGTTCGCGGCGATCTGCCGCAGCTTCAGCCACTGGCCGAGGAAGTCCTCGACGAACCGCTGCGACCGCGCGTCGGCCAGCAGGCGGTCGATCTCGGCGCGGAGCGTGTCTGGCTTCGTCAGCTTGCCGTCGGCGGCGAGGGCGACCAGCTTGTCGTCCGGCATCGAGTTCCACAGGAAGTACGACAGCCGGCAGGCGAGGGCGTAGCCGTCCAACTCGCCGGTCGGTTCGACGTGGTAGAGGAAGTCCGACGACGTAAGCGCCGCGCGGTACGTCCATCGCAGGGCGACTTCGAAACAGTCGCCGGCCTTCAACCGCTCCTCGACCTTCGTCACGTAGACTTTGCGGACCTCGGCGGACACCGGTCGGCGGAAGGCGCGGGGCAGGAAGTCGACGAGCAACTTGTCGGCGTCGAGCAGCGGGTTGAAACTGCTGACCGTCCAGAGGCCCTCAACCGGGTCGGGCTTGTTCTTGCCCATGAACAGTTGCTGGCGATCCGGACTCCGTGCCGGCGAGCGGATGGCCGGGTTCGCCTTCGGGTCGAACTTGGACAGCGGCAGGTCGCCGAACAGCCGCTTGTGTCCGACGGGCGGCCAGGTCTCGTGGAACGGGCCTTCCACGTCGAGGAAGTCGCAGGCGAGGCCCGGCCCGGTGAACCCCATCGCCCGCATCTTGCCGCGGGTGTGCGTCGGTGCCAGAGACGCCGCGTTGAAGCCGACGGTCTCGCGCGTGTTCAGCCAGGTGTTGACGACGTGCGTCTGCTCCTTCAGCGACGGCGCGGCGTAGTAGCCGAGGACGGTGCTGGGGTGCCCGCCGCCGCGCCCGTCGCCGACCAGTTGCACGACGGACAGTCGCGCCGCCTCGGTGCCCCGCGCCGGCAGCACTTTGCCCTTGTCCCACTGGAAACTCCAGAGCGAAGTCGTCAGCCGGTAGCGGCCGGGGTAGATGGCGACGAACTCGTTGAAGTACGGGCTGAACGACTCGTCCTCGGGGCGGAACAGGCCGACGCTCGCGCCGCTGCGGAACGACCCCATCCGCTCGTGCGCGCTCTGGTCGAGGTGTTCGTGTTCGCCGGCCGGCGGGAAGTCCGGGTCGGGCTTCTTGTCCTTCAGCAGCACCCCGTCGCCGTGCAGCAGGACGTGCGCGACGAACCCGTGCGGGTTCGCCAGCGAGATGCGCTGCTTGATCGGCTTGGGCGCGGTCGGCCGGGTGGCGATGGCCGTATCCAGAACACGGTCGGCGGCTTCCAGGTACTTCGACAGCGTGACGTGCGACAGGTCGAGGGCGTCGGCGTTCTTGTCGAACCCGTGGACCTGGCCGTCGGGCGGCAGCTCGTTCTGGAGTTGGAGGCCGGGCAGGTCGAACAGGTCGCGGAGGGTGTTCTCGTACTCGGCGCGGGTCAGCCGCCGGAGGCGGGTCTTGCCGTTCGCCGCGGCCGCTTTCGACTCGGCGGCGATGAGGTCGTCGTGGACCGCCTTCAGCGCGGCGGTGGTGTCGGCGGCGGGCGGGCGGGGCTGGCGCTTGGGCGGCATCTCGCCACTGGACACGCGGTCGTGCAGCTTGACCCACGCGATAACGTTCTCCGCGTCGGCCGGGTCGAACTTCAGCGCGGTCAGGTCCAGGCCGCCGGACTTCGTGTCGCCGTCGTGGCATGACTGGCAGTGCGCCTTAAGGAACGCCGTCGGCGGCGCGGCGATACCGGCGGACGCCGAGGCGAACAGGAGCAGCCCCGCGCCGAGCCGGACGGTGAACGCACGCATGGTCTTCACGCTCCTGGGCCGCGATTCCCCACGGGTGGAGTTTAGGCGTTCGGCGGGTGAAATCCTCTCCGGTAAATAGCGTGGGCACGAGTCGTCGCGCGTCGGCCCGCTCGCAAGCTCGCGGCGACGACATCCGCCACGTCGTCGCCGCGAGC
>JAYUFU010000494.1:0-10148 GCA_043738505.1 Fimbriiglobus sp. | reverse complement strand
CGAAGAGACGCTCTCTTCGCGGCGACTTCAGGAGCCGCCGAACCACCACGATCACTTCCCCTCCGGCTTGGTCGCGGTGCGAAGGTCCGTTCCCGCCAGTTGCAGTCCCAGGCGGTGCGTCTGGCCGGTGGTGACGACCTTCACCAGCAGCGGGTTCCAGCCCTCGTTTAGCTCGACCGCGAACTTCTCCTCGACCTCGAACTTCTGCAACTTCACGACCGGCCGCTCGAAGGTCAGTTTGCCGTTCGCCCACACGCGGATCGGGTCGTCGCCCAACAGCGTCGCCTGCGCCGTCTGCCTCTTCGGTGAGAAGACGTAGGCCAGCGCGTACACGCCGGTCGCGTCGGCCGGCACGAACCCCTTCACGTTCAGCAGGCCGTTCGGGTCCACGGCCTTCGGCGTCCAGCCCTTCGCCGTGGGGTCCGGGGTCTTCTCGGCCGGGTGGCTCGCCTTCAGGTCCGCCGGCACGCCGGTCAGCACGCTGTATTCCAGCAACAGCCCGCGCAGCGACTCCTGCTGCGGGCGGCTCTTCAGGAACGCCAGCAGATCGATGAACTGGTCGTAGCCGAGCTGCGACACCACGTTGTCCGGCATCAGCGAAATCTTGGACGCCTTCAGCACGTCGAGGTCGGCGCGCTTCAGCCGCACGTCGCGGCCGGTCGCCTCGCGGATCGTCACGTCGGTCGGCGATTCCGCCACCTTCAGCCCCTTCACCGACTGCCCGTCCAGCGTGACGGCCTCGTAAGTCTGGTAGCCCTCCTTGATCTCCTTGCTCGGCTCGACGATGGCCTCGATCAGCTTCTCCAGCGATTGCGTCTCCCACATGCGACTCAGGTCCGGGCCGACCGCGCCGCCGACGCCCTCCAGCCGGTGGCACGACGCGCACGCCACGAGGCCGGTGTTCAGGTACAGCAGCTTGCCGCGCTTGGCGTCGCCCTTCTCCTGCACCAGCTTCCGCATCTTCTCGATCTCGGCCGGTTGCGTGGACAGCAGCAGCCCGCCCTTCATCACCTCGGCGTTCAGTTTGGCAATGGCCGGATCGTCCGGGAACTTGCGAAGGCTCTCCGACACGCGCGGGAACAGGTCGCGGGGCAGCTTCTTGGCCAGGTACTTCTCGCCGATCAGCTTCGCGCCGTCTTTGGTCGAGCCGAGCGTGGCGATGGCTTCGGTGATGAGCGCCGCGTCGGGGTTTTCCAGCAGCGCCTCGGCCAGCTTGCGCGCGGCCGGCGGGTCGAACGCGGCCAGCGTCCGCAGCGCCTCGGCCTTCACCGCCGCCGGTTCCGCCTTGTCTTCCAGCACCGCGCGGACGGCGATGGAGAAGGACGGGTCGGGGATCGCCCGCATCGCCTTGAGGATCGCCGTCCGCTCGGTCAGCGACTTCTTGCCGTCCGCGAACATCACGTTCAACATGCGGGCGGCGGCGGCGAGGCGGTTCTTTTCGACGGCGGCGAGGGCGGCCAACCGCACCTCGCCCTCGTCCGCGCTTAGCAGACGGACGACGAAATCGCCCGGCTTCCCGCCGCCGAGGCTGTTCGCCTCCGCCATGACATCCAACCCGGCGATCTGCACCGCCGCCGGCTCCTTCAGCCGGTTGGCCAGGAACTCGGCCAGCGGTTCCAGGCTGACCGGCGTCTCGAAGATGTAGTTCGTGTACGAGCGGATGAGGTCCGCCCGCTGTTCCGACTTCAGGTGCGCGTTGGCCAGCAGGTCCGGCAGCGCGTCGGCGGCCTCCCGCGTCCGCATCCCGGCGAACGCGCGGACCACCTTGTCGAGTTCCGCCGGCTTGCCCGACGTGGCGACCGCCAGCAGCGCGTTCATGGCCGGCTTGCCGATCCGCTCGAACGCGCGGACGTAGCCGTCGGCCAGGTACACGTCCTGCCCGCCGTCGTTCTTCCAGGCGTTGACCACGGCGTCGGCGGACCCGTCGGCCCCGATGCGGCCGAGGGCGAGCGCGGCGGCGCGGCGGACGGCGAGCGAATCGTCGGCCAGTCGCTTGGTCAGCGCCTCGTTAGCGACGAAGTCGGTCTTGGCGGCGTTCCGGCCGAGCGCGTCGGCGCTCACCCGCCGGATGTCCGGGTCCGCCTCGTCCGAAAGCGCGCCGAGAAAGAGCGACCGCATGTCGGCGGTCCACATCTGCTGCAACCCGCCGGCCGCCCACACCCGCTGCGGCAGCGGCGCGGCGTCGAGGGGGTGGAGCGTCGCCACGAACACCTTCCGCACTTCGTCCGGCACGACGGCCGCGCGGCGGACGAGTTCCTTCTGCGCCAAATCCCGGACGGTGAAGTCCGGACTCTTCAGGCTCTTCGCCAGGGTGTCGAGGCTCGCCTGCGGGCCGACGGCCTTCGCCCAGGTGTCGAACGGCCGGGCGGCGATCTTCGGCTCGGCCGAGGTGCCCACCCACGTCATGCGGTAGATGCGGCCGTGCGCGCCGTCGCCCCACAGCTTGCCCGCGCCGCCGGAGTCCGTCCGCCAGTCGCAGACGTAAATCGCCCCGTCCGGCCCGGTGATCATCTGGCACGGGCGGAACAGCGGGTCGTCCGACTTCATGAACTCGAACTCGTGCGTGATCTCGAAGGTGGACCCCTTCGGGGCGACGGTGTAAGCTCGCACGAGTTTGCGGTACACGTCCGGGTAGAACATCTGGCCCTGGTACTGCTTCGGCAGTTGCGTGTCCTGGTACAGCAGCACGCCGGCCGGGGAGCCGCGACCGGTCTTGATCATCGGCGGCACCTTGCCGGGCAGCTCGCCGGCCACGGCCCCGCGAACGAAGTCCGTCCGGCAGCACTTGGCACCGGGGAACAGCCGCCAGCCGAAGTCGCTGCCCTCGGCAACGTGGACGATGCGGCAGCCCTGGAACTTGCTGCCGTCCTCCTGGTCGTTGTCCGAGTGGAAGATGTTGCCGCGCTCGTCGAACACCACGTCGCGGTACGGGTTGCGGTAGCCGATGGAGAACGCTTCCATCTTGCTGCCGTCCGGCTTGCAGCGGAACACGGCCCCGGTGCGCATGACCGTCGCCCGGCTGCCGTCGGAGCCTTCGACGAAGTTGTCGTCGTCGCCGCTGGTCAGGTACAGCCAGCCGTCCGGCCCGATGGTGAGGCCCGACACCTGGTGGTGGTGGAAGCCGCAGAACCCCTGGGCGATGATCTCGCGCACGTCCCACGGCCCGCCGGCCTTCGACTGCTTGTGCCGGCGGACGGTGCCGCGCCCGGTGGTGTAGAGCCAGCCGTCGTGCCACAGGATGCTCGACGGCAGTTCGTCGGTGAAGATGACTTCGGACTTATCGAACACGCCCTTCGCGGCGTTGTACCGCAGCACCTTCACCGGGTCGGTGACGAACTTCTTCATCGTCGTGATCTTCTTCGTACTTCCGTCGCGGTAGCGGAACGTCTCCTCGAGCGGGTACCACTCGCGGCCGGGGTCGGGCTTCCACTCCATGACGTAGAACGTGCCGTCCGGGGCGAACGTCATGCCGACCGGGTTGGTGACGACCGATTCGTCGGCGACGATCTCGGTCTTGAACCCGTCGGGGGCCAGGATGCCTTTGAGGCGCGGATCCCACTTGCCCTGATCGACGAGCTTCACATCGAACGGGGCGGGCTTGGTGGCGGTCTGGTTCGGGGCGAACTCGGCCGGCGGGGCCGGCGGCTCGGCGGCGACGCACACGCCGACGGCCAGCGCGAGCAGCGGCAGGGAGAGGAGACGCATGGGAACAGCACTCCGGGAGTGGTGGAGTTGGTGTCAGGCGGGATAGGGAAAGAGTAGCGGATGCGGGGGCGGCGCGGTAGGTCGGTAGCGGGAGGAAGTCCGGTTGACGGTTGGGTGCGCGGCGAGGATACTACGGGAGAGAAACCGAAGTCGGCTGCCGTTGAACTTGGGCGCGACTTCACAACGAGATTCAGCAATGGACCTCTCCGCGTTAAAAAAATGGGCAGCCGAATCCCGCCTCACTCTTGCCACCGCTGTTGCCGAGGGCATTCGTATCCATGTTGACAGGTTGCACTCGCTTGGGATCGATTTCTACGGATACGCAATCGATCCTGGCGAGCCTTACGACATTCGCAGGCTAGTGGCTGTCACCAACCGCGAAGCCGACATCAAGGTTCCCGTTCACCATCCGCAGCACGCCTACTACCGGTATTGCGTTGATGAATGGGCGAATTGGGAGCATGGCGAATTCCAGGAAGCGAACGCGATGCTGGGGCGGCTGAACGAGCAACTCGCGACTCGGCTTGCCAACATCGAGCAGGGTTCGGGTACTGATCGATTGAAGGCCGCTTATGCCGCCGGATTGTTGGATGCTGTGCTGGGCGGATTTCGCACTGCCGTCGCGAACTATGCGTTCGGTGATGCTGATCCATTCTTGGCAATCTGGATTTCCGACTCGGACCATCCGATCATGGCCGAGTCGGTCGGGTGGCTCAACTCCGAAGATGTTGCAGAAGAGTTCATGGCGGAGTTCGGTTGAATCACCTTCCTGCCACCCCTGCGGGGCTTGGTTGTGGTTTGGATCGCCGACCCAGGGCTATTGGCGGTCGCCCCTTCGGGGCTGCTGCGCCATCTCGCCACCCCGAAAGGTGATCGCGAATAGCCTGGGGTGGAGCGAGCGCGTTCTCCCGTGACCGCGGACCTTCGCAACCTCGCAACCCGCGCATTTCCCGGACGCCTCGCCCGGCTACTCCACCTCGGTCATCTCGAACAGGTTCAGCACCAGAAAGAGCTGGCGCGAGTCGGTCGTGTAGAAGCTGGCCGGCGGGTGGCCGCGGACGTTCACCGGGTGGTGGCCGGGCGGCACCGTCAGCGTCCGCTCGACCAGCACCGCGCGGCCGTCGCCCACCTCCGGGTACTCCTCCGACCAGAGTTCGCCGGAGAACGCGACCGGCGAAACTTCCTTGCTCAGGGTGGCCAGATGGAAGCGGATGCGGACGACGCGGGGGGTGTCGGTCGGGTTGACGAACACGATCTGGGCCGCCTTCCGCGCCAGCCGGCCGTGGTTCTCCTTGCCGACCGGCTGGTAGCAGAAGAACCCCTTCAGCCAGAGGACCGACACCCGCTCCCGCTCGGCGGCGGCGGCGCGGTCGAACGCCTCGCGGCCGGAGCTGCCGATGACCGCCGCCGCATAGCTGCGGAGGTCGTAGAAGACGAGGCGGCCGTCCGAATGCGTGATCCGCTCGCCGCCGCCGAGGGCCTTCCGCAGTTCGTCCTCGAAGGCCGCGCAGCGGGCCGGCGGCAGCCCGCGACGGTCGAGGAGTAGACCACGGAAGCCGAGGCGGAGGAGGCGGGCGAGCATCTGCGGCGGCGGCTGGTCGCACAGCACCCGCAGCACGCCGTCCCACTCGCGGTGGGCCATCGCCCCGAAGCTCCAGCGGAGCCGGCTGGTGTGCAAGTAGCCGCGGACGTGGTCGTAGGCGGCCACCCCCTCCACCGGCACCGACTCCGGGTACTGCATGAACGGATAAGTCAGGATGGCGGCTTCGGCGTCCGGCACGTCCGCGAACCGGGCCTCCACCTGCTCGAAGAAGGCGCGGTCGGCGCGGTACTTGTCGGCCGCCGCGGCCATCTCCTTGGCGTACCCGGTCGGCCGGAACCACTGGTTGTTCAGTTGGTCCCACAGGCCGACGCCGGTGAGCGCGACGGCGACCGCGAACCCCGCCAGCGGCCGCCGGCCGAGTCCCCGGTTCAGCACCCACGCCGCCGCGAACAGGGCCAGGAAGGCGATGACGATGCTGATCCGGTTGAGGCACCGCACCTGCGGGCTGACCAGCTGCGCGAACAGCGCGCCGACGCCGCCCACTGAGCCGAGCAGGACGGCGAACAGGGTCAGCCCCGCGACTGCCCGAATGGTGCCCGGCCGTCGCCCCGGCAGGAACACCGACACCATCAGCCCCACCAGTCCGACGGTCCCGATCAGGCCGAGCGGCGAGAACTCGTTCTCGTTCTGGCACGGCCGGGCGCTGTCGCGCGCGTCGTAGTCGGCGCGGATGCGGTTGAGCGGCTGCCAGTTGTGCCCGCCGACCGGTAGCACCAACTGGGCCAGCTTCATGCCGTACAGTTCGGCCTCCTCGGTCAGCCGCGTCGTGGGCCGGGTGTTCTCGCCGTACCGGGCGTGGTAGAGGAACGTCGGCAGGTGGTTGGCCACCCCGCCGACGCCCACGACCGCGATGACGACCGCCGCCGACACCGCCGCCCGCCAGGTGCCGACCGCCGCCCACCCGTACACGCCCGCCGCCGCCAGTACCGCGCAGCTGAAGAAGGCGTAGTACGCGCCGGCCGAGGCGGTCAGCGCGGCGATCAGCACCGCCGCCCACCCCCGCCGGTCGCGGAGGCGGAACCGGTGGCTGCCGTCCGCTTCAGTCGGGAAGAACGGCAGCCGGCCCAGGCACGTCCAGAGGGCTACCATCAGCGCGAGCGGCAGGACGTAGTACGCCGAGAGGAAGTAGTGGACTTCGCCCCGCAGGTAGTGGAACGGCTGGAAGGCGTACAGGATGCCGCCGGCCGCCGCCAGCGGCACCGACACCCCGAACCGGCGGAACACCGCCATCGTCACGACCGCCGTCAGCGGGTAGGTCAGCAGGTAGAACAGGTTGAACGCGACGACGGCGTCCGGGGTGAACCGGCCGATCAGCCAGATGACGGCGAAGTGCAGGTGGTCCACGACGGGGAAGTCGTGCAACTCCTGGATGCCCGGCGCGCCGAGCCGCTCGTTCCGCCAGTGGCTGCCCCGCTCGACGGCGGCCTTCGCCATCGGCAAGATCAGCAGCGCGTCGTTGTCGTAGGCGAACGGGCAGGAGAAGTCGGCGTCGCGGAGGTGCATCCCCTCGACCAGGACCGCCGCCGTCACCGCCACCGCGAGCAGGTAGCCGAGCGCGGAGTGCCACCAGCGACAGGGCGGCTCGGCGGGAGGAGACATGCCGTGGAACCCTCGGGTCGCGGTGGCCTACCCCGCAACGATATCCCCGCCCCCGGCTTCCGTCATCCCGACGCATGCCGGCAACCGCCGCGCGACAATTCCCCCCGGCCTTTTCGCGCCGCCCGCTACGACCGGTATAATTCCGGGAGTGGCACGCGGATCGCCCGCCTTTCCGGTTGCATCCCCGGACGGGCGCTTTTAAACTCAACGCGACAACTCGCGCCGCCCCGGCCGCTCCACGACCCACATCACGACTCCCCGAGGTGCCCGGCATGGCCAAGACGAAATCCGGCGGCGAGGGCAAGATCGGCCTCATCATCGCCCTCGCCTTCTTCGTCATCACGAGCATCGCCCTGGGCGTGTTCGCGTACCAGTTCAACTCCGAGATCGAAGGGGCCAACAACAAGGTGAAGGAGAAGGAGGGGGTCGCCACGAAGGCGACCGACCTGCTCATAGCCGAGCGGCGGCGGGTGGCCATGTACAAGGCGTTCGTCGGGGCCGACCTGTCCGCCGACGAGAAGACGACCCTGTCCGGCGTGCCCAGCACCGACCCGCTGCGGGTCGAGCAGCGGGCACTCATGTCCAGCGTCCTCGACGGACTGAAGCGAGTGGCCGCTGCCGAGAAACTGGACTTCGACCCGGCCGACTTCATCGCCTGGGACTGGGCCGACGGCAAGAGCCTGCCGGACGCGCCGAGGACCGGCAGCAAGGTCGTGCCGAGCCGCAACACGACCCTGCCGCAGGAGTCGCTGAAACTGGTGGCGGCGGCCGAAAAGATCCGCGCGCAAGCCGTTCGCGCCAAGGCCGACGCGGACGCCGCCATCGCCGCGTACAACACGGCCGCCGCGGACTACGCGAAAGCGAAAGAGGACCTGGACAAGGCCCGCACGGACACGGTGGCCGAGAAGAAGACGGTGGTGGACACCGTCGCCAAGGCGAAGGACGACGCCGCCAAAGCCTACGTCGGCGAATCGGCCGGCTTCCGCGACATCCTCGGCAAGGCGACGCAGGCCAAGAACCAGGCCGAGCTCGAGAAGGCCGCGAGCGATGCGAAACTGAAGGACGCGCAGGACCGCCTGGACTCCGACCGCCGGAAGGACGAGGCGAAGAAGGCGGTGCTGCCGTTCGACCAGCCCAAGGGCAAGGTGGTGTCCCGCCGCGGGAGCGCGGTGGAGATCAACCTGGGCAGCGCCGACAAGCTCCAGACCGGCGTCACGTTCAGCATCCAGCCGCTCGACTACCAGGACAAGGGCGAGCAGTCCCGCATCCGCCAGGTGTTCGACCCGAAGGGCCGCCCCGTCCGCGACCGCGAGGGGAACGCCGTGAAAATGTTCCAGCCGAAGGGGACCGTCGAGGTGGTCGAGATCCTCGGGCCGAACCTGTCCAAGGCGCTCATCACCGGCGAGTACGACGACACCCGCGAGGCGATCATGGAGGAGGACCTCCTGTTCAACGCCGCCTGGAACAAGGGCAACAGCGACCACGTCGTCCTGATCGGCATCTTCGACGTGGACGGCAACGGCACCGACGACATCAAACAGGTGGCCCGCGAACTGGGCAAGGCGGGGGTGACGGTGGACGGGTACTGGGACTTGGCCACCGGCAAGTGGGCCAACGGCGGGCCGACCGAACGGACGGCCTACGCCATCCGCGGCGAATTCCCGCTCATCGCGCCGGGGGCCTTGGGCGAGGGGTTGACCAAGGAGAAGGAGAATCTCCGCGGCTCCCTGGCCACCGCCATCAGCGAGGCCGACAAGAAGGGGGCCAAGGTCATCAGCTACCGCGACTACTTCCCCCGCGTCGGGTACAAGGTGGCGTTCGGCCTGCCGGACGACGCCATCAACCAGGCCGCCGCGAAGTACCTGCAAGCGGTCCTCCCCGCCCCGCTGCCGGACATGCCGAAGTGAGTCGGGGTTGATCCGCTGCGTTCCCCGCCGGCCGCGCCTCCCCTCGGAGGCGCGGCCGGCGTCGTTTTCACCCGCGAGTTGTCGGACACCCCGCGACGGCGGTTACTCTGCCGCATAAAGTGAGTGACGACCGTCCTCCCGGAGCCGCCGCCGAATGAAACTCATCCTCGCCAACCCGCGCGGCTTCTGTGCCGGCGTGAACATGGCCATCGAGGCGCTGGAGACGGCCCTGACGGCGTTCGGCACTCCGCTCTACGTCTATCACGAGATCGTCCACAACCGGCCCATCGTCGAGCGGTTCACCGGCCGCGGTGTGGTGTTCGTCGATCTGCTATCGGAAGTGCCCGACGGCCAGACGGTGCTGTTCAGCGCGCACGGCGTGTCGCCGGCCATCCGCGCCGAGGCCGCCGCCCGGAACCTGCGGGCCATCGACGCCACCTGTCCGCTCGTCACCAAGGTTCACCTGGAGGCGGTGAAGTACGCCCAGGAGGGGTTCACCATCGTCCTCGTCGGGCACGAGGGGCACGACGAGGTGATCGGCACGATGGGCGAGGCCCCGGCGCACATGGTGCTGGTCGAGGATGTGGACGACGTGGCGGCCCTGACGCTGGCACCCGACGTGAAGATCGCTGTCCTGACGCAGACGACCCTGAGCGTGGACGAGACGCGGGAGGTCATCGCGGCATTGAAGGAGAAGTACCCGCAACTGGTCAGCCCCGGCAAGGACGACATCTGTTACGCCACCCAGAACCGCCAGGAGGCGGTGCGGGACATCGTGCCGGAGGCGGACGTGGTGGTGGTGCTGGGCAGCCAGAACAGCAGCAACAGCAACCGGCTGGCCGAGATCGCCCGGCAGAACGGCAAGGCGGCGTACCTGATCGACCGGGTGAGCGAGCTGCGGGACGAGTGGTTCCGGCCGACGGACACCGTGCTGCTGACGGCCGGCGCGAGCGCCCCGGAGGAACACGTCCAGGACTGCGCCAATCGGCTCATCGACCGCTTCGGGGCGACCGTCGAGCACCGCTCCGTCCGCGAGGAGCACGTCAGCTTCCCGCTGCCGAAGGAGCTGCGGGTCTTGGCGCGGAGGTGAGCGGCGAGTTTGGGAGGACGAGGCCAGTGCTGTCCACACGTTGACAACGCCGAAACGCCTGGAAACCTCGTATTTCTCTCGGTCTTCACGCCGGAGGCGTGGCGGACTGTAGCCAGGGGTGAGCGAGCGAAGCGAGCGACACCCCTGGTCGGACGCGACGGGGGAATCCACCCCGGAGGGGTGGCGGAACGTCCGGCATCCCTCCGGGATGCGAGGAATTCAAGGGGACACGGCCGACCAGGGG
>JAYUFU010000493.1:0-10150 GCA_043738505.1 Fimbriiglobus sp. | reverse complement strand
AAGCAGCCGGTGATGCCGATCAGCGCGCCGAACGCCAGCGTCTTCAGGCCCGCCGGGATGACCTCTTCGATTCGCAGCTCGCGGAGCATGTCGGTCTGGTACTTCAGCCAGGTGGTGTTCCCGGACAGCGACTCCGCCGCGAACATGCTGCCGAGCGCCAGCACCGCCACCAGCACATGGATGAGCGGCACGGCGATCACGCACGCCAGCACGCGCGGGCCGACCAGCCGGCGGAGCGGGGGTACGCCGAGCAGCTCCAGGGCATCGACCTGTTCGCCGAGTTTCATCGACGCCAGTTCCGCGCCGAGGCTGGCACCCGTGCGCGAGGCGACGATCAGCCCGGCCCCGACCGGCGCGAGTTCGAGCAGCACCGCCGCCGCGAGGACGGCCGGCAGCATCTCGCCGGCGCGGGAGGCCAGGCCGCGCGTGTGCATCCAGACCACCGCGCCGAGGGCGATGCCGAGGACGACTGCCAGCGGCAGCCCGCCGACGAGGACGCCGTGCAGCGGACGCGCCCATCGACCGGGGCGGGGCAGGGCGGCAACGGCCGCGAGCAGCGCGGCGACCGCGAACCGCGTCCACTCGCCGATCGCGATGAAGAAGGTGGAGAAGGGCATGATCATCCCGCGGCGGCGGACCACGTCCAGTGGCGGTCGGTGGTCTGCGTCACGGTGTCCGGCGGGAAGCCGAGCTGCACCACCAGCGACTGCACTTCGGCCAGCGTCAGGGCGGCGCGAAGGGAGTCGGCGAACAGGTGCCTTTGCGTCGGGGTGGCCGTGCCGGCGTAGGTGGCCACGAGGTGCGCCAGTTCGGTCTCGGTGGACGGCCGGAACAGGTCGCGGACGAACAGGGTGCCGCCGGCGGCGCACACGCGGGCCATCTCGGCGAGGCAGTGGAACGGTTCGGGGATGTGGTGGATGATGCTGTTCGACACCACCGCCGCGAAGTGCCCGGCGGGGAACGGCATCTGCCGGCCGTTCACCTTCTCCAGCGTCACGCGGTCGGCGAACCCGGCGGCGGACACATTGGCCGCGCCCAGCGTCAGCATCTCGTCGGCGAGGTCGATGGCGTGGACGCGGACGGTCGAGTGGATGCGCGCCATCCGGATCGGGATTTGCGCGGTGCCGGTGCCCACGTCGAGGACCGTGCCGGCGGGGTGCGGACAGACGGCAAAAAAATCGACCGCGAACGCGCGGTTCACGGCCGAATGGTCCATCGCGTCGTATTCGTGGGCGTCGTCCGGGGTGTCCATCACCTCCGGTTCGAGAACGCGGGCGAGCATCGGGGCCGCAGGGGTTGGAGGCCGGGGCGGACGTTTTAGCACGGACAGGCTTCGGCTTCCTCGCACTCCGCCGCATCGTATTCGGCGGCGGCGTCCGTCCGACAGGCCAGCTCGCGGCGGCAGGCGTCGAGCAGCTCGGCCCGCGTCGCCCACTCGCCGCCGGAGCGATCCCAGGCCAGGATGACGGCGGACGTGGCCGGGTTCAACTTGGCCACCCGCGTCAGCCACTGGATGCCGGCGTCGTCGTTCAGGTGAGCGGTGCGGGGGTGGTGCCAGGCGATGTGCGTGGCCAGGCAGCCCATCGCGCAGGCCCGCGTGAACGACCCGTGAATGAGCAGCGGGCTGTTGGCGGCGAGTAGTTCGGTCAGCCGGGCCAACCCGGCGTCGGTGACGTGCGGCAGCCAGGCGGTCTCGAACTCGCGGTGCGGATCGACGGTCGGCATTTCGATAACCCTCCGTCCGGCGGCGCGGGCGCGCCACCGGGCCATCTGGGTGATGGTGTTCCAGGAACTGTCTGACGACTGTTCGAGACCGAATAGTTGTTTGTTGCGGACGAAGCCGGGGATCGGCAAAACCCGCCGGAAAGGGGTGCGGCGGTGGGAACGGCTCGTTGCGTGGGAATCATAGAGGCGTCGGTTCGCGGTCGTCAAGGGCCGTCGGTCGCCGCGCGCCGTCGCCGGTCGGGGTTGCGGCCGACCCGCGTCCGGAACCGCGTTACCGGACTTCGGGTTACGCGACCGGTGCGAAAACGGTCTTTTTTTCCCTGGGAGCGCGGTTTCACGTCAGTCGAGCGAAAAGTTCGCGTTGTCCCGAAATGACTTTCGACCGTAAATGCATGAGTCTGTGATTGTATTGACTCGTTTGCCTAAATGCCTGACACGAATCCTGGGCGAACGGGACGGCGCGAGAGCCGACGCTTTTCGCGTCCCGGAGGTGGGTTTTGCTGGCCTCTCGCCGGAGACCGGGTACAATCTTACCACCTGCCCGGATTGCCCATTGCCTCGGTCCCCCACCTCCCGCGAGGTCTCGATGACCCTCCCCCGCCTACTCGCGGTCGCCGCCGTCGCGGTCGTCGCCGCGCCCGGTGCCGCCGCCGACCCGGTCCCGCCCGCCGGCCCCGTCAGCTACTACAAGGATGTCCGCCCGCTGTTCCAGCAGAACTGCCAGGGCTGCCACCAGCCGGCCAAGGCGCAGGGCGGGTTCGTCATGACCGAAGTCGCCGACCTGCTGAAGGCGGCCGACGGCGGCAAGCCGGGCGTGGTGCCGGGCAAGCCGACCCTGAGCCACCTGCTCGACGAGATTCGGGTGAAGGATGGCAAGGCGGAGATGCCGAAGAACGGCAGCCCGCTGACCGCGGCCCAGTACGCCACCGTCGAGGCGTGGATCGCGCAGGGGGCGCTGGACGACACCCCGGCCAGCGCGAAGGCCAAGGCCATCGATGCCGAACACCCGCCGGTGTACGCCTCCGCCCCGGTCGTCACGGCGCTGGCGTTCGCGCCGAACGGCAAGCGGCTGGCCGTCACCGGCTACCACGAGATCCTCGTCTACACCGCCGACGGCAAGACTCTCGAAGCGCGGCTCGTCGGGCTGTCCGAGCGGGTGCAGGCCATCGCCTTCTCGCCCGACGGCAAGTGGCTGGCGGCGACCGGCGGCGACCCCGGTCGGTTCGGGGAACTGCAAGTGTGGGACGTGGACAGGAAGAAGCTGAAGGTGTCCGCGCCGATCACCTACGACACCCTGTACGGCCTGAGCTGGTCGCCGGACGGCACCAAGATCGCCTTCGGCTGCACCGACAACACCGTCCGCGCCGTGGACGCGCTGACCGGCAAGCAGTTCCTCCAGATGGGCACGCACTCGGACTGGGTGCTGGGCACCGCGTTCAGCCGCGACGGGCAGCACCTGCTGTCCGTCTCCCGCGACATGAGCACGAAGCTGACCGAAGTCGCCACGCAGCGGTTCGTCGATAACGTGACCAGCATCACCCCCGGCGCGCTGAAGGGCGGGCTGATCGCCGTGGACATCCGGCCGAAGACCGAGAAGAAGGTGGCCAAGGTGCCGGACGACGAGGGCAAGAACCCGCAGGAGAAGCCCTACGACGAGATCGCCATCGCCGGCGCGGACGGCATCCCCCGCCTGTACAAGATCCACCGCGAGGTGAAGCGCCAGATCGGCGACGACGCCAACAAGGTCCGCGGCTTCGACCCCATGCTCGGCCGCATCTCGGCGATCAAGTTCGACGCCGAGGGCGCGCGGGTGGCCGCCGTCAGCAGCCTGGACGGCAAGGGCGAGGTGGCCGTGTTCGACGCCAACACCGGCAAGAAGCTGTTCGCCGCCGAGAAGGTGACTGGCCCGGCATTCGCCGTCGCCTGGGCACCGGACGGCAAGCGGATCGCCTCCGCCGGGTTCGACGGCGTCGTCTGGTTTCACGACCCGGCCACCGGCAAACTGCTCGACCAGTTCACCGTCCTGCCGCCCGCCGTTGCCCCGGTCGCCCCGCCGAAACCGACCCCGGTGCCGCCGAAGCCGACCCCGGTACCTCCGAAGCCGATGGGGTCGCTGGCCAACTGGCTGAAGTGGAAGACGAAGTGAGCGGGCCGGAGCCGAGCGTCACCGCGAACCGGAGAGGAGACCGCATGACTGCCGCCGCACTCGCCGAACCGACCGCGCCCCGCCGCCCGCCCGGCGGTTCGGACGACCCGTTCCGCATCGGGTATCGGTACGTCCACACGGTGGACGCCGGCGGGACGAAGACCTCCCGCCAAGTGCCGCTGACCGAGGAGGACTTCCTGCACCCGCAGGAGGAGGACAAGTTCATGCTCTCGGACCCGCACTCGATCGCGACCGCCTACCTCCGCCACGCCCTTGAGTGCGGCCGCCGCGAGTGGCCGCGGGTCCGAACGTTCACCGAACACCGCGTCGATTGGCAAGTGCCCGGCATCCTGCCGCACGGCCCGGATGTGGTCGTACTCGACCAGTTCCCGACCGACTGGGATTCCTCCGACCGCACCCTGCGCGTTGCCGATTTGGGGGCCGAGGTGTTGGCGGTGTTCGAGGTGACCTCTGAAAGTACGCGGCACATCGACTTCGGCGACAAGTTCGACGAGTACGCCCGCGCCGGCATTCGCTACTATCTGGTCGTCGATTTGGCCGCCCCGAACGGGCAGCCCGACTTGCTCGGCTTCCGCCTGATCGAAGGCGAATACGCGCTGATGCGGCGCGACCCCCGTCTGGGATACCTGGTGCCCCGGCTCGGCATGCGGTTCCGGTGGGAGGACGGGCGGGTAATGGCCGCGGACGAGGACGAGAAGGACATCCCGTACTCCGCCGAGATGGCCACCGCCCTGGCCCGCGCGACGGCGCGAGCCGAGGCGGCGCAGAAGCAGGCCGACGCGGAGAAGTCGCGCGCCGACGCGGAGAAGTCGCGCGCCGACGGGGCCCAGACGCGGGCGGACGCCGAGAAAGCCCGTGCCGACGCCGAGAAGGCCAGCGCTGACGCGGAACGACGGCGGGCCGACGACTTGGCCCGCGAGCTGGTCGAACTGAAGGCTCGGCTGTCGGCCGACGGCTGACGAACAGCGACGACCGCTTCGACACACTCCCTCCCACCGAGACCCCTCCCATGCCTCGCCTGCGGATACTCCTGGCGGCCCTCGCCCTCGCGGTGCCGGCCGTCGCCGCCGATGTCCTGCCGACCGGCGCGAAGGTGACGAAGCTGGACGTGCGGCCGGCGGCCGTCGATCTGATTGGCCCGTTCGCTTACGCCCAGCTCACCGTCACGGCCACGTTCGACAGCGGCGACACGATGGACGTGACGCGCCTGGCGAAGGTCGAACCCCTGCCCGTCCTCAGTCCCGGCTTGAGCGGGTTGAGTACCAAAACGTCCCCCGGTCCGACCTTCGCGAAGTGGTCCCCGACGGGCCAACTCCGCCCGCTGGCGGACGGCAAGGGGACGTTCGCCGTCGCCCTCGCCGGCCAGTCGGTGACGCTGCCCGTCAGCGTGACCGGGTTCGCGGCGAACGCGCCGATCAGCTTCACCACCGACGTGCAGCCGGTGCTGTCCAAACTCGGCTGCAACGCGGGCACCTGCCACGGCGCGGCGGCCGGCAAGAGCGGCTTCAAGCTGTCCCTCCGCGGGTACGACCCGATCCACGACCACCGGGCGCTGACCGACGACCTGGAAGGCCGGCGGTTCAACCGCGCCGCCCCGGAGCGGAGTCTGATGCTGCTCAAGCCGTCCGGCGCGATCGCCCACACCGGCGGCGTCGTCTGGCAGCCGGGCGACCCGAACTTCGAGCTCGTCCGCCGCTGGATCGCCGAGGGGGTGAAGCTCGACCTGACCGCGCCGAAGGTGAAGTCGGTCGAGGTGATCCCGGCGGTGGTGACGCTGGCCGCCGCGAACCGCACGCAGCAGTTCACCGTCGTCGCCACCTACGCCGACGGCCGCAAGCGGGACGTGTCGGCCGAGGCGTTCATCGACAGCAGCAACACCGACGTGGCGACCGTGGACAAGGCCGGCCTGCTCACGAGCGCCCGCCGCGGCGAATCGACCCTGCTGGCACGGTACGAGGGGGCCTACGCCGCCGCCGGCGTGGTGGTGATGGGCGACCGCAGCGGGTACGAGTGGAAGCCGCAGCCGGTGCAGAACTACGTCGATGACCTGGTGGACGCCAAGCTGAAGAAGATGAAGATTCAGGCCAGCGACCTCTGCACCGACGAGGAATTCCTCCGCCGCGTGTCCATCGACCTGACGGGGATGCCGCCGTCGTCGGACGACGTGCGGGCGTTCCTCGCCGACGGCCGGCCGAGCCGGGAGAAGCGGGACGCCGTGGTGGACCGGCTGGTCGGCAGCGACCCCTACGTCGATCACTGGACGAACAAGTGGGCCGACCTGCTCCAGGTGAACCGCAAGTTCCTCGGCGACAAGGGGGCGACGGTCCTGCGGCAGTGGATCCGCGACGCCCTCGCCGACAACCAGCCGTACGACCGCTTCGCGTACCAAGTGCTGACCGCCAGCGGGTCGAACGTGGACAACCCGCCGGCCGCGTACTTCAAGGTGCTGCGGCAGGCCGACGAGGTGATGGAGAACACCACGCAACTGTTCCTGGCGGTGCGGTTCAACTGCAACAAGTGCCACGACCACCCGTTCGAGAAATGGACGCAAGATCAGTATTACGAGACGGCCGCGTTCTTCTCCCAGGTGACGCGCACGGAGGACCCGAACTACAAGGGCCAGAAGATCGGGGGCACCAACGTGGAGTCGCCCAAGCCGCTCGTCGAGGTCATCAAGGACGCCGTCGGCGGCGAGGTGAAGCACGAGCGGACGGGGGCCGTCACCCCGCCCAAGTTCCCGTTCCCGCACGCCGGCGGCAGCCCGGCCGACACGCTCCCCCGCCGCACCCGGCTGGCCAAGTGGGCGACCGCCGCCGAGAACCCGTACTTCGCCAAGAGCTACGTCAACCGTGTCTGGAGCTACCTGACCGGCGTCGGCATCATCGAGCCGGTGGACGACATCCGCGCCGGCAACCCGGCCACCAACCCGGAGCTGCTGGACAAGCTGACGCAGGAGTTCATCGACAGCGGGTTCAACACCCGCAAGCTGATGCGGACCATCTGCAAGTCGCGGACGTACCAGCTCAGCTTCGCCGCCAACAAGTGGAACAAGGACGACGAGATCAACTACAGCCGGGCGCAGCCCCGCCGCCTGTCGGCCGAGGTGCTGTTCGACTCCATCCACAAGGTGACGGGCGCGGTCAGCCGGCTGCCCGGTCTGCCGCCGGGGTCGCGCGCCTCGCAGCTGGTGGACGGCACCGTAGACCTGCCCGGCGGGTTCCTGGAACTGTTCGGCAAGCCGGTGCGGGAGTCCGCCTGCGAGTGCGAGCGGTCGAACACGATGATGCTCGGGCCGGTGCTGGCGATGGTGAACGGCCCCATCGTCGGCGACGCCATCCGCGACCCGGCCAACCGCATCTCCAAACTGGTGGAGGTCGAGAAGGACGACGCGAAGGTCGTCGAGGAGATTTACCTGAGCGTGCTGAACCGCCGGCCGACGGCGACGGAAGTGACCGGCGGCATCGCCGCCGTCCGCGGCGCGGCGACGGACCACCAAGTGTTGACCGGCGAGTTCGGCAAGCGGAAGGCCGCGTTCGACGCCTACGCCGGCACGGTCGCCGGCAAGCTGAAAGGGTACGAGGCGGTACTGGCCGCCCAGAAGCCGACGCGGTGGACGACGCTCGCCCCGTCCGCCGCCACGTCGAGTGCCGGGTCGCTGCTGACGCTACTCGACGACGGCGCGATCCTCGCCTCCGGCAAGGCGGACAAGGTGAACGACTACAAACTGACCAGCCGGTTGCGGTTCGACGGCAAGGTGACGGCGATCCGTCTGGAAGCCTTGACCGACGCGACCCTGCCGAAGAAGGGGCCGGGCCGCGCGGTGGACGGCAACTTCGTGCTGAACGAGTTCAAGGTGAGCGTCCGGCCGGCGGCCGGCGGTACGGCCACGGCCGTGAAACTGGTGAAACCGCAGGCGACGTTCGGCCAGACCATGTACCCGGTGGCGAACGCCATCGACGGCAAGCCGGACACCGGCTGGGCCATCTCGCCCGAGGTCGGCAAGCCGCAGACGGCGGTGTTCCAACTCGAACAGCCGATCAGCGCCGCGGACGGGATGGTGCTGGAGATCGACCTGCACCACGAGTACGGCCCGCAGTTCAACCTGGGCAAGTTCCGACTGTCGTACACGACCGAGCGGAACGCCAAGCTGACCGCGCCGCTGCCGCTGGACGTGGCCGACATCCTGGAGACGCCGGACGCCGAGCGGACGCCGCAGATGACGGCCAAGGTCCGCGAACTGTTCGTCAACCAGGACGGCGAGTACCAGCGGCTGCTGCGGGAAGTCCCCCACGCCCCGCCGGCCGACGCCCGCGTCATGGGTGCCCAGGACCTGGCCTGGGCGCTCATCAACACGCCGTCGTTCCTGTTCAACCGCTGAGTGCGGGGATGAGGGCAACCGACTCGTGGTTGCCCTCATCAATGTCGGCCTTCGTCGCGCACGACGGGGACAGGTCGCACGGCCGGAGACGAGCCGCCGTGTCGATCCGCTGGCGTGTGGCGGTAGAATGATGTCCGGAGGAACTGCCATGCCGATGCACGACTGGACCGACGTCGAGCCGACCATCTACCACCACTTCCACCAGCAGTGGTCGGTGGGGATCGCAACCGCGCTCAACGCCGGGCTGCTTCCGACGGGCCTGTCCGCTCTCATCGAGCAGCACGCCGGTGGGCTGGTTCCCGACGTGTTAGCCGTCGAACGGCGAGGCGGTTTCCGCCGGCCTCGGTCGGACGGAGGCGAGACGGCCACGCTGCCGCGCACGCGGCTGACGGTCGAAGCCGAGCAGGGGAAAGTCCTGTCGAAGCGGGCCAATCGCGTCGCCATCCGCCACCGGCTGGGCGAAGTCGTCTGCATCATCGAGATCGTCTCGCCGGGGAACAAGGCGAGCAAATCGGCGATCCGGTCGTTCGTGGAGAAGACGCACGAGTTCCTGCGAGCCGGGGTGAACGTGCTGCTCGTCGATCCGTTCCCGCCCGGCCCCCGCGACCCGCACACGCTACACAAACTCATTTGGGACGAGTTCGACGAGGTGCCGTTCGAGATGCCCGCCGACGAACCGCTGCTGCTGGCCGCGTACCGCGCCGGGGACGACGGCGTCGGGGCGGTGCCCGTCGCGTACCTGGAGCCGTTCCGCGTCGGCGCGGCCCTGACCGACATGCCGGCGTGGATCGATCCCGATTCGTTCGTCGAGGTGCCACTGGAGCGGACGTATCAGGCCGCGTGGGACACCTGCCCGTCGGACTTCCGCTATTTGGTGGAACACGGAAAGCTGCCGGGCGAATGACCGTCACTTGGTCTCGTCGAACCAGAACGAGGACAGCACCCGCTTGGCCGCGTCGCCGTCCGGGTCGAACCCGCCGCCGCCGACGCCGAGGACGTACAGCCGCGGCTTCGGCCCCGCGGTGACGTACACGTACCGCTCGACGTACTTCGTCGAGCCGCTGACGTACCGCACCTCCAGCGTGTCGAAGTAGCGGTTCTTCTCCTTCTCCGATTTCGCGTGCGGGTCGTAGCTGCCGAACTTCGCCGCCGAGGACTCGGCTTCCACCGTCCAACCCGTCTCCGCTTTGCGACGGTCGCGCTCCGGCCCGAAAACGTCCTCGGAGCGCGTCAGCGCGACCAGCGCCGGGTCGAGGTCGTACCAGCCGACGAACCCGCCCAGGCGAGTGAACATCGAGTCGGCGGCGAACCTCTTTCCGGTGCGGGTGATCGGCGACTTCGGGTTGGCGGGCAGTTCCGCTTCCGCCGTCCCGCCGGGCAGGTCGATGCGGCAGGTGCCGTCCGGCGCGTCGAACCGCTGCCACACGAACCCCGGCACCGACCCGCGGTAGTACCGCGCCCCCAAGTACGCGACGACGAGGACCAGCAGCGAAAGCAGGATGACCACCACCGGCGCGAGCCACGGCCGCTTGGAACCGGAAGCGGGTGATTTCGCGTCCACCCGTTTGGCGACGGCACGAACGTGCGGCGGCGCGTCGTCGGGCAACGCTTCCGGGACGACGCCGACCACGGGCAGGGGCGTGCCGGTCTCCCGGCACCACGGGCACGCGACCGGCTGGCCGAGCTGCGCCTGCGGCACCTGGAACGGCTTCCCGCACTTCCAGCACGCGACCTGAGCGAACACGGTTTCCCCTCGACGGACTGTACCGGCCATGATACGCCGGCCGGACGATAGAGCGGACTTCCCGGTGGTGTATCGCCTTGTTAGCCCGCCGCGCCGGCAAGGGGCGAACCGCCGAAGTGGTTGGCCCCTTGCCGGC
>JAYUFU010000492.1:0-3382 GCA_043738505.1 Fimbriiglobus sp. | reverse complement strand
CCGCGAGCCGAGTACGTCGGCCGACGCGCTCGGCTCGCGGCGAACCCTATTCGTCCCAGTGTCGGGCCTCCGCCATCCGTTCGTCAGGCGGCAACTTCGCCAGCTCCTTCCGCACGAAGTCCAGGTCCACGTCCGTCACCCCTTCCCGCCGCTGGTAGCGGCGCTGGAGCGCGTCGAGCAGGACCTCCCACATGTCGCGGGACACGACCGCCGGCGACCCCCACTCCTCCCGCCGCTTGGCCCGCACGTAGAACCGCCACACGCCGGCGAACCGCTCGACGCTGACGAACCGCTTGTCGCCCGTGTCCGGGTCGGTGTCGGTCCACTGGATATCGACGGACATGGCGCACCTCAGGGACGAGCGGCGGACGGATCGGGCGACAACGGCCGAAGCACCTGGCGGCGTGTCGATCGCGGATGCCTCCCAGCCTCTTCACCCCGGAGGGGTGCCGGACTGTAGCCAGGGGTGAGCGAGCGGAGCGAGCGACACCCCTGGAACCGGTGCGAAAACGAACCCACCCCGGAGGGGTGGCGGGTCGTCCGGCATCCCTCCGGGATGCGAGGAATTCCGGGGGAAACGTGGCACCAGGGGTTTCACCCCTGGCTACAGTCCGCCACGCCTCCGGCGTGAAGACACTCCTCGCGGCTCCAGCCACCCACGACCCCAGGCGGGCCGGGTTCGCCGGATCGCCACTCACGGCAGGTGGTCGCGGGCGGCGTACAGGTCTTTCCACGCCTCGCCGGGCTTGCCCTTCACGACGTGGCTGAAGTAGTGCCGCAGCTTCTTCAGGTCGTCCGGCGAGTCCTTCAGCGCGGTGCCGGCCAGGTGCTGCACCAGGTGTTCGGCGCGGGCCGGGCCGTCCTCGTAGTACCAGGCGTGCAGGCCGGCCGCGTACCCGGTGCTGATCGCCTCGGCCGTACTCATCGGCGTCGTCAGCGGTTCCAGCGCCTTGCCGCCGTCGTCCTTGGCGTTCCGCAGCTCGTGGAAGGCCGTCACCAGCACTTCGGTCAGGTCCGGCGGCAGACTCACCGGCACACCGGCCCGCGCCAGCAGCTTGTCCGTCTCCCGCTGCACCAGCGCCATCTCGTCGCGGATGTTGTCGATGGGCGGGACCGTCTCGAAGTTGAAGCGCCGCTTGAGGGCGGCGCTCATCTCGTTCACCCCCCGGTCGCGGGTGTTGGCGGTGGCGATGACGTTGAACCCGGCGGTCCCGAACAGGCTCCGGCTGTCGCCGGGCAGCTCCGGCACGGCCATCACCCGGTCGCTCAGGATGCTCAGCATCACGTCCTGCATTTCCAGCGGGCAGCGCGTCAATTCCTCGAAGCGGACGATCTTGCCGTCGCGCATCCCCCGGTACAGTGGCGCGGGCACCAGGCTCCGCTCGCTCGGCCCCTCGGCCAGCAGCAGCGCGTAGTTCCAACTGTACTTGATGGCGTCCTCGGTGGTGCCGGCGCTGCCCTGGATGGTCAGCGTGCTGTCGCCCGACACGGCCGCCGCCAGCAGTTCGCTCACCCAACTCTTCGCGGTCCCCGGCTCGCCGATGAGCATGAGGCCCCGGTTGGTGGCCAGCGCCACCACGCACCGCTCGACGAGGCTCCGCCGGCCGACGAACTTGGGCGAAATCTTCCGCGCGTCGTCGCCCACGACGAACGACACCACCGAGCGGGGCGTCAGTTTCCACCCGGCCGGGCGGGGCTGTCCGGCGTCGGCGTCGGCCAGTCGGGACAGCTCGTCGGCGAACAGCAACTCGGCCGGCGGTCGCTGGACGGCGGACTTCTCCGGTTTCGCGGGCGGTGCCGAATCGGGGGCTGGTGTCGAATTGGGGCTTTGCGGCGACGGGGAAGTGTCCGTCCTTTTGCGGGCCATGCCGACCTCACGGGGAAATGGCGGGTAGCTTTCACCAATACGGTACAGCGGGCCTCGCGGCCGTGCCATCACGGTAGCGGTTTCGACCTGCGGAGAACACACATGACGACTCGAATGAGCAGCCGGCGAGCGGCGGTGCGCGTGGCCCTGTTCGCGGCGGCGGCGGTCGCGGTGGCGGCGGTCGGCGATGGGTGGGCACTCCAGCCGGCCGGGAAAGGGAAGGAGCCGCCGAAGGCCGCGCCGGTTCACCCGGCGGTCGCCGCCGCCCAGGACGAGTACGACCTTCTGGTGGCGCAGGCCAAATTGAAGCAGACGGCGGCGGACGCGGCCGACCGGCGGGTGAAGATGGCGGAGGGCCAGATGAAGCGACTGGAGTCGGCCGGGGCGGGCATCGGGGCGAGCGACCTGGCGGCGCAGAAGGGGGTGGTCGAGGCGGCCAAGGCCGAGGCCGAGGTGCGGACCGCCGAACTGGGCGAACACCGGGTGAAGGTGGACATCGCCAAGCGGCGGCTGACGGCGGTCGCGGACAACCCGCCGAAGGCCGGCGGCCCGTCCGCGACCGAGGAGTCCCTGGCGAAATTGGTGCAACTGCTGGCCGAGCGGAACACGGCCGAGAAGGAGTGGATGGCGAAGGAAACCCTGCGGCTGGCGAACGACGCGGTGCGACAGAAAGAGCTTCTGGAGGAACAGCGGGTCCAGCGGGTCCAGGAGGGCAAGGCCCGCGAGGAGGAGTTGAAAGAAGCCCGGAAGCAGGCCGCGGTCGCCGAGCAGCGGGCGAAGGACGCCGAATCGCAGGCGCGGGAGGAGATGAAGAAGCGGTTGGACGCCGAGGTCGAGCGGATGCGGCAGGAGAAGTTGAACGTCCTGAAGCGGCTGCCGGGCGAAGTCGCGGACATCGAACTGCGCCTCCGCGCGGTCGAGTTGAAGCGCGAGCAGACGAAGTTGGAGCTGGACGCCGTCGCCCGCGAGATCGACCGCCTGAAGGCGGTCAAGGCGGACTTGGCGGAGTTGAAGGCGACACTGGAGAAGGAGCTGAAGGCCAAGAACGACAAGTGACCCGAGAGCCGCACCCGGCGATCGCTGTCGCTCACCCTCTCGGTCTGCCGCTCGCCCCAGGAACTCGTCTGCCAGGATACCACGCCACGGGGGTTCGGCACGCGACGGCACCCATGCCATCGTTACTTCTTCAAGGCATCGTTGATCTCGGCGGTCGCCGCCCGCATGGCTTTGGTTAGGTTATCGAGTTGCCCCGCCTCCGCAGCCTCGAACACGGCATCCAGTCGCGTCAGTGGCCCTTTGAGTTTCTCCTGGAGCGCTTTCAGATCCTCGCCTTTGCGCGTCGCGAGCATCTCGCGGGCACCGTGCAAGCCGCTGCCCGTGCCGGGTGCGCTGACGGTGCCAAAGAGCGGCTGACGCGCGAACGTGTGCGCGAGTGCGAAACGCAGCCGGAGATGGCGCAAGGCGAAGCCGTCGGGACTGCCCCGGCCCAGCGGTTCCGCCGTCGCGAGGATGGCG
>JAYUFU010000491.1:0-27741 GCA_043738505.1 Fimbriiglobus sp. | reverse complement strand
GAGCGTCGGTTTCCGGCGGGAAAAGACGCTCCCTCGCGGTCGCGGCTCGTCGGAAAACGGATAACGGATAACGGAAAGGCCCTGGCGACAGGGCGACTCAGAGATTGAAGCTGGGGAAGATTTTTGACCACGAAGGGCACCAAGAACACAAAGGGAAGGCGAGAAAAGCCGGCGATGTGCTTCCTTCGTGTTCTTGGTGTCCTTCGTGGTTCCTTCCTCTTTTCAATCTCTGAGCAGCCCTGGCCCTGGCGACTTTCCCAACATCTTCGCGCGACGGCGACAGACCGTCGTTCGGCAGCCCGGAATCGCGGCGGCGGCCGTTCGCCCGTCACTCGACCAGCCGTTCGCCCTTCAGGATGTACCGCTTGGCGTCCACGAAATCCCGCGTCGTCTCCATCACGGACGACTGGTTCAGCGCCACCAGCCCGCCCACCTCCAGGATGCCGATCAGCACCAGGCAGTGGCACACCTGCCCGATGGTGAACATGAACTCGCCGCGGGGTGCCCAGTCGAACCCGAACGACGCCGCCATGCGGAACATGGCCCCGAGCAGGATGACCCAGAAGAAGTTGCTGACCGAGGCGAACGACTTGTGCCCGAGCTCCGGCTCCTTGCCGGCGTCGGCGTAGATCTGCGCGAGCTGGCAGACCAGCACCAGACGGGTGAACTCGACCGCGCCGAGGGCCAGGCCGAAGTAGCTGAAGTCGTACCCCATGATGAGCCGGGCCGGCGTCTCGGCCAGCATCGGCACGTAGGTGGCCAGGCCGATGGCGTGGAACGCCAGCAGCGCCTCGGCGTAGTTGCCGATCCGCCCCTCCTGGTAGGCGAGGATGCCGGCCAGCAGCTTGACCAGCGCGACGGTGATCATGCCGATCTGGGCGGCGACCGTCACCACCCCGGCGACGCCGATGTACCGCCCCTGGTCCGGCCCCAGCATGGCGAACGCGAACCCGACGCCGAAGAGCAGGGTGCCGATCTGGGCGATGACCAGCGCGGTCACCAGCGAGGGCTGGCCGAATTCGGGAACGAACAGCAGGGCGGCGACGGCGGCGGCGACGAGCATCATCGCCCCGGCGTACAGCCGCATCCCGTACAGCAGCAGCGTCATCGCCGTCCGCCCGTTCTTGCACACGTCTTGCAGGTACTCGAACTCGACCTCCCGCTCGGCCTCCGCGTCGGCCATGCCCCGCAGCGCCTCGCGGGCCTCGGCCTTCCGCGCGGCCGCGTCGCGCGCCCGCCCCTCCACCTCCTCCGCCTCCTCGTCCACCACGGAGGCGCGGAGCTTGCCGGCCGGCGGCGGGGGTGGAGCCTTCGCCGACTTGGCGGGCGGTTTCGGGGCGGCGGCGGGCGGTGGCGGCTTGCCGAACGGCAGCGGCGGGGCGACCGGCGGCGGCGGGGCTTCCACATCCATGACCGTCTTGCACTGCGGGCAGCGGACGGCCGTCGCGCCGGCCGGCACGCGGAGGGTGGCACCGCAACTCGGGCAGGCGAACAGACCGGCGGACACGGGCGGACTCCCGGAAGGCGGGAACGGGGCGAGGTGATGATAGCGAGCGACGGGGCGGCGAACGAGCGAACCCCCGGCGCGGGCCGGGGGTTCGGATGGGTCAGTCCAGTTTCAGGTCGTACCCGGCTTTCCCCTTCTCGACCGTCACCTTCAGCGGGTTCAACTTCTCGTCGGCGGCCGTGTACTTGAGCGGCACCCGGTTGGGCGGTGGCCGCTTCGCCCCCTTCGTGCCCGGCTCGTCCTCGACGTTCAGGTTGTTGTCCACCACGGTGACGATGTACGTGCCGGGTGGGAGGCCGGCCGCGCCGTCGTCGCCCGTCACCGTGAACTTGCCGCTCGTGTCCGACAGGGCCGACCCGCCCCGCACCTTGGCCCCGCCGTCGGCGGTGGGGTGGAACTGCAAGAGCAGGTTGTCGGACTTCCGATTGCCGGAGGCGAAGGCCACCGTCCCCTCGACCGGGGTGGCCGAGGGCCCCCCGCAGCCGGTCGCCGCGACCGCCAGTCCGCCGACCAGAACCCAGAGTCCGCGTCGCATGGGAACCGCCTCCGGAGAGTGGGAATCAGTCCAGGGTCACGACTTCGCCGCCGGCGCGGGTGCAGAGGGCTTGCAGGGTGGCCAGCGGCATGCTGTCGCGGACGAACCGCACGCTGCCGTCGGCCATGGCGATGTTCGCCCCGCCGGTGTGCCCGCTGCCCATCGTGGACAGCCGCTGCTGCACCCACGGGTTGGACGAGCTGTTCGCGCCGGTCGATCCGACCGGGACGTTCCAGTTGATCGGCTGGGCGGCCCCGACGAGGAAGTCGCCGATCGAGTTGCCCTGGTCGCACCACGCCCACCCGCTCCAGCCGAGGATCGGGAAGTTGGTGTACATCGCGTCGAACGCCGGATCCTTGTGCTGCCGCTCGCCGAACATGGCGGTGTTGCTGGTGCCGTCGGTGATGCCCGTCATCCGCACCCGGCTGTTGATGTAGAACATGCCGTCGTTGCTGATGGTGAAGGCACTGCCGGTGAACGCCCGGAACGAGTACCGGCCGGCGATCCCGCCGTAGCTGTTCAGTCCGTACACGTTGCCCGACACCGTCCCCTTCG
Organism: Fimbriiglobus sp.; assembly: GCA_043738505.1. Taxonomy (GTDB): domain Bacteria; phylum Planctomycetota; class Planctomycetia; order Gemmatales; family Gemmataceae; genus JALHQU01. The sequence goes on along the minus strand of JAYUFU010000491.1, from coordinate 25,144 downwards.
GGTTCTGCGCCACGATGCTGCTCGGGCACAGGAAGATCTTCACTACCTGGCTGGACACCGACCCGTCCGGGCCGCGGTTGGCGGCGATGTTCTGGAAGTTCCACGCCCGCTGGAGGTTGTCCTGTTCGATGTACGGCAGCAGCTCGACCATCACGTTGGTGAACCGCGGGGCCTCGCTCAGCGGCGGGTCCTGCACGACCCCGGTGAACGTGGCGGCCGGCGTCGGGTTCTGCCAGGCCGGCGGGAAGTACTGGTAGCCGCTCTCGAAGTTGTGGGCGGCCAGGGCCATCTGGTGCAGGTGGTTGCCGCACTGCATCCGGGCGGCGGCCTCGCGGACCTTCTGGACGGCCGGCAGCAGCAGGCCGATCAGGATGGCGATGATGGCGATCACCACCAGCAACTCGATCAGCGTGAACCCGGCGCGACGGCGTTCGACCATGACGATCTCCCGGAACGGAAGGGGAAATAAGACAATCGCGTCCCGTCGTCGGACGGGCCGCGGGACGGCCGGCGGGTTGGGTCTGGAATGTCATCGCTTGCGGGCGGCGCGACGACGGCCCGCCGAAATCGCCACGGGGAGGACGTGACTATTTCTAACCACGCGGAGAGAAGTGGTTGTGAAGATTGTGTGAAATCGCCTTCCGACTGGCCAGCACACCGTCGCCGCAATCCCCTCAGTACGCCTTTCCGCGCCCCGGTAGAGGGTACAGCCCGAACAGCCGATACGGCTCCACCTCCATCCCGACGCCGAGGTACGTCTTGCGGGCGCGGTCGTTGTCGTCCTCCATGTACAACCGCAGTCCGATGACCGTCGGGTCGGCGGTGGCCGTCGCCTTCAGATGCTCGAACAGGGCGCGGAACACCCCGTGTCGGCGGGCGGCGGCGTCCACGTACACGCTCTGAATCCACCAGTACCAGCCGTGCCGCCAGTCGCTGTACTCGAACGTGATGAGGATTTGCCCGACCACCGCGCCGCCGGCCTCGGCCACCGTGTAGAACCCCTTGTGCGGGTCGGCCAGCACCGCCCGCACGCCGGCGCGGAGGGTCGGTTCGTCGAGCGCCTTCGCCTCGGACTCCCAGGCGAGGGTGGCGTTGGATCGGACGATCGCGTCCTCGTCGGCGACCGTCGCCGGGCGGATGAGCAGGTCCACGATTGCGTACCGGGGGTGGGGCGGATAGAACTACGCTGGTTTGGACTCGTTTCGCCGAGTGGCTCGCTCCCTGCGGTCGCGGCGAAGACGCCGGACATTTGCGTTCGCCGAACACCATCTTGTCGAGCCTTTCTATGGACTTCGCCCGGTTCATCCGCGACATCCCCGACTTCCCCAAGCCGGGCATCCTGTTCAAGGACATCACCCCGCTGCTGGCCGACCCGACGGCGTTCCGCGCCTCGGTCGAGCGGCTGGCCGAGCGGTACGGGGACGCCAAGATCGACGCCATCGCGGCGGCCGAGGCGCGGGGGTTCCTGTTCGCCGCCCCGCTGGCCCTGGCCCTGCGGGTGCCGCTGGTGCCGCTGCGGAAGCCGGGCAAGCTGCCGTACCGCACCTACAGCCTGAAGTACGACCTCGAATACGGCCAGGCCGAACTGCACATGCATGTGGACGGCATCGCGGCCGGCCAGCGGGTGTTGATGATCGACGACGTGCTGGCCACTGGCGGGACGATGGCGGCCGGGTGCAAACTGGTGGAACAGGCCGGCGGGACGGTGGTGGCGTGCGCCTTTTTAATGGAACTCGGCTTTCTCGAAGGGCGATCGAAATTGGAAGGCTACGAGGTGTTCAGTCTGCTGACGTACTGACTACATGCGCGAATGTCGGCGCGCAAAAAGTCCCGTCGCAGACTTAGCCAGTGTCGCCCATTCACCGGTTTCGCCACACGACGGGACGGAGGTTATTATAGCCGGTGGTCCCAGCAGGACAAGCGATATTGTGTCGAAATTTCCGTCGCATGGTAAAAAATGTCCGATATGCCGACACCGCCATCCGCATCCCCTTCCTTCACCCAGTCTCCAAAGTTGAGGGGGAAACGGATCGCCGGGCGCGGTAAACTGCCACTCCCACTCACCCACGCACGGAGGCGTCACCATGAGCCGTGGCATCGTAACCGTTCTACTGGCAACCGCTTTCGCCAACTCGGCGGCGGCGCACTTCGTCTTCCTCCTGCCGCCGGCCGACGGCAAGACCGTGACGGCGGTCTTCTCGGATACCCCCGCCAAGGACGAGAAAGTCGAGACGGGCAAGATCGAGTTCAAAACCGCCCAGGTCATTTCTCCGTCCGGGAAGGCGACGACCCTGTCCGTGGAACCGATGTCCGGCGGGTGGCGGATACCGGTGTCGGACGACACCGCCGAAGTGCGGGCGACGGTCGAGTACGGCGTCGTGAACCGAGGCGAAGGGCACGTCTACCGCATCCGGCACCACGCCCGGCTGATCCTCGGCGACGCGACCGACGGCAAGCCGGCCGCCGCGTTCGACATCGCCCCGGTGAAGGTGTCGAGCGGGACGGCCTTCCGGGTGACGTTCGACGGCAAGCCGGTGGCCGGGGCCGACGTGACCGTCCACGAACCGGGCGCGGACGGGATGAAGGTGCTGAAGACGGACCCGGACGGGATGACGCCGGCGTTCGCCAAGCCCGGCCGGTACTCGGCGCGGGCGATGAACGCGGACAAGACGGCCGGCGAATTCGAGGGCCGCAAGTACGGCACCACCCACAGCTACGCGACCGTGACGGCCGTGGTGAAGTGAAGAATCAGGAGGCAGGAGACAGGAGACAGGGAACAAGAGGCAGAAGACTGTTCCAACTTGCCTCCTGACTCCTGACTCCTGACTCCTGACTCCTGACTCCTGTCTCCTGCCGCCTTCTCACTTCGCCATCAGCCGGGCCACGTCCCACACCTTCATGGCGTCGCGGCCGACGGTCAGCAGCTTCTTGCCGTCCGGCGAGTACGCCACGCTGAAGACCTCTTCCTTGTGTTCCTTCGCTGACGCGACCAACTTGCCGGCGGCCACGTCGAACACGCGGATGAATCCGTCCGAGCAGGCCGCAGCGAGGTGCTTGCCGTCGGCGGAGAAGGCGAGGCCGTTGATCCGCTCCTTCGGCGGCACCGCGTCCTTGACGGTCCGGAACTCCTTGCCGAGCGCCTTGTCGGTGCAGCCGTCGATGACGGCCAGCGACTGTCCACCTTTGCCCGGCTCCCCGCCGGCGGCGATCACCTTGCCGTCCGGCGACACCGCGACCGCGTGGAACTTGGCGTCGAAGCTGCCCGGTTTGTCCATGTCTTCGCCGGTCTCAAACCGAATTGGGAGTACGCGGCCCGACTCTCCTGCCGCAACCACATAACTTCCCGTGGGGTGACAAGCCACGGCTTTCAGTACCTCGCCTTTTAATACTCGGATGTGGAATACGTTAAATTCTGGCTTTGCGACTTTGCAGATATCAACGTTGCTCTGCCCCGACAGGCACGCCACGCAGTTCCCTTGAGCCGAGCACGAAACTGCAAGCGGGCGATAATCGGTGCTCAGGCACGTCGCGTATTTCGGCCGCATGGGGTCGAACACTGCCGAGAGAGCCTTCATTCTGCGGTGTTCTGCATCCGTGACGTAACATAGCAACGTCCCGTCGGCCGAGATCGCCAGATCACCTTCGACGCGGTCTTTCGGCCTGCCGTCCCGGATCGAGATCGTCTCCCTCACCTTCCCCGTCGTCGCATCGCGGAGGTCCACTCCGCCGCCCTCCAACTGTTCTCCCTTCTCGTTTAGCGTCGGCGTCGGCACGATCACACTCTTGCCGTCCGGCATCCACACGCCGTTGATCCGCTCCGCGCCGCTGCCCTTCCAGTCCACCCGCACCGGCTCGGACCACAGCACCGCCTTCGCCGCGTCCTTCGGCACCGGGGCGTTGCGGCGGGGCGCGGGGCGGGCCGGCACGCACCGCACTTCCAGTTCGCCGGTGGCGAGGGCGAGCGGGAGTGTCGCGTAGTAGTGAATCGCGAGCGGGCCGTCGCGCGGCGTCATCTCGTCCACCAAGTCGCCGCCGACGTGGTGCATGCGCAGCGTGTGCGTGCCGGTGGTCAGGTCGAGTCGCGGTTCGATCACTCCGCCGAGTAGATCGTCGTTCGGCGGAGCGTGGCGGACCTTGGAATGCCAGCGGACGAGTTCCCCGCCGGGCTTCAGGACGACGTTGACCGGGCCGGGCAGGATGCCGTTGATGATGGCGAAGTGACTCAAGCGGAATCGCCCGTCCTGGGTGTCACCGCAAAGGCCGATCCCCGGCTGCTGCGGGGTGTACCACACCTCCCGCTCCAACAGGCCGACGTTCCGCACGACCACCTGGATTTCCTTGGACTGCCCGACTTCCAGCGTCGCGCCGTCGGGCATCCGCAGGCCGGCTTGCAACCCGTCCTTCGCCTCGCCCCACGCCTCCTTCGGTAGCGGTTTGAAGTCCCGCGGCACCGGCGCGGCGGTGGCCGTCGGTGACACTCCGTTGTCGGTCATGACGCCTCCAGTCAGCAGCAACAGCCCGGCGACGGCAACGGCGAGCGCGGCTTTGGCTTTCATCGGGATCGTCTCCGTGATGAGTGAGGCGACGGCCGGCGACAGCGCGCCGCCGATGGGAATGGCGACCGCCGCTTCCACCGCCGACGCGGGCGGGGCGAAGCCGATCAGCCCGACCAGCACCGCCGGCAGCGTCAGCCCGCGTGCGGTCAGTCGATCCCGCAGCTTCTGGCGGGCGCGTTCCAACCGGCCCTTCACCGAACCGGACGAAATGCCCAGGCGCGTGGCCGCGTCGCCGTTCGAGACGCCGTCGATGCCGCACAGCAGCAGCACGGCGCGTTCGGCGTCGGTCAACTTCGTCAGTTCGTCATCGACGGCAGCGAGCAGTTCGCGGGCGGTGAGGGCGTCGAGCGGGTCGGCGGATTCGGCCAAGTCCGGCGGGAGCGGAACGGTCGGCCGTTCCCGGCGGGTGGCCCGCACCGCCAGCCGGTGCGCCGTCAAGTGCAGCCAGCCGGCCAGCGCCGCCGGGGTGCGGACGGTGCCGGCCTTGCGGCTGAGGACGGCGAACGTGGCCTGGAACACGTCCTCGGCGGTAGCGTCGCTGCGGCACTGGGTGCGAGCCACCCGCCACACCAGACGGCCGTAGCGGTGGACCAGTTCCTCGAACGCCGCCGCGTCACCGTGCGCGACGAACCGGCCGAGCAGGTCGGCGTCCGGGTCGGCGGACGCCGGCCGGCGGGCGAGGGTGGCCAGCAGCGTGGCGGGCGTGGTCATACCAGACGGAGAGACCGGCGAAGGGCGGACGGCACGGGGAATAGTGGAGTCGCCGAGAAACCCTTCCGCCACCGGTTGGGAGTTGCTTCAGGTAGCCGCCGACGGGCGGTGTCGAACGGGACCGGGGCCGCTTGAACCACGGCGACATGTCCCGGAACGGATCGCCGCACGACTGGTTTGGTTATCCCATGACCCACCCCCTCGGCCTCACCCGTTCATCGCCGCGATCGACAACTGGAGCGTCGTGGCGAGCGTCACCCACACGAGGTACGGCACCTGGGCCGCGGCGACCCAGCGGGAATGCGGCCAGACGGCAACCACGCACCAGAGGATTGTCGCCCACACGACCACGATGTCCGCTGCCGCCAGGGGCACGTTCCGCAGCCCGGCGAAGATCGGCATGAACGACAGGTTGGCGATCAGGCTGATGGCGAACGGGAGGGCGACCAGTCGGGGGAGTTTCCGTTGAAACGCCTTCACAAACACGAACCCGAAGCTGATGAGGATCACCGGGTAGAGCAGCATCCAGATCAGGCTGATCGTCGAAGGAGCAGGAGTCCACGAGGGCTTCGCCAATCTGCCGTACCATTCGATCCACGTCATCGGTCACGTTCCTTCTTCCGGTACGGCGACGAACCCTTCACCCGCCCTCACCATGATAGGCGCGGTCAGGTCCACCCAGCCGCCTTCTCCCGCCGTCGCCGATGCGATCAGACCCAGCCGCTCGCCGGTCACGGGGTCGAGTCGGAAAACGGAGACACGCCGCCCGATCTCGACGCCTTCCAGATGGAAACGTGGGATGATGCGGTCGTCGGCGAAGCGGAACGTGAAGTGCGATTCACGGTAAAGCGGCAGCATCGCGATCACCCGCCGCCCCCGCAGGATTTCTGGCAGGGCGTGAAGTTGTGGGTCGTCAGCGTATCGCCCTCCCCGCGGAGGCGGTCGATTCCGGGCCGGTCGTCCGCACGCCCAACTGCACCAACTCGCCCGTGTAGTTCGCTGTCGGCTCGGTCCAGGCTCCGACCTTCCCGCCGCCGCCGTTCACCCCCGCCGCCAGCCCGCGCGTCAGCGCGTACCAGCAGAAGTAGCAGTGGTTGCTCGTCGCACCCGGAAGCGCGTCCGGATCGCGGGCCAGGATTTCCTCGCGGATCGCCGTCAGCCCGTCGCGGAACACCTTCCCGACGTAAGGGTGTTCGCGGCCGTTGCGGATCACGTCCTCGACCGAATCGGTGTGGATGTTCCCGATGGTCAGTTGGTCCAGGTCCGAGGCGAAGCCGCAGCAGGGTTTCACCTCGCCGCGCGGGTTCACGATGAGCGCCTGCCCCGGCCCCTCGCAGTAATCCTCGGCGAACCACGTCCCGTCCCACGGGTCGCCGGGCAGCGATTCCGCCCGCTCGACCGTGGCCAAGTGGTTCCAGTTCAGCGTCATCGTCAACTCGTCGCACACCAGCAAGTAGCGGTTCAGCACCGGCGACCAGTCGATCACCGCGTCGAGTTCCTTCGCCAACCGTTGGATCGGCTCCAACCCTTTGTCCGGCGCGCGGCTGGCGTAGCTCAGCGAAAGGATCGTGTCGCGGTCGAACACCCGTCGCGCGGTCAGACAGAACTCGGCCAGCTTCGGGATGTCCATGCCGTGGAACTTGTCCACGCTCAGGCCGAGCTTGCCGTTCCCGTTCCGGGCGAAGCCGGCGTCCCGCAGTCGGCCCAACACGGTTTCCAGATGGGCAACGTCACGATGCCAGACGCCGTTCGTCATCAGCTTGTCGTAGCGGAACCCCAACTCCGTCCCGCGCGTGGTCAGGGCGACCAGGAACTCCGGATAGAGGAATGGTTCGCCGCCGGTGAAGCCGAGGATTTCGATTCCCGCCGTGCGGGCCTGTTCCAGAAACCGAATCGCCGTGGGGATGTCCAGGTAGTCGGTCCACTCGATGGGGACGCAGCAGTGCGGGCAGGCGAGGTTGCACTGGTACGTCCCGGCGAAGGAGACGTAGTTGGGCCGGAACGTCCGCGTCCGGTCGGCGACGGGGCGACCGTCGTCGCGGGTGAGCGGGGGCATCGGCGGCGGAGCGGACATCCAGATTCCTGTGGTTATTCGGCCGGCTTCGGCTCTTCCAATAGTACGAGGTCTTCCGCCGTCACGGTGCCGAGGGTGGCGTTGCGGTGGGCCAGCCAGCGGGCCTCCACGTCGCGGATCAGTTGCCGCTCCCAGTCGTCGGTCAGCGCCACCGGCGTGGGCAGCTTCGGCACCGGGTCGGCCCATCGGTCGAGTTCGCGGGCGACCACGTCCATCGACTGCGGCCGCTGTTCCGGCCGCTTGGCCATCATCCACCGCACCAGCCGAGCGAAGTCGCCGTGCAGCGTCGGCACGAGGGCGGTCAGCGGCAGGGGTTCGACCGTCCGGTGCATCCGCATCTTCTCCCGCGCCGATCCGTCCGGAAATGGGTTGCGCCCGCTGACGGCGAAATATATGCTACAACCCAGCGAGTAGACGTCGGTCTCGGCCCCCACCGCGACGGCGTTCGCCGCCTGCTCGGGCGGCAGGAAGTCCATCGTGCCGAGGGTGTACCCCTGGCCGCCGAGGATGGTCGGGTCGTCGGTCGGCGTCTCGCCCCGCCGCAGGGCGAAGCCGAAGTCCAGCACCTTCGCCCGCCCGCCGGTGGTGACGACGATGTTCGACGGCTTCAGGTCGCGGTGGACGTACCCGGCCTGGTGGACGGCCAGCAGGCCGGTCGCGGCGTCGGCGAACACCCGCGCCGCCCGGTTCGCCGGCAGCGGCCCGTCGGCGGTCGCCATCTGCTTCACCGTCGGTCCCGGTACATACTCCATCGCCAGCACCTGCACGCCGTCGTGCGAACCGGCTTCGAGGGTGCGGGTCAAGTGCGGGTGCGGCGGTAGTTCGCGGCCGATGTCCATCTCGCGGACGAACCGCGCCAGGGTGCGGGGTTCGTCCGCGGCCCGCTTCGGCGACAGCAGTTTGACCGCGACGAGGCGGGGCGGCTTGTTCGGGCGGACGCGGTGGGCGAGGTAGACGATTCCCATGCCGCCCCGCCCGACCGGGCAGAGGACGCGATACGGGCCGACGGCCAACCCCTGCCAGAAGCCGCCGAGCAGCTTCTCCGCCTGAAAGCGGGTGAGTTCCCCCGCCGCCACCAAGTGTCCGGCGAACTCTTCGGCGGACGGGGTTGCGTCGGCCCGCGCCGCCGCCGACAATCGCACGAGGCGATCCGCGTCGATCAGCCGGCTCCGCAGCACGGTCGCCTCGAACGCGGCGGCGGTCGGCGGTGGGCGGTCGGCCGGGGGTGGCATGGGAGCGGGCGGGTTCCGGTTTGGCGATCCGTCGGTTCCGAGACATAATACGCCGAATTCCGTCCGCCGGGGCGGGTCCGTCCGAGGGGTGGCCGTGACGAAGCACATGCTGAGGGATCTCGACCGGCTCCGCGACTCCGTCCTGAAAATGGCCGGGTACGTCGAGGACGCCGTGCATTCGGCCACCCGCGCGGTGGTCGCCCGCGACCCGGACGCCGCCCGCGCCGTCCTCGGCGGGGACACCGAGATCGACGAGCTGGAGAACCTCCTCCAGGAAGACTGCCTGAACATCCTCGCCCTGCACCAGCCGGTGGCGAAGGACCTGCGGCGGATCGGCACGGTGATGCTCATCACCACCGACCTGGAGCGGATGGGCGACCTGGCCGTCGGCATCGCCGAGCGCGCCATCGAGCTGTCCCACCCGCCGCACGTCCCCATTCCCGACCGTCTGGAACAGATGACGGCGCGGGCCACCGCCATGATGCGGCTGGCGCTGGACGCCTTCGTGAACGAGGACGCCGCCGCCGCCCGCGCCGTGATCGGCATGGACGACGACGTGGACCGCGACAACGACGAACTGATCCTGCACGCCATCAACGAGATGAAGCGGTCGCCGGAGCGGGTGGAGGCGGGGGTGGCGCTGTTCTCCATCGTCCGCCACGTCGAGCGAATCGCCGACCACGCCACCAACATCGCCGAGGACGTGATCTTCCTGGTGGAAGGGGCCATCGTCCGCCACCGTCACGACGAAGTCGTCGCCGCCGTCGGCCGCTGACGCTCGTCCAGCACCGCCCGCACCGCCGCGACAGTGGCTTCGTCCGTCCGGCCGTTGGCCGCGAACCGGCCGTGCAGTTGGGTGCAGCCGGTGCCGTCGAGGATCGCCTTCGCGGAGGCCGCTTTGATCCCGCCGCCGGGTAGTACCGCGATCCGCCCCGCCGCCCGCTCGTTCAGCGCTTTCAAGAAGGCGATCCCCTCCGCCGCCGTCGGGTGCGGCCCGCTCGTCAGCACCCGCGCGACGCCGAGGGCGATCAACTCGGCGAGGCCCTCGTCGGGTTCCTTCACGGCGTCGAACGCGCGGTGGAAGACCGTCTCCCGGTTTCCGGCCGCGCGGACCAGTTCCGCCATCGCGTCGGTGTCGATCCGCCCGTCCCACGTCAGCACGCCGAATACCATCCCGTCCGCGCCGAGGTCGGCGAAGCGGGCGATGTCGTCCCGCATCCAGCCCAGTTCCTCCGCCGCGTAGACGAAATCCCCCGGCCGCGGGCGGATCATGACAACGATGGGCAGCGACACGGCCGCGCGGACGGCCTTGTAGGTTGCGACCGTCGGCGTCAGCCCGCCGGCGTCCAGGGTAGCGCACAGCTCCAGCCGGTCCGCGCCGGCGCGGGCGGCGGTCTCGGCGTCGGCGACCGTCTCGACCGCGACTTCGAGCAAGAGGCGTCCGGCGTTCATGGGGCACTCGCGGGGTGAGGCACGGGAAGGCTACGGCGTGTCGAACCGGCCGAGGAACAGGATGGTCCCGCGTTTCGTGTCGCGGATCAGGTAGAGGAACGGGTGGTCGGCGACGAACAGTCCGGCGGCGCTCTTCGACCCGTCGGACGTCGCGGCGGCGGCGGTCGTGCCCTCCTCGTTCACCTCGATGACGGCGGCGTGGCGGACGCCGGAGAGGAACAGCGGGTCGGCGGTCATCGGGCTGAAGTCAGCGGCCGCCGGGTCGAACGCGGCGCGGATGCCGAGTCGCCGGAGGGTGGGCGACAGGTCGCCGTCGGGCGCGGGCCGCCACTCGTGCCGGAACTTCGGCAGGACCACCTGGATCTTCGTCGGCCGCAGCTGCGCCACCCACCCGGCCACGGTCTCCGCCGACAATTTCGCCTCCAGTTCCGGCAGGCCGTCGGGCTTCTCCGGAAGGATCGCCACGAAGGACAACTCGTCGCCCCGGTACGGCAACTCCACCGCCTCGTAGCCGACGCCGCGCGTCGCCCTCAAGAAGTAGTCCCGGTCGAATGCCATCATCGGCGTCTCCACCGTCGTCCCGTCGGCGCGGGTGAACGGGCGGGGGCGGGTGTTCGGCGGGGCGAATTTCACCTTCCACGCGGCCCGGAAGAAGACCGCGTCGGCGGCGACGAAGCGGGTGTCGGGACCGACGGCGGCGGGCGGGAGTAGGTCGGGGATGCGGCCGCCGGTGGCGTCGGACACCCAGCGGTTGATGGCGTCCCGCTCGCCGGCGGCGTTGCCGCGGAAGTCGGCCGTGCGGAAGTGCGGCGTCCGCGCCAGGAAGTCCGCCTTCCAGGGGGTCGCCTTCTCGCCCCACGCGGCCGAGGCCATTTTCAAGTCGAACCCGGCGCGCGGCGCGGAATAGTACGCGGCCAGATCGCCGACGGCTCCGGTCGGCGGCGCGTGCAGGGCGGCGAGCAACTCGGCGCGGGTGGTGCCGGCGGCGCGGTCGGCGGCGGCGGTCAGATTCGCGTGAATGCTAGTGGGGTTGACGAACAGGTTGCCGGGCTGGGGGCGGAGTTTCGCGTACAGGTCGAACGCGAACCGGTTGCTCGCGTCGGCGGCGGCTTGCTGGTCCGGCGTCCACGGCGGCAGGTCCGGGCCGCGGTCGCCGAGCAGGAGCCACACGGCGACACCGCCGGCCGCGAGGAGGAGGAGCGCCGGAACCAAGTAGCGGACTCGCATGGGACTGCCCGGTCGCGGAGCGGAAGCGCCTGAGTCGTCATCCTACGAGTCGGCCGACGGCACCGCCACGGACGCCGGCTTGCCGTATTGCTAACGTGGCGCGCGGCTCGCCGGGGTGAAGCGGTGCCGTTCGGCACTGGAATCGCGGACCCGCGACCGTAAGTTAACCTCGAATTTCGTCACCGCGAAACGTGGCCGGCCGTACGGTCGGCGGTTTCGCACACGGGGAGAGCGATCGCAATGGCCGTCAAAGTAGGCATCAACGGGTTCGGGCGGATCGGCCGGCTGGTGTTCCGGGCGCTGTGCGAGCAGAAGCTGCTGGGCCAGGAACTCGAAGTCGTCGCGGTCAACGACCTGGTGCCGGCCGACAACCTGGCCTACCTGCTCAAGTACGACAGCACGCAGGGCAAGTTCCAGGGCACCGTGAGCAGCAAGAAGTCCGGCCCGTCGGTGGCCGAGGACGACGTGCTGGTGGTGAACGGGCACGAGATCAAGTGCCTGGCGCTGGGCGGGCGGGACGGGCCGACCATCCCGTGGGGCGAGCTGGGCGTCGAGTACGTCATCGAAAGCACCGGCCTGTGGACGGAGAGCGAGAAGGCCCGCATGCACCTGGCCAACGGGGCGAAGAAGGTCATCATCTCCGCGCCCAGCAAGAGCAAGGACGTGTTCACCGTCGTCATGGGCGTGAACCACGACAAGTACAAGCCGGCCAAGCACGACATCATCAGCAACGCCAGCTGCACCACCAACTGCCTCGCGCCGCTGGTCCACGTCCTGCTGAAGGAGGGGTTCGGCATCGAGGAAGGGCTGATGACGACCGTCCACGCCTACACCGCCACCCAGAAGACGGTGGACGGGCCGAGCAAGAAGGACTGGAAGGGCGGGCGGACGGCGGCGACGAACATCATCCCCAGCGGGACGGGGGCGGCCATCGCCGTCGGCCTGGTCTGCCCGGAGGTGATCGACAAGACCACCGGCAAGAGCAAGCTGACCGGCATGGCGTTCCGCGTGCCGGTGCCGACCGTCAGCGTCGTGGACCTGACCGTGAAGACGACCAAGTCCACCAGCTACGCCGAGATCAAGGCGGCCATGAAGCGGGCCAGCGAGACGTACCTGAAGGGCATCCTGGCGTACACCGAGGACGAGGTGGTGAGCAGCGACTTCATCCACGACACGCACAGCAGCATCTTCGACGCCGGCAGCGGCCTCGCCCTGAACGACACGTTCTTCAAGCTGGTGAGCTGGTACGACAACGAGTGGGGCTACAGCAACCGCTGCGTGGACCTGATCAGGTTCATGATCGCGGAAGGGAAGAAGGCCTAAATTCCGAGTGGCCCGCAGAGGACGCGGACAAGACGCGGATAAAAGATCGTCGCGACTGTTGTGGCGGTCATCCTTATGAGGAGTAATCTCGTGATTTTCGCTGAAGCTGAAGCGGCGGGGTTTCTCGCTGCCTATGGGGCAATCCTCTGCGTCGGGCTGCTGTTCTACTTCATCCCGACGTTCGTGGCGGTGATGAGGGGGCATCCGAACACCGCCGCCATCGTCGTGGTGAACCTGCTTCTCGGGTGGTCGTTGATCGGGTTCGCCGTAGCGCTCGCCTGGGCGTTCACCGCCATCGAGAAGGACAGGCCGCGCCGCCGATACCGCGATGACGACTACGACGACCGCCCGAGGCGGCGAAGGAGGTCTGGTGATGACTTCGATTTTGATTGATCCGCACGACATCGCCGCAAGGATACTTCCCGTACAGGATTAGAAAGAACTCTGTTCTGATCCTGCTTTCATCCGCGTCTTGTCCGCGTCCTCTGCGGGCCTCTTTTCCCCAAGGAGTCATCGTGGCCAAGAAGACAATATCCGACCTCGGCGACCTGACCGGCAAGCGGGTGCTGATCCGCGTCGATTTCAACGTGCCGCTGGACAAGCTGAGCGGGGAGATCAAGAACGACCGCCGCATCCGCGGGGCGATCCCGACGCTGAAGGCGCTGCTGACGGCCGGCGCGTCGGTGATTTGCATGAGCCACCTGGGGCGGCCGTCGGGCGACCCGGCGAAGGACAAGCTGCTGACGATGGACAAGGTGGTCGAGCGGCTGGCCGACCTGCTGGACCGGCCGGTGACGAAGGCCGGCAGCACCGTCGTCGGGCCGGACGTGACCGCGGCCGTCGCGGCCATGAAGCCGGGCGACGTGGTCATGCTGGAGAACGTCCGCTTCGACCCCCGCGAGCAGAAGAACGACCCGGCCTTTGCCGCCGCCGTTGCCGCGCTGGGCGATGCGTATGTGAACGACGCCTTCGGCACCTGCCACAACGACGGCGACGCCAGCATGGTGGCCGTGCCCGCCGCGCTGAAGGCAGCCGGCAAGCCCCGCGCCGTCGGCCTGCTGGTGGAGAAGGAACTGGTCATCATCGACGGGCTGATGACGACGCCGAAGGAGCCGGTGCTGGCCGTCATGGGCGGGGCCAAGGTGTCCGACAAGATCGCGTTCATTCACGCCCTGTTGAAGAAGGTCGATCACCTGCTCATCGGCGGCAAGATGGCGTACACGTTCCGCAAGGCGCTCGGCGTGGACGTGGGTTCCACCCGCGTCGCCGACGAGGAGCTGGCCGCCGCGAAGCCGCTGCTGCAATACGTCGGCACCAAGATCACGCTGCCGGTGGACTGCCTGGCCGCGAAGTCCGACGACCTGTCCACGACGCAGCTCTTCGACCGCGACATCGAGGCCGGGTTCGAGGGGGTGGACATCGGCCCGAAGACGCTGGCCCTGTTCGCCGAGAAGATCGCGGCGTCGGCCACGGTCATCTGGAACGGGCCGGTCGGCTGGTTCGAGAAGCCGGCGTTCAGCAAGGGCACCCAGGGCGTGGCCGAGGCGATGGCCGGCAGCGGGGCCGTGACCGTGGTCGGCGGCGGCGAGACGGCCGAGGCCGTCGAGCAGTTCGGGTACGACACCAAGATGACGCACGTCAGTACCGGCGGCGGCGCGTTCCTGGCGTATGTGGAGGGGAAGAAGTTCCAGTCGCTCGCGCAGATCGACGAGCGGTGACCGTCTTGGCGAACCCGGCCCGCAAGGGGCGTGGGTGGTTTGAACCCCAGCACCCACGGCCCTTGCGGGCCGGGTTCGCCCACATAACATCTCATATTGCGGGTATCCGGAGCGGAGCGTGAAAGGAGTACCGTCCATGTCGAGCGCGGAGCGGGTCCGACGCGGCATCCCCGAAGGGCTGTGGCTGAAGTGCCCGGCCTGCGGGGCGACCGTGTTCCGCAAGGAAGTCGAGACGCGGTTCAACGTCTGCCCGGAGTGCGACCACCACTTTTACCTGTCGGCCCGCGACCGCATCCGCCAGTTGCTCGACGAGAACAGCTTCGAGGAGTGGGACGCGGCCCTCAAGCCGGTGGACACCCTCGGCTTCGTGGACAGCCAGCCGTATTCCAAACGCATCGTCGAGCAGCAGAAGAAGACGGGGCTGAACGACGCCGCCGTGTGCGGGGCCGGGTTCATCCGCGGGCGGGGGGTGGTGCTGGGCGTCACCGACTTCGCGTTCATGGCCGGCAGCATGGGCGCGGTGGTGGGCGAGAAGCTGAGCCGGGCGGCCGAGCGGGCGGCCGAGCAGAAGCGGCCGCTCATCTTCGTGTCCGGGTCGGGCGGCGGGGCGCGGATGCAGGAAGGCATCCTGTCCTTGATGCAGATGGCGAAGGTGTCGGCGGCGCTGGCGCGGTATCATCAGGCGGGCGGGCTGTACGTGTGCGTGCTGACCAACCCGACGATGGGCGGGGTGGCCGCGAGCTGGGCGTTCCAGGGCGACATCACCCTGGCCGAGCCGAAGGCGATGGTCGGCTTCGCCGGCGCGCGGACGATCAAGAACACCATCCGGCTGGAGCTGCCGGACGGCTTCCAGACGAGCGAGTTCCTGATGAAGCACGGGTTCGTGGACCGCATCGTCCACCGCCGCGACATCCGCACCGAGGTGTCGCGGATCATCGACTACTGCGAGATGCAGTGAGGGCCGGCCCTCACCCCCGACCCTTCTCCCTCGGACGTTCCGCGCTCCACGGGAACTGGGGAGAGGGGAGCCAGAATCGAGGGGAACCGCGCCACCCCCTGTAGCCCGACTCTCCGAGTCGGTACCACGTTTCCGACTCGGAGAGTCGGGCTACGAAGACCGCCACACCCGACCCTCTCCCGCCTGCCCGCCAGGGCAGGATCACGGGGAGAGGGTGGCAGCCGAAGGCTGCCGGGTGAGGGCAGAACCCCGCCGCCCTGCGTTCAACATTGCGAGGATTCCACCGTGGGCCTGTTCAGCGCGCTGTTCGGCAGGGGCAAGGGGCAGACCGGCAAGAAGCGGAAGGTGATCGCCATCGCCAAGCGGTTCGACCTCCGCGGGCGGACGGGCCAGGGGAGCATGTCCAAGGTGTTCCAGGCCTACGACCGCGAACTCGGCCGCACCGTCGCCCTGAAGATCCTCGACAAGGCGAAGACGCTGAAGTTCGAGGAGAAGTTCAAGCTGATGGGGCTGATCAAGCCGCCGGAGGGGGAGGTCTGCACTCTGCTGCGGCACGACAACATCGTCAACACCTACGAGCACGGGCTGACGACCGACGGCTCGCCGTGCCTGGTCATGGAGTGGGTGGAGGGGCTGGGGCTGAACTACCTGATCGAGACCCGGCACCGGCAACTGGACGGCAACCGCATCCCGTTCCTCGGCCAGCTGTGCGACGCGCTGGACTACCTGCACGGGCAGAAGTTCCTGCACCGCGACCTGTGCCCGCGGAACATCATGGTGACCACCGACGGGGTGGTGAAGCTGATCGACTTCGGCCTGACCATCCCGTACACGCCGCAGTTCTGCCAGCCGGGCAACCGCACCGGCACGGTGGACTACCTGGCCCCGGAGATCATCAAGCGGAGCCGCACCGACCACCGGGTGGACATGTTCGCCCTGGGGGTGACGGCGTTCGAGCTGTTCACCAACGCCCTGCCGTGGGAGAAGTCGGTGTCGTCCGAAGAAACCCTCCGCCGGCACCTGAACGTGCCCGCGAAACAGCCGAAGGACATTCGCCCGGACATCGCCGACGACCTGAACCGGGTGCTGGTGAAGGCCATCGACAAGGAGCCGAGCGGCCGGTTCGCCAGCCCCGGCGAGTTCAAGGAAGCGCTGCTGAAGTTGAAGAAGCAAGATTACTGACTCGTCGCCCACGCGGCGGCCACCACCGCCGCCGTTTCCACCCGCAGCACGCGCGGACCGAAGCCGATGGCCCGCCAGCCGGCGGCGACCGCGGCGGCCACTTCCTCCGGCGCGAACCCGCCCTCCGGCCCGACCGCGAACACCACCCCGGCGGTCAACTCCTCTCGCCGGATCGTGGAAGCCGGCACCGCGTCGGCCGTGTGCGAGACGAACCGCGCGGGCGGCAAATCGGACAGCGCGAGCAACCCCGCCCACGTCGTCGGCGGGTCAACCGCCATCAGCCGATTCCGCCCGCACTGCTTGCTCGCCTCGATGACGGCGCGCTGGAATTTCTCGGTCTTCGCGTCCTTCGGCACGACCACGCTTCGCACGGTTGCGAGCGGGATGAACCGCGTCGCCCCGACTTCCACCAATTTCTCGACGAGGTAGTCCGCGCGATCGCCCTTTGGCAGCGCGGAGGCCACGACCAACGGGAACGGTGGCTCGCGGTCCACTTCTGCCACGCCGACGACGGCCAGCGTCACCGCCTTCTTGCCGACGCCGACGATCTCCGCCGCGTACTCGCGGCCGTCGCCGCAGAACAGCGTCACCCGGTCGCCGGCGGCGAACCGCCGCACGCCGGTCATGTGGTGCGCGTCCGCGCCGGTGATGACGACTTCGCCGGTGGACGGCGGCGGGGTTTCGACGAAGAAGCGGTCGGCCATGTCGGGGTCTCGCGGTCGCGGCTAGAAGTGATGTTGTAGCTCACCAACCCCGACCGGAGTTGCCCGACATGGCGAAGACCATCGACTGGCTGTACCACCGCAAGTCTTGAACGACGTGCGCGAAAGCCCAGGAGTTTCTTGGGACCGACACGGCGGTGACGGAGACGGTGCCGGCGACCACGAAGTACGACGCGGCGGCGGCGCTGGGGCTGCTCGCGGAGATGACCAAACTCATCGCCGCGAAGGGCAAGAGCGTCGTCGAGTTCGACCTGAAGAAGGACCGGCCGGACGACGCCATCCTGCTGGCGCACCTGCTCGGCCCGACCGGGAACCTGCGGGCACCGACGGCGAAGGTCGGCAAGACTCTGGTCGTCGGGTTCAACCCCGAAGCGTATCGGATGGTGCTGGGGTGATGTCGCGGCAGGCGCATCTATGTAGGTCGCGGTCGAGTCTTCGAGGCCCGACATCGTGGACTGTCGGGCCTCACCGGCCTCCGGCCGGCTCGACCGCGACCTACAACCCCGATTACCTGCGTCGTCACGGCAACAGCCGATCCAACTCGTCCACCAGCTCGCCGAACCGCCTGAGCGTCGCGTTCACCGGTTCGGGCGTCTCCATGTCCACCCCGGCGTCGCGGAGAAGGTCGAGCGGATCCTTGCTGCTGCCGCCGTGCAGGAACCTCAGGTACGCGTCGAGTTCGGCCTTCCCGCCCTTCGTCACGCGGTCGGCCAGGGCAATCGCGGCGCTCAACCCGGTCGAGTACTTGTACACGTAGAACGCGCGGTAGAAGTGCGGGATGCGCAGGCACTCCAGTTCGAGTTCGGCGTCCAGCGCGAAGGCCGGGCCGAAGTAGGCGTCGAGCAGTTTGCGGTACTCGGCCTTGAATGCGTCCAGCGTCAGCGGCTCGTTCCGTTCGGCCAGCTCGTGCGTCACCTTCTCGAACTCGGCGAACATCGTCTGGCGGACGATGGTGCGGCGGATGTCGTCCAGTTCGCGGTTGACGTAGTACGCCTTCTCGCGGTCGCTGGTCGCCGTCTTCATCAGGTGCATGCCGAGCAGTTGCTCGTTGAAGGTGCTGGCCACTTCCGCCACGAAGATGGTGTAGTTGGCGTACTGGTACGGCTGGGTCTTGCTGAAGTAGGTGTGCATGCTGTGCCCGGCTTCGTGGGCCAGAGTGAACACGTGATCCAGCACGTCTTGCTGGTAGTTCATCAGGATGTACGGGTCGGAGTCGTAGCACCCGCTACTGAACGCCCCGCTGTGCTTGCCCTTGTTCTCGTAGCGGTCGCACCAGCGGCCGCGCAACCCGCCGGCCAGCGTGTCGGTGTACTGCGCGCCGAGCGGCTTCAGCGAATCGATGACCAGTTCCACGGCGTCGTTCCACGGCGTCGTCCGCTGGAGGTCGCTGAGGATGGGGATGTAGATGTCGTACATGTGGATGTCCGGCAACTTCATGGCCCGCTGCCGCACGGCGTAATATTTGTGGACGGCCGGCAGGTTGGCCCGCACCGCGGACAGCAAGTTGTCGTACACACTAACGGGCACGTTATCGGGGAACAGCGACGCCGCGCGGGCCGAGGGATGGTTCCGCACGCGGGCTTGATACACGTCCTGCTTGACGCTGCCCGCGAGGGTCGCGGCCAGCGTGTTCGCGTGATCCTGGAACTCCGCGTAATACTGGTGGAAGGCCGTCTTGCGGACCTCCCGGTTCGGCTGTTCCAGGCACAGGGCGTAGTTGCCGTGGCTGAGTTCGATGGCCTTGCCGGGTTCCAACTCGATGGTGCCGAACTTCAGGTCGGCGTCGGTCAGTTGGTCGAACACGTTGCGCGGGGTGGCGGCGGATTCGATCTGCATTGCCAGGAGGCGCTCCTCCTTCTCGCTCAGGGTGTGCGGCTTGAACCGCACCAGCCGGGTGAGGGCGAGTTTGAACTCGGCCAGCGCCGGCGCGTCGATGAACGCCTTCAATTTGTCGTCGGGGATGGCGAGGATTTCCGGCCGCAGGAAGCTGGCCGCCTCGCTGGCCTTCGCCGCGATGCCCAGGAACCGGGCCTTCATCCCCTGGTACGCCGAGTTCGACACGTCCTCGGTTTCCTTGAGGAACGCATACGTCCCGACCTTGTCCCCCGCGCGGTCGGTGGCGGTGTCGAACCGCAGGCACTCGGCCAGCACTTCGGCGCTCTCGGCCAGCCGGCCGCGGAACGGGGCGAACCCGGCGACGGACTTCTCCCACTCGGCGAAGGCGGTCTCCCACTCGGCGTCCGAGCGGAACAGGGACGCCAAGTCCCAGGTGTCGGCGACGGCGACTTCGGATCGGACGGGCACGCGGGCGGTGGACATCAATTTCTCCGTGGTTGGGCTAGCTGGCGACCGCGACCCGCCGGCCGCTCTTCGTCGCGGTCGGCTTCTTCTCGCCTTGAACGATCAGCCGATACCGCTCCATCGCGTTCTCGAACTCCGCCAATCGCAACCGCACTTCGGTGCGGAGGAGGTACTCGATGTTGCGCGCCTCGACGAACCCAGAACCAATGCCGGACAGGTCCTGGCAGGCGGGGTGAATCCTCATGAAACGGTCACGGTGCGTCGCGATCGCCTCCGCCCTCGCGGCGACCTCCTCCGGTAGGAAGCGAGGCCGCGTGGTCGGAGCGAACAGCGGCCCGGCTTCGTCTGCCCACCGGGTCAATTTTTCGGCGTATTCGCCCATCAGTCGCGCGCAGGTGGTCGCCTTCTCGGTCAACTCGGCGGCGGTGGTCGGCGGCGGATCGGTCGCGGTCATGACTCGTCCTCCCAACGGGTGAGCGACAGGATGATCTCGAACAGTCGTCGCACGGTGGCCACCTGCCGGCGGTGGTCGTACCCGGCTTCGTTCGGTTTCAACCGCTCGTCGCCTTTGGTTGTCCAGTTGCTGATGACGAGGCAGACGGAATGACTTTCGTACTGGAAGCGAGCGGCCCCGACCGCGTTCCGCATCCGTTCGATCAGGGCGGTGTACTCCGCCGACGAGTAGTGGCGATCCGCCTCCGCCTGCTTCGACGCCCACAAGTCCTGCTTGCCGATCAGGTGAAGCAGCCACAACTTCCCCGGCGACCCGGCGACCGCGTCCGCCACCCGCCCGAACGACGACAATTCCTCCGTCCGATTCGCTTCCAGCAGGCGCGCCACCAAGTCGGATTTGTCCCCCGCGTAATCCGGATGGTCGCGGGTCGTTTGGGTCGTCGGCGAGTGGTGGCCGTTCGCGGCCACGAAGATGATGCCTCGGTACTTGCCGGCTCGCACGTCCGACAGAAGCGCCGGCCAAGAGGCTGCTCTCCGGTACGGTTGCCCCGGCGGTACGACAATTTCCGTATTCGGGTCGTCTTCGAGCGCGTACCGTTCGGTGGAAACGCTCTCCGCGTACCGCCACGGGTCGTCACTCAGCCAGTCGAACTCGCCGGACAGGATTCGGGCCAACGTGGTCTTGCCGACACCTCCTGGCCCGATGATGAGGATGCCGCGCGGGTTCGGCTCCTCCGACGCCGGGGCGGAGGGATCGGCCGACTTCTTCCGCCCGCGGAACCAGTCGTAAATACCTTTCAGGAAGCCCTCGACGGCCCCCTTCGCCACGCTACCCCACGGAATGCCGTCTTTGTCGGCCATGTGTCACCCAGACGTCTTTCGGATTCCTCGCATTGTACCACCGGCGCGGCCGCCGTCAGCCTCTCCTCCGTCGCCACTTCACCCACTTCGGCAGCAACCACAAGTGGACGCCGGTGGCCCAGACGGTGAGCAGCAGCACGGCGGCCGGCAGGAAGACGTAGTACTTCACCCACTCGCCGAACAGTTCGCCCTCGTGGAGGGACACGAGCCAGTCGTTCCGCCGGTATTCGGTCTGGAGGACGGCCCCGGTGCGGAAATCGACCTGCACCTCGTACCGGTTCTTGCACTGCACCTTCACGACGCCGTCCTTCGGCCGCACGTCGGCGCGGCCGATGTCGGCCCACGATTGCACCTCCGCCTCCGGCACCGCCGTCACCGCCGCCAGGATCGCGTCGAACGACACGGTCGGCTCCTTGCCGCTGCCCTTCACCGTCGGCGGCTGCACCCACGGGAGCTGCTTCCGCAACTGGAGCGGGATGCCGGTGACGAGGATGACGAGGAACGGCAGCGCCACCAGGATGGCGACGTGGCGGTGCCACTTGCGGCTGAGGATGTGGAGTTTCACGAAGGACTCGTGGGGTCGGGGTCGTCGGGGCGATCGATGCCGCAGCACGATTGCGTGGCTTCGATCCACTCTTCGAGCGTGAACTGGTCCGAGGCCGATTCGGGCGGCGGTGGTTCGGGGGCGGGTTCCATCGCGGTCTACTCCGGGTCGAGGATGCGGCCGTCGGCCATGCGAATGATCCGCTCGGCGTACCGCTCGGCCAGCTCCTCGTCGTGCGTCACCACCACCAGCGTCATGCCCCGGTCGCGGACTCGGGCGAACAGCAAGTCCATGACGGCGGCGGCGCTGGCCGAGTCGAGGTTGCCGGTCGGCTCGTCGGCGAGCAGCACGGCCGGGCGGTTCACCAGCGCCCGCGCGACGGCCACCCGCTGGCATTCCCCGCCGGACAGTTGCGGCGGATGGTGGGCCAGGCGGTGCCCCAATCCGACGGCTTCCAGCATCTCGCGGGCGGCGCGACGGCGATCCGCCACCGGCCGGCCGGCGAGCGCGAGCGGCAGTTCGACGTTCTCGGCGGCGGTCTTGGAGGCGATCAGGTGGAAGGACTGGAACACGAACCCGATGGATGCCAACCGGTAATCGGCGAGTTGCCGGCGGGTCAACGAACCGAGGCTCCGGCCGGCGACCGTCAGCGCCCCGGCCGTGGGCGTGTCGAGTCCGCCGATCAGGTTCATGAGCGTCGATTTGCCGGACCCGGACTTGCCGAGGATGGCCACCCGTTGGCCGGCCGGGATGTCGAACGACAGGCCGGCGAGCGCGGCCACGGCGGACGTGCCGGTGCCGTACACCTTCTCGACGGCGCGGGCGGCAATGATCGGTTCAGCCACGGGCGTCCCCCACCAGCACCTCGCGCTGCCGGAGTTGCTGCATCCGCCGCAGGCCGCCGCACTTCTCGACGTACCCGGTGAAGTCCGGCACGCCGTGGATGAACTCGTCCAGGAAGTCGCGGAACGCGGCCTCGTCCTGTTCCACCGTCAGCCAGTGCCGCAGGTGGTCCTCGTCCGAGAAGTATTCGCCGGGCATGTTGCCGGGGTAGCTGCCGAACGGCACCTCGCACACGGCGTCCACGCACAGGAACGGAATCTGGGTGCGGTGCGGGTCGCGCCGCATCTCGTCGTGCGGCACCAACCGCTCGCAGGTGACGATGAGCCGCTTGGCGGCGCGGGCGAGGTCGATGTCGGCGACCGACGTGCCGCTGAACCGGCAGTTGCCGTAGCGGTCGGCCTCGTGGACGTGGATGGCGGCCACGTCCGGATACAGGGCGGGCACGGCAACCAGCTTCTCGCCGGTGAACGGGCAGGTGATCGCCTTCGCCGGGCTGTGCGTGAACGTGTCGGTGCCCTGCATGCTGCGGGTGACGGAGAACGGCACGCCCATCGCGGCGGCGGCGAATCGCAGGGCGAGCGCGTAGTTCGACCACTCGACCGACGCCACCTCGCCGGACTGCATCACCCGCCGGGCGTGCGGCGACAGCCCCCGCGCCTCCAGCCCGACGACGTAGGAAACATCCACCCGCGCCAGCGTCATGCCCCGGCCGGTCCGGTTGCCGGCCGCCATCAGTTGGAAGTCGTGCGTGGCGGTGTGGCCGGCGAAGCCGAGGTTCTGCTTCTTCTGGCGGAGGATTTCGTGGACGACGGCGGTGGGGATGCGGTTCACCCCGAACCCGCCGGAGCAGAAGTAGTCGCCGTCGGTCACGAACCGCGTCACCGCCTCGGCCACCGTCATGACCTTGTCCACGAGCGCGCGGGGTTTCTTGGCGAAGGCGGCTCGCGCGGCGTCGGAACCGGGGTCGGTGAACGGGGCGGGCATGGGATTGTGGGGTCAGCCGGCGAACTCGCGGAGCAGGGCGCGGAAGCGGGGATCCTTGCGGATGGCGTCCAGGTCGCGGTCCCGGATCATGTATCGGAAGTCGCGGTAGCCGAGTTCGATGGCCGCGCGGAGGGTGGCGACGGCCAAGTCCGGCTGCTTCAGCAGGGCGTAGCGGCAGGCCAGGTTGTACCGCACGTCCGGGTCGTCCGGCCGCAGTTCGACGAGGGCCTGATCGACCGTCAGCCCTTCCTTCACCTGCCCCTTGGCGGTCAGGTTGCCGGAGTGGGCTTGCAGAACGTCGGCGTAGTCGTGGACTCGTTCCAGGATGGCCGCGAAGAAGGCGAGTTCGAAATCCACCTGGGTCCGCTCGGCCAGCATGGCGACGACGGACCCCTGCGGCGGTTCGGCGGTCGGGCGGTGACTCGACGGGGGCATCGGCGGCTTCCGCGTGGGGTAAAGTGAACGGCTTGGCCGTCTCCCGTCGATTATACCCCACTTCGCCGGTCGGGCAAACCGGCGGGGGTGGGGATCTTGGCGAACGGGGTGGGACTGCCCGGCGTTCGCCGGCTGTGCCGATTCCCCCGCGCGGGGCGGAACGAAAAAGGCACGGACGCTGGTCCGTGCCCGTCGTCACACCTCGTCGTCATCCTCTTCGTCGTCCCAGTCGTCGTCATCGTCGTCGTCGTCGTCCCACTCGCCGTCCAGGTCGTCGTCGTCGTCGTCGTCGAGATCGTCGTCGTCCCAGTCGTCGTCATCGTCGTCGTCGTCGTCCTCGTCCTCGTCGCCCTCCGCCTCGCCGTCCTTGCCGGGCGGGGGCGGCTCCTTGGTCTTGCCCGCCTGCAACCCGTCGGCGGCCGCGTCGCCCAGCCAACGCCGGGGGTCGGCGACCGGGTCGGCCGGGATTGCGGTCAACAACATTCTGGCCATGTCCTCGCCCTCTTTTCGAGAAAACTACGTTCTGTTCCGGCCGCCCGAGGCTCCTCACCTCCGCCGGCGGTCGGCTCAAACTCGCGGGTGAATCCGGTGCCGGAATCGCGTCCGGCGGGTCAGTCGCGCGGGCGAGCGGGTGGCCGCGGTCGCCTCGATCACGCCGCAGGTTCGCCTGGGGTAGGCGCTTCTTAGTTCCCCCCGTTTTGGCCGTCAAGCGGACTCGGGGAAGATTTTCCGATCGCCGTAGAATGCCCTTCCCAAGTGCCCACCGAGCCGTCCATGAACGAATCCGCGCTGGCCCCGAACCCGTCCGGGCCGGACTACTTCTTCCTCGGCGACACCGGCCGCCGGTTGGCCGACGGCGGGCCGATCTACCGCGAGACGCCGGCCGACCCGGACGCCGGCCTCGGCTGGGCGGCGGAGCCGTGGAACGCCCTCACGGCGGCGGTCTTCGTGCTGATCGTCGTGGCGTGGGCCGTCCGCCTGCGGGGCCGCTACCGGCGGTTCCCGTTCGTCACCGCCTGCCTGCCGGTGTTGCTCGCCGGCGGCGTCGGAGGCACGCTTTACCATGCGTTCCGTTCCCGGCAAGCCTACTTTCTGCTCGACGTGATCCCGATCTCGCTCCTGGGGCTGGCCGGCGCGATCTATTTGGCCGTGCGGTTGGGTCGCGGAATCGGGGCCGGGAGGGTGCTGCTCGCCACCCTCGGCGTGCTGGTCGGGTACGTCGCGGTGAACGCGGTCCTGTTCAACGCGATCCCGACCGAGTTCCCGACCGTCACCGTCAGCCTGTCCTACGCCGCGCTGGCGGTGGTCATCCTGATTCCGCTGTTCGCCACCCTGGCGCGAACCGGCTTCCGCGACGCGGGGTTGGTGTACGCCGGGCTGGCCTGCTTCGCCCTGGCCCTCGTCTGCCGGCTGGTCGATCCCGTCTCCCCGCTGCCGATGGGCACGCACTGGCTGTGGCACCTGTTCGGCGCGGGCTGCACCGCCTTCGTGGTGGAATACTACTACCGGCTGGAGGGGCGGTGATACGATCCGGAACGGGTCGGAGCCGGAAGCGTGAGCGACGGTGC
>JAYUFU010000490.1:0-10247 GCA_043738505.1 Fimbriiglobus sp. | reverse complement strand
ACCACAGAGACACAGAGGCACAGAGAAGAGAAGAAGAGAGTGACGAGCGTTCTTTGAAACTCAACTTCCTCTTGTCTTTTCTTCTCTGTGCCTCTGTGTCTCTGTGGTTAGTCCTTCTTCTCCCAAGGCTCACCGCGGTTTCATGCCGGCGGCGCGGGTGCGGCGGACGCCGGGGCCGCGCGGGACGCTCACCTTCTCCGGCTTGGTCGCGCCGGGGAACTCCGGCGTCACGGCGCGCAGCCGGTCGCGGACGGCCTCGGCGTAGTCCTCGGACAGTTCGATTCCCAGGAACTGCCGCCGGAGCCGTTTGGCCACGGCCAGGGTGGTGCCGCTGCCGGCGAACGGGTCCAGCACCACGTCGCCGGGATTGCTGGCCACTTTGACGATCCGCTCCAGCACGGCTTCCGGCATCTGGCACGGGTGGCCGGTGCGCTCGCGGAAGGTGCCGCACACCCGCGACAGGTGCCAGCTATCCGAATCGGCGGCGAAGTGTTCGTCGGACTCTTGCGGCCGCAGGTACCAGGTGTCGTCGGGCAACTTGCCGACGGGGTTGGCGCGGCGGTCGGCGTAGGTCGTCTGCCGGGCGGACGGCACCCGCACCGCATTCGGGTTGAACGTGCAACGTTTCGGATCGACGACGTAGTAGAAGATGTGGGCGTGACTGCGGTTGAACTTCTTCGTGCAACTGACGCCGAACGTGTAGTGCCAGACGATCCAGTTCCGCAGGTGCAGGCCGGCGGCGTCCATCCGCACCTTCATCTCGGCGGCGTACTCGTCGCCGATGGCGACGAAGAACGAGCCGGTCGGCTTCAGCACCCGCGTCACGCCCGCCAGCCACTTCTCGGTCCACGCCAGGTAGTCGGCCTTGCCCCGGCTGTCCTGGTACACGTCGTACTCGTACCCGATGTTGAAGGGCGGGTCGGCGAACGCGAGGTCCACGGACCCGACCGGCAGCTCGCTGAGGCGGGACAGACTGTCCCCGGTCCACACGTCGTCCCACACCATGATCGACCCCCGCGCATCCGGAACAATCAAGCAGTCGGGAACTGTACTCCACCGGCGCAAAATGCGCAAGCGCAATATTCGGCACAATCGACAGCCGATTGTGCCGCGGCACGCGACTCGCGGGATCGTGCCGAGCGCCGGGGTTGTGCCGAAAAGTTGGGCTGGCACGATCTGGGTGGGGTGGGTAAGTTTTCCGTTCAACTGACCGCGCCAGCGGCTCGGCCACGCTTTCCGGTAGGTGACATGCTCGCGCACATGAAGGCCGTCTGGGCGTACCGCTACTTCTGGACGTCCCTCGTGAAGATGGACCTGATGACGCGGTACCGCCGGTCGGTGCTGGGCATCGGCTGGTCGCTGCTGCACCCGCTGGCGATGACGGCGGTGTTCTGCGTCGTGTTCAGCACCCTGATGAACCCGTCGAGCGAGCCGGGGGCGTGGCAGAAGTACGCCCAGGAGACGCTCGCCGCGATGGCCATCTGGGGGTTCCTCCGCGACACCGTCCTCCAGGGCTGCCACGCGCTCATCCGCAGCGAGGCGTACATCCGCCAGGTGCCGCTGCCCTACGGCATCTATCCGCTGCGGACCATGCTGGCGAACCTCGTCCACTTCCTCATCACGCTGGCGGTGGTGGTGGTGCTGGTGGCGGTCATGCAGGGGTCGCTGACGCCGCTGTACAACTTGTGGGCGGTGCTGCCCGGCGTGCTGCTGGCGGCGGTCTTCGGGTGGGGCGTGGCCACCATCGCGGCGTTCGCCACGGTCTACTTCCACGACGTGTCGCACATCATGGAACTCGGCGCGCAGGCGCTGTTCTTCCTCACCCCGATCATCTACTCGCGGAAGGTGATGGAGGCCCGCGGCCTCGGCTGGCTGGCCCAGGTGAACCCGGTGGTGCCGTTCATCGACATCCTCCGCGACCCGATCGTGGACGGCACGTTCCCCGACGCCACCGTGTACGGCTACGCGGTGGCCCTGACCGTCGGCTCCGTCGGCCTCGCCTTCGGGGTGATCGCGTGGCTACAGAAGAAGGTGATCTTCCACATGTAGGGAATAGTTCCAGGTTCCACGTTCCATGTTCCAAGTTGAAGACCGGCTCGGGTAACAACGTTGGGGACTGGCACTCTCGGAATCTGGGTTTCAAACTTTGAACCTGGAACGTGGAACCTGGAACTCCTCCATGCCCCGCATCGAACTCGACAACCTGTCCCTCACGTTCACCCTCCGGGCGGCCCGGAAGACGACGCTGAAGGAGTACCTGCTCCGCGGGCTGTTCCTCCAGTCGGCCAACCCGAAAGTGGCCATCCACGCGCTGAACGGCGTGTCGTTCAAGGCCGGCGAGGGCGAGCGGATCGGCGTCATCGGGCACAACGGGGCCGGCAAATCGACCCTGCTGCGGGTGCTGGCTGGGGTCTACCCGCCGACCGCCGGCACGCGGCTGGTGGAGGGCAAGATCTGCTCCCTGTTCGAGATCGGCCTCGGCTTCGAGATGGAGGCGAACGGTTGGGACAACATCGCCTACCGGGGCTACCTGCAAGGCGAGACGCCGCGGACGCTGAAGGCGAAAACGCCGGAGATCGCGGAGTTCACCGAACTCGGCGACTTCCTGAACATCCCCGTGCGGTTCTACTCGGCCGGCATGCTCATGCGGCTGGCGTTCGCCATCTCCACGGCCGTCGAGCCGGAGGTGCTGCTCGTCGACGAGGTGATGTCGGTCGGCGACCTGGCGTTCCAGAAGAAGGCGGGCGACCGGATGAAGGGGATGATGTCGCAGTCGCGGGTGATGGTGATGGTCAGCCACGACCTCACGTCGATCCGCAAGCTCTGCACGCACGTCCTCTGGCTCCAGCACGGCGGGGTGGTGATGCAGGGGTCGCCGAACGAGGTGTGCGACGCTTACATCCGCAGCGTCGCCCCGGCCGCTGAACCGGTCGCCCAACCCGCCGCCGCCGCGTGAGGCGCGCCATTTTGCCCCCGTTCCTCAGCGTTCTCATCGTGAACTACAACGGGGCCGCGCACCTGCCGGCGTGCCTGTCCGCCCTCGCGGAGCAGACGTACCCCCGCGACCGCTTCGAAGTCCTCGTCCTCGACAACGCTTCCACCGACGGCTCGGCCGAAATCGTCCGCACGCAGTTCCCGTGGGTCCGGTTCGTTGCCGCAGCGAAGAACCTCGGTTTCGCGGACGGCAACAACGCGGCGATGCAACTCGCCCGTGGGCAGTCACTCGCACTCCTGAACCCGGACACCATCCCGGACCCGTTCTGGCTGGAGGAGATGATCCGCGCGACGGCGGAACACCCCGGCGCGTGGGTCGCCGCGAAGCTGCTCCTCGCCGACGCCCCGGATCGCTTGAACAGCGCCGGCTTGTTCATCACCCGCGACGGGCGGGGCGCGGATCGCGGCTTCGGCCAGCCCGACGACGGCCGGTACGAGGCCGGGGGCGAGGTGTTCGCCGGGTGTGCCGCGGCGCTACTGGTGCCGAAGCCGACCGACGGCGAACCGCTGTTCGACCCCAGCTATTTCCTGTACTGCGAAGACCTGGACGCCGGCTGGCGGGCACGGAAGCGCGGGGTGAAGATCGTCCTCGCGCCGCGGGCGGTGGTGTTGCACGCCGTCGGCGCGTCGGCCGGCGACCGCTCGCCGGTGTTCGCGTTCCACGTCGAGCGGAATCGCGCGCTGACGGTCCTGAAGCACGCCGATGCGTTCCTCGCACTGTGGGTCGCGCTCGGCCTCGTCGCCCGTGCCGGACGGGCCGTGGCTCGCGCGGCGACCGGCAAGTTGCCGTGGCCGGTGGCGCTCGTGGTGGTGCGGGCGGTCGGGTCGTACTTCCGGCGGGCACCCGGCGTATTGATGGAGCGATGGAGCGATGCTACAACCAACCGGAGGCGCGGATGAGGGTGGTGCTGAACGGGCTGGCCGCGCTGAAGCCGAAGACCGGCGTCGGCCACCACGTCGCGGACTTGACCGCCGCGCTCGTGGCCGGCTACCCGGACGATGCGTTCACGCTCTACCCCGGCGAGACCGTCAGCCGGTGGGTGGCGTCCGCGAACCGGGGCGGAGCGGGGACGGCCGGCGGACACGGCGGGCTTCGGCGACGCCTGCTGAGTGGCGTGAAGTCGGCTGGGAAAACTCTGGCGAAGGCGGCGTGCGGCCTGCACTTCGGCGGGTACACGCGGGCGTTCCGCTTCGACCTTTACCACGAACCGAACTTCGTCCCCTTCCGCGCGCACCTGCCGATGGTCGTGACCGTCCACGACCTGTCGGTCCTCAAGTTTCCGCACTGGCACCCGGCCGACCGCGTGGCGTACCACCACCGCCATTTCCTCCGCGGCCTCGGCTTCGCTCGGCACGTCATCGTCGTTTCGGAGGCGGTGCGGCGCGAGCTAATCCACGAACTCGGCTTCCCGCCGGAGCGGGTGACGGCGGTCCACAACGGCGTCGGCCCGCAGTTCGTCCCGCAGTCGCCGGAGGTGGTCGCCCGCGTGCGGCGGGAACTCGGGGTGCCCGAAAAGTTCTTCCTCTGCGTCGGCACCATCGAGCCGCGGAAGAACCTCGGCACGGTCATCCGCGCGTTCGCCGATCTGCCGCCGCAGGTCCGAGCGGCGTGTCCGCTCGTCCTCGCCGGGCCGTGGGGCTGGCGTTCCGAGGACGACCGCAAGCTGTTCGACGAAATCGGCATTCCCGCCGGCGTCCGGCACCTGGGGTACGTTCCCTCCGAACTGCTTCCCGCGCTGTACTCGGCCGCGCGGGTGTTGCTGTACCCGTCTCACTACGAAGGCTTCGGACTGCCGCCGGTCGAGATGATGGCGTGCGGCGGGGCGGTGATCGCGTCCACGGCCGACGCCGTGCGGGAAGTCGTTGGCCGATGCGGGAAGCTGGTCACGCCGGATGACCTGGAAGGCTGGCGCGAGGCGATGCGGGTCGCCGCGACCGACGACGAGTTCGTCGCCGGACTTTGCCGGGGCGGGGTCGCGCGGGCGGCGGAATTCACCTGGCCCCGCGCGGCCCGCGAGACGATGGCCGTCTACCGTCAGGTGCTGGGGCTGCCGTTGCAAGTCCCGGATACGTCAGCCCGCGCCGCCGCGTAGCAGGTAGACGAAGGACACGGCGTTGAACATGCCGTGGACGACGATGGCGGCGGTGATGTCGCGGGTGCGGGCGGTCAGGTAGCCGAGGCCGAGGGCGAGGACGAACAGCGGGATCGGCGTCGGCCAGACGGCCGAGTGCGCGGCGGCGAACAGCGCGGCCGACGACCAGACGGCGGCGACCGTGCGGGTCGGGAACCTCGGCCAGACCAGGAACGCGAATCGCTGGATGACGTACAGCCCGACGCCGAGAAACCCGACGAACAGAGTCGGGGCGAACTTGGCCTCCGCGGTGTACGTCGCGAGCAGGCCCGCGAAGAGCATCACCACCCACGGCCGGTGCCAGTCCCCTCCGGCCCAATTCACGACAAGCCCGCGAAATAGAAGTTCCTCGACGACCGGCCCGAACAAGATGACCGAGAGGGCGAAGACGACCCCGCCATAGCCGTCGCCGGCGGGCGTCAACTCGGTCAGCGGGTGCCGGTCCAGTTCGATGCCGCTTTGCGTCGCCGCCCAGATAGTGAGCGCGTGAATGCCGAACGACACCGGCACCAAGAACAGCCCCGTCCAGATGCCGAAGGTGAGGCGCGACGGGAACGGCTTCGCGTACTCCGCCAGCGCCGGCGGCTGGTTCAACACCTTCGCCCGCAGCAGAACCGCGAACCCGACTAGAAGTGGCACCACGAGGAACCCGGCCCAGATCGCGCGGAGTTGTTGCTGCCCGCGCCGCCTCGCGACGGCGTCGAATTCGAGAGGCTTGTCGGGGGAGGCTCCGCCAGGCAGCGGGTCGGTCATCGCCGGGAAGTCGGCCCCGTAAAGCCGCTTGTAAGCCCCGGTCTGCTCCAACAACTGCATCGTGATAGGCAGGGCCGCGTAGTACGCGAGGAACAGCCCCAGGACGCCGCCGCCCGGCCAGACCGCGCCCGGCTCACGCCACTTCGGAATCAGCGGCAGCTTTAGCGCGCGGGCGAGGACGACCGCGAGGGCGGCCACGCCTAGCGACGCGCCGGCGACGAGGCCGAACGCTTCGACGAAACCGGCCAGGGAAGTTTCCACCTCGTTCGCCACGCCGCACCTCGGTCTTGGGAATGCTCCTCGCTAAGATACGGTCGCAGACTCATCCACCCAGCCGAGCCGACGCATGGCCGACATCCTGACCCGCATCGTCGAGACCAAATGGGGCGAGATCGCCGCCGCGAAAGCCGCCGTCCCCGAAGCCGAACTGCATCGCCAGATCGCCCTGCAAACCCCGCCGCGCGGGTTCGCCGCCGCGCTCCGGGTGCCGGGCGAACTGCGAATCATCGCCGAGGTCAAGAAGGCGTCGCCGTCCGCCGGCATCCTCCGCGCCGACTTCCACCCGGTGGCCATCGGCCGCACCTACGACCGCCACGGGGCCGCCGCGATCAGCGTCCTCACCGACGAGTCGTACTTCCAGGGCACGCTGGAATACCTGACGGCCGTGCGGACGGCGGTGGGCGTGCCGTGCCTGCGGAAGGAGTTCATCCTCGACCGCTACCAGTTGCTCGAAGCCCGCGCCGCCGGCGCGGACGCCGTGCTGCTCATCGCCGAAATCCTGCCCGGCGACCGGCTGAAGGAGCTGCACGCCGACGCCATCGCACTCGGCCTCGATGTCCTCGTCGAACTGCACGACGCCGACCAGCTCCCCCGCGTGCTGGATTCCGGCGCGACCGTGGTCGGCATCAACAACCGCGACCTGCGGTCGTTCGTCACCCGCCTCGACCATACGCTGGAACTGCTGCCGCGCATTCCGGCCGGCGTCACGGTCGTCAGCGAGAGCGGCATCAAGACCCGCGCCGACATGGCCCGCCTCCGGGACGCCGGCGTTCACGCGGTCCTCGTCGGCGAATCGCTCATGCGGTCGCCGGACATCGGCGCGGCGCTCGACGAACTGCGCGGCTGACGGAGCAACTTCACCGCCAACCCGACCCACAGGACCAACAGCAACAGCGTGTCCGTCGGGTGGAAGTAGTCGCTGGCGAAGCGGACGGAGCTACGGCCCAGGGGAATGGTGGCGTCCACATCCAGCCGCAGCCACCAGTTCTCGGCGAGCATCAGTAGCACGAACACCGCGGCGACGAAGGAGGTCGTGGCCGACCGGAGGGACGCCGGCCGCCAGTGGGCGGCGAGGCAGGCGAACGGCACGACCGCGAGCAGCGCGTCGTAGTACATGAAGCGGTAGCACGTCAGCACCGCGCCGAGGACGAGGAATCCTTCGGCTTCCGGGGCGTACCGCCGCAACCTGTGGATGACGGCGGTGCCGAGCAGCACGGTCGCCCACAACGCCCACGACAGGCCGTCGGCGAGCGGCGACCGCCGTTCGGCATCGGGCAACGTGAAGTCGATGGCCAGCCGCCGCACGACGCCGGACAAATCCCGGCTCAGGTTGATCCACCGTTCGTTCACGTCGTACTCCGCTGCCGCTTCCTTGCCGACCGCCAACCAGTCGAGCCATGCCTGCACGCCGACAACGGGCAGCGTCAGCAAGATGAGGCCGAAGCCGGAGACCGCGAGACCCGCCAGGAACCGCCAGCGGCCGAGCAGCAGCGGCACCACGGCGAACGCCAACCCCCAAACTGGCTTGAACGCGAGCAGTCCCCAGACGGCACCGCCGGCGAAGTCGCGCTTTCGTGAGGCCAACGCCCACCCGCCGAGGACGACGGCCAGCGTGAGGACGTGGTTCTGTCCGAGGTCCAAACCGGAACGGCAGCCGGGGAACAGCAGGATGGCGAGGGCGGCGACCGGCGTCCAGACCCGCCGGCCGGTGACGACCGACGCGAGCCAGCCGCAGACGAACGTGAGCAGCACGGACGCGAGTTGGAGCGCGTAGTACGCCGGCTGCGGGTCGAGCAGGCCGAGCGGGGCGTAGATGAAGGCGTGAACCGGCGGGTAAAGCGGCCCGCCGATGGCGGGTTTTTCCAAGTCCGCGACCAGTTCCGGCGTGGCGTGTCGTTGGGTGACGGCAAGGAGCATCGCGGTATCGAGTGGCCCATTCCCGGCGAACGGCAGGGCGACGAGCGTAGAGAACTCCTTCCACCGGGGTGAGTCCGCGCCCATCGTCCAGCTCATCAGGTTCTCGGCGTCGTGGCGGGCGTCGCCCTTCGGCAGCGACGGTGGCCGCGCCTCCTCCGGGAACGCGAGGGCTTGAATCTCCGGCGCTTCCGCCGCGCGCGGGAAGCCGGCCCGCACCACATCCCAGTGGCGGTTGCGGTGGTACAGCTCCCGGCCGTGGCCGGTCACGATCATCCGCCCCATCAGCCACTGCCCGCCGAAATCGATGCGCGTGTGCCCGTCGTTGCCGTCGGCGCGGACTTTCTCGGCCGGCGTGCCGGGATCGGCGTCGAACATGGCGACGGCGTGTCGGAGCCGCTGCGACGCGACGGCCACGCACAGCATCCAGGCGAGCAGCAGACGGGGTAGAGGGTCGGTGAGGAGCCGGCGCGCGGACAGGGACACGGCAGGGTCTCTGGGTTAGCCCGCCGCGCCAGCAAGGGGCGAATCACTTTGGGCGGTCGAATTGGGGAATTCGCCTGACTGCTCGCCCCTTGCTGGCGCGGTGGGCTAACAAGCAGCATCACCCGGCTCCGTCATCGTAGCGATTCGTCTCGGCCCACCGCTCGGCGATGGCGGTCAGCCGGTCCATCTCGGCCTGCACCTTCACCCGGTAGGTTTCGAGCGTGTCAGAGCGGACGTGGGACGGGATGTCGAACGGTTCGCCGGACACCATCTTGGCGCGGAAGAACACCTTCGGCACGGCGAACCGGTCCCAGCTTTTCATCCGCCACGGCCGCTGGTAGGCCAACCCCAGCGGGGCGATTTTCATGCCGGTCTTTGCCGCGAGGTAAATGGCCCCGGCCTGCGCCACCCGCCGGGGGCCGCGCGGCCCGTCCGGGGTGATGGCCATGTGTCGGCAGCCGGCCACGTCGCGGATGATCTCGCGCACCGCCTGCACGCCGCCCTTGTTCGTCGAGCCGTGGACGGTCTTGCAGCCGAGCGCGTGGATCAGGTTGGCCAGGATTTGCCCGTCGGCGTGCTTGCTGACCAGGGTGCCGACGAGCGGGCAGGCGTACTTCGTCAGCGGCAGCAGCAGATACTCGTGCCACAGAAGGTAGATGTAGCGCGGCCCCGGTTCGGGCGGTGGCGGCAGGACGGCCGGCCCACTGTGGCGGTACTCGAACCGCTGCGAGCGGATCAGCCCCCGCGCCACCTGCGCCCCCAGCCAGCCGGCGGCGCGAATCAGCCGGGCGTTGCGAATCTTCATGCCGGGGTTTTACGACCGGTGGGTCGGATCGCGTAGCTGGCGGGTCGTATCGTGTATTCCATGAACCTCGATGCCTACCTCTCCCGCATCGGCTACGACGGTCCCCACACGCCCACGCTCGATGCACTTCGGGGCGTCGTCCTCGCGCACGCCTGCGCGATCCCGTTCGAGAACCTCAACATTCTGCTCGGTCGGGGCATCTCGCTGGCCGAGGACGCCGTCGAGCGGAAACTCGTCACCGACCGGCGCGGCGGGTACTGCTTCGAGCAGAACTCGCTCCTGCTCCGCGCGCTCACGGCGCTCGGATTCGCGGCCACGCCGCTGTCGGCGAGGGTGCGGTTGAAACAGCCACGCGACGCGAGTCCGCCGCGCACGCACCTCTTCCTACGGGTGGACATCGACGGCGTGCCTTGGATGGCGGATGTGGGGCTTGGCGGCAACACGCCGACCGCACCCCTCCGCCTGGACGTGTTCGACACTCCGCAGCCGACGCCGCACGGCGCGAGACGCATCGTGCGCGAGGAGCGGCCGCCGTTCCTCCGCTACTTCCACCAGATCGAAATCGGCAGCGAGTGGAGCGACGCCACGGAATTCACGACGGAAGAGATGCCGGTGATCGACCGCGAACTGGCGAACTGGTGGACGAGTACGCACCCGGAGTCGCGGTTCCGCAACAACGTGATGGCGGCACTGGCCCGCCCGGACGGGACGCGATTCGCGCTGCTGAACCGCGAGTTCACCCACCGCCACGGCGCGGAGGTACTTGAGCAGTTCGAGATCGCCGACGCGGACCAGTTGCTGGCGGTGCTGGCCGAGCGGTTCGGGCTGGTCTTCCCGGCCGGGACGCGGTTTGGTCAACCTGAGCATGCGAACGGCGCGACGTG
>JAYUFU010000489.1:0-3400 GCA_043738505.1 Fimbriiglobus sp. | reverse complement strand
GGGGCTTGTCATCGCCGCGACCGCCGGGAGCGAACACCGTTGCGGAAAACCTCGTCCCCGGCACCGTCTCATCCGTGAACCCCACTTCGGAGACCCCGCCATGCTCGCGCTTCGCCTTCTCCCGCTGGTCGCCTTGGCGGTCGGGGTCGCGGTCGCCGGCGACCCGCCCCGCGCCGCCGTCAAGCCGGCCGCCGACACCACCGTCGCCCTCGGGCCGGTGGACAAGGACGGGTTCATCGACTACGAGCACGCGCTGAACGAGCGGATGCGCGGCAAGATCACGCCGGACACGAACGCCGTCGTCCTGCTGTTCGCCGCCATCGGGCCGAAGCCGGAGGGGGCCGAACTGCACCCCGACTTCTACAAGTGGCTCGGCCGACCCGCGCCCGCC
Organism: Fimbriiglobus sp.; assembly: GCA_043738505.1. Classification (GTDB taxonomy): domain Bacteria; phylum Planctomycetota; class Planctomycetia; order Gemmatales; family Gemmataceae; genus JALHQU01. The sequence goes on along the minus strand of JAYUFU010000489.1, from coordinate 3,009 downwards.
GCCGACGGCGGGTACTTGGTGCCGGTGGACAAGTACTTCGCCGAGGCGCGGGGCGAGGGGAGCGAGGCGTTTTACGAGTTCTACGGCGAACTCCAGAAGCGGCCGTGGACGGACAAGGAGCAGCCGAAGGTCGCCGAGTGGCTGGCCGCGAACGAGAAGCCGCTGCTGGCGGTGACGGACGCGACGGCGCAGCCGGACTACTACTACCCGTTCGTCAGCCGCCGGCGCGACGACGAGCCGAAACTGCTCATCGGCGCGCTGCTGTCGCTGGTGCAGAAGACGCGGATGATGGCCCCGATGCTGTGCGCGCGGGCGATGCTCCGGTGCGGCACTCAGAAGTACGACGAGGCGTGGGACGACCTGCTCGCCGTCCACCGCCTCGGCCGGCTGCTGTCGAAGGGCGCGTCGATCATCGAGTCGCTCGTGGGCATCGCCATCGACGCCATCGGCCGGAATTCGACCTTGGCCTTCCTCGAACACGCGAAGTTGACGCCGAAGCAACTCGCCAAGTGCCGCGCCGACTTGGCGAAACTGCCGCCGATGGCGAGCATGTCGGCGAAGCTGAGCCTGAGCGAGCGGTTCACGTTCCTGGACGTGGCCCAGTCGATCCGCCAGTACGGATTCCACCCGCAGCTGGCCTACATCGACTTCCCGATGCCGAACGTGCCGCGCGAGAAGGCCGAGGCCGTCGTCGCCAAGCTGGACTGGGACCGGGTGCTGCGGCGCGGCAACGCATGGTACGACAAGTTCGAGGTGGCCCTCCGCAAGCCGACGCGGGCGGAACGGGCGAAGGCCTTCGCGGACGCGGAGGCCGAGGTGACGAAGGCGACCGAAGGCACCGACCTGACGAAGCTCTTCAAGGATTACACCGACGAGAAGCGGGCCGAGACGAGCGACGCCTTCGGGATGCCGCTGGTGCGGGCGCTGTTGCCGGCGGTGGCCAAGGTGCAAGAGGCGAGCGACCGCCACGAGCAGAACCGGCGGACGCTGGAGGTCGCCTTCGCGCTGGCCGCGTACAAGGCCGAGTACGACGAGTACCCGGAGAAGCTGGCCGACCTCGTGCCGGGCCAGTCGAAGGCGATCCCCGACGACCTGTACAACGGGGGGAAGCCGCTGATCTACAAGCGGACGGCGGCCGGGTACGAGGTGTACTCGGTCGGGCTGAACGGCAAGGACGACGGCTGCCAACTGATGACCGACACGCCGCGCGGGGACGACCTCGGCGTGCGGATGCCGGCGAAGAAGTGACGGCCGTCGTCTTGTTCGCCCGCCGCGCCGACGGGCTGGCCCGTCTGGTTCCCGTGGGCGTTCGCCGCCGGCGGAGTCGCGCTTCTCGTCCTCATGGCGTTCCTACCGCCGCTGATCGGCGGAACCCGCCGTGTTCGTCGAGCGGCAGACGGGCGGGGAGGTGCGGGAGCCGAACTTCCGCATGTGGGAGGCGTGGGACATCGGGCCGCCGGTGAAGCGGCGGACGGGGCACCTGCTGCCGATGCCCGTCGTCGCGGACGACGGGGTGGTGACGAAGTTGCTCCTGTCGCGGGAGACGGAAGGGGAACTGCTGGCGAAGTTCGACGTGGCCCCGGAGTACCTGCCGACCCTCCTCGCCGCCGTCCGGGCGGCGGAGCCGCCGGCCTACCTGACGCCGCCGCGCGGGGCCGTGCGGTGGCGGGAGCCGGCGGAGCGGTGACGCCGCCGTCGCGTCCGCCCGAAAACCGCCCGGCGCGAACTTCGCCGCGCCTTCCCGGCCCCCGCTACCTACCTTGAACCCGTGACCGGGAGGCCGCGGTCGGCTCCCGCCGGCCGGACTTGCGGACTTCGGAGGCGCGGACATGAAGGTGCTGTTCGGGGTGGCGTTCGCGCTGCTGGCCGCCGTCATCTGCGGCGGGGCGGTGCCGACCACGTGGTACTTCCCGAATCACGCCTTCGGCGACCAGGGGTGGGCGATCACGGTGGACCGGCTGCTCGCCGACGGGCTGGTGCCGACCCGCGACTTCGCTTACACCTACGGCCTGCTGCCGCTGTCGATTCACCGCCTGCTGTACGCCGCCGTCGGCCACTCCCCGTTCGTCGTGTCGGGCCTGCTGATCGGCTTCATGGCGGCGGCGGCGGTCGGCGTGTGGCGGATCGCCGAGGCCGTCAAGCCGGGAGCCGTCGGCCGGCTGCTCATCCTGCTCACCCTGCCGCTGGTGGTCATCCCCAGCCTGCTGCCCAGCCCGGTCCACGCGATGGAGTCGGCGATCCTCATCCACGCCCTGGCCGAGCAGGCGCGGGGGCGGCTGGGGCGGGCGCTGCTGCTGGCCACCGTGGGGGTGCTGGTGAAACCGGCCCTCGGCTACGTGTTCGGCTTCATCCTGCTGGCGCAGTGCCTGCTCACCCCGACGGCGGACGGGTCCGGGCGGTGGCGGCGGCTGGTGCCGGCGGCCGTGGCCGGCGGCGGCATCCTGGCCCTGATGGCGGCGGAGTACGGCGTCGAACCGGTCCTCAAGACGCAACTGCCGGGCGAGGCGCAAAAGGAGTACCGCGACCTCGACTGCGGCTTCTTCTTCGGCGTCGGCCGCACCTTCGCCGTGCCCCGCGAGGGGACCGACCTGTGGCTGTACTACTCCCGCACCCCGGCCGGCGTCTGGCTGCTGTCGTCGGTCGCGCTGGTGCTGGCGGCGATCCCGGCCGCGTTCCGCCTCCGCACCGACCCGGCCGCCCGCCTGGTCGCCACCGTCGCCGCGTGGCACGTCCTCTTCGTCTGCTACGGGTTCAGCAGCGAGGGGTCGTGGATCTACTACCCGTACCTGCCGTTCGTCGGCGGGGCGGTGGCGGTGGGCCGGTTGCCGGTGTGGCTGGGCCGGCCGGTCGGGTGGCCGCTGGCGGCGCTGGTCGGCGGGGCGGTGGCGGTGCCCGCCGTGCTGACGGCCGTCTTCTGGGTCGGGACGGGCGCGCGGGCCAGTTGGACCAACTTCGAGCGAAGCCCGGTGACGGCCGGGATGAACGCCCCCCCGGCGCTGGTGCCGGTGT
>JAYUFU010000488.1:0-10252 GCA_043738505.1 Fimbriiglobus sp. | reverse complement strand
GCCAGCAAGGGGCGAACCACCTCAGTAGTTGCTGGCCCCTTGCTGGCGCGGCGGGCTAACAAGAACCGCGGCAACGAACAGGACTGCCGCGCCGAGTGCTTGCTGCGTGTGATACGGATAGCGCTCGTCGTTGGGGAACGCGCCGCGAACGACCGCGACCACTAGCATCAGCGTCCCGAATCGCGCGACCCATTGCCACCGGCCGACCACGCACAGCACCGCTGCGACCGGCGCGAGGACCGAGTAGGTGTTCATCTCCGTCGCGGGTCCGAACAGCGTCAGCCAGAGTAGCCCCAATGCGAGCGGGGCAAACACCGCGTCTTCGCGCCGACCGGAGGGAGCCGCCACTGTCGCTGGCTCCCTCCGGTCGCCGCGAAGAAAGAGAAGGAGCGCCATCCCGACCGCCACCGCCAGCGACACGCCCAAGCTCACCGGCTTCGGCACCACCACGTCGAACCAGACCCGCACCAGGATCGACCAGTCTTTCGGCGCGCGCTCGAGTGGGGCGGCGCTACGGTCTTCGCCCTGGCTGGCTTCGACGAAGTCCGTCAGCGGTTCGCGGCGCACCTCCCAGTCTTGACCGACACTCGCCCACATCTCGACGCCGAGCCAGGTGCCGCACACGATTAGCCAGCCGGTCACGAAGAAGCGCGCGAAAAACAATTTCGGGAACGCTACTGACATCAACAAACCCACTGCGGCAGTGTACACCTTAAACCAGCCGGCGATCACGAGCCACACGGCGGCGGTCTTCCACGCGCCGCGTGCGGCGGCGGCGGTGCCCAGAAGTGCCGTGGCAACGATGGGCAGGTTGATCTGCCCGTTGTTGAACGCCGGGATGACCAGAACCGCGGAGAGGAGCCAGACCCACGCGCGACGGAGCGGCGACAGTGGTGGAAGCACATCACGGACGAGTTGCCGGAGACCAAGCAGGTAGAGCGAGATGCCGAGGAGCCGCCAGAGGATCGCGGCGAGCGTCGGGTCGAGGAACGTGAACGGCACGAACAGGGCGGCGACGGCGGGCGGGTTCCGGTAGATGTCCAGGCCCGGCGGCGGGTCGGCGTACAGGTTCTCGTTCGCCTTCAGCCGCTTGGCGGCGAGCAGGTAGATCGGCACCACCGACTGCTGGTCGGGCCGCGAGACCGCCACCCGGCCGAACACGCCCAACAGCAGCGCGACCCACACCCCGACGGCGAACCGGAGGGACAGCGGAATGGCGAACCACCGACGCCAGCCACGGAGAAACCACTCACTCATCGTCCGCCTCGCGGCCGGCGGTGACGATGCCGCGCTGGGACTCGCGGATGAAGGCCACCAGCTCCGCCACGGCCGGCAGCTCGCCGTCCTCGACTTCGATCTTCGCCAGCGCGTCCGCCACGGTCAGCCCGCACCGGTTGACGGTCTTGTACGCCCGGCGGACGCCCTGAATCTCGGCGGTCGGGATGCCGGCCCGCTTCATGCCGATGACGTTCACCCCGCGCGGGATGTTCACCTCCTGCACGATCCAGAACGGCGGCAAATCCTGGCTCACGGAGCTGGTGCCACTCAGCATCGCCAGCCGACCGACGCGGCAGAATTGGTGGACGCAACTGTTCCCGGACAGGAACGCCCCGTTCATCACCGCGACGTGCCCGCCGATGACGGCCGCGTTGGCGAAGAGGCAACCGTTCCCGACCCGGCAGTCGTGGGCGACGTGGCTGCCGACCATGAACAGGTTCTTGTTGCCGATGATCGTCGCGCCGGTCGCCGGCATCGCGCGGTGAACGGTGACGTGTTCGCGGAAGGTGTTGTCGTTGCCGATCTCCACCCGCGTCGGCTCCCCGGCGTAGGCGAGGTGCTGCGGCGCGTCACCCAGCACGCAGCCGGTGTGGAAGCGGTTGCCGGACCCGGCGGTGAGGATGCCGAGCAGGTGGACGTGCGGCCCGACGACGCAGCCGGCCCCCAGGGTCACACCCTCCTCGATGACGGCGAACGGGCCGACCCGGACATCGGCCGCGAGGCGAGCGGCCGGCGACACCACGGCCGTCGGGTGAATCAGGGGGGTGGAAGCCGACATCGGAAGTCCTTTTCGCGGAGCAGGTGACGGACGTTTTAGTTGTAGCCGAACCGACCGGGTGCGGGGAAGGGGAAGGGAATGCGGAGATGGGGGATTGGGTCGGCGCTTCCATGTGGAAGCGCCTCGACCGGTTCCGCCGATTCCGCGGGTGCGGTTCGCCTTCCCGTTCCGGCCGGATTTGGTATGCGGCGACGACTTACACTCCCGGCTCGGCCGGGTTCATCCACCGGAGGTAGACAACGTGGAACCGAACAAACCCCGTCTCGGCCGAGGTCTGGACGCGCTGCTGGGGAGCGCCGGCAACGCCGCCCCCGGCTCGCCGCCCACCGGGCTGGTGCCCGTCGGCAGCATCCAACCGAACCCGTACCAGCCGCGGAAGCGGTTCGACGAGGACGAACTGAAGCAGCTCGCCGGCAGCATCCGCGAGCACGGCATCCTCCAGCCGCTGGCGGTGCGGGCGGTGGACGGCGGCTTCCAGCTCATCGCCGGCGAGCGGCGGTTGCGGGCGGCTCAGATGGCCGGCCTGGACGAGGTGCCGGTTCACGTCGTCGAGTTCAGCGACCAGCAGGTGGCCGAGGCCGCCCTCGTCGAGAACATCCAGCGGACCGACCTGAACCCCATCGAGAAGGCGAACGGCTTCAAGGATTACCTGGAGCGGTACAAGCTGTCGCACGAGGCGCTGGGGGCGAAACTCGGCTTGGGTACCAGCACCGTGTCGAACCTCGTCACCCTGTTGAACCTGCCGCCGGAAGTGCAGGACGCGGTGCGGCTGGGGCAACTCAGCCTCGGCCACGCGAAGGTGCTGAAGGGGGTGCTGGACCGCGACCGGATGCTGTCGCTGGCGCGGGAGGCGGTGCTGAAGGGGCTGTCGGTCCACGCGCTGGAGCAGGCAGCGAAGGCGGTGAAGCACGATCAGCCCGAAGCGCCGGCCGCGAAGCCGAAGCCGGTCGCCGAGAAGACGGCCCACGTCGAGAGCCTGGAGACGGAGCTGCGGCAGCGGCTGGCCACCCGCGTCGAGATTAAGGTGAGGGCGAAGGACAAGGGGCAGATCGTCATCGGCTTCGACACCAACGACGACTTCGAGCGCATCCTGGACGCCCTGCGGAAGTGACCGCGACGGCGATACGCGACCGCACCCACACCGGCCCCGTGGCCGGTGTTTTGCATTCCCCGCCCCGCGCCGGCGTACAATTCCGCCACCGCCTCCGAGGGTTCCTCCATGCGTTCCGCCGCGCTCTGCCTGCTGGTGTCCGCCGTCGCTCTCGCCGACGAGAAGAGGCCGAATTACGTCCACACGTCGGTCGAACACGGGTTCTCCGTGGGGCTGCCGGGCAAGCCGAAGACGGACAAGCAGAACCTCACCACTGTCGCCGGCACGCTGACGGTCTATACCACGCGGTTCGACTCCGGCAGCGATCTGGTGCTGTCCGTCACGAACACCGATTACCCGAAGGAGTTCACGGGCGTGAAGCCGGAGGAGGTGTTCAAGGGGATGCTGAAGGAGATGCAGGGGGCCGACGGCAAGGTGGTCGAGGAGAAAGACGTGACCATCGGGGCGGACAAGCACCCCGGCCGTCAATGGCGGATCGAGGCGGGGAAGAACGTGATCCGCGTGCAGGTCTACCTCGTCGGCCGGCGGGTGTACCAGGTGATGGCGAACGGCAGCAAGGAGGGGGCCGACGGGAAGGCGGCCGCGGAGCTGTTCGCCACGTTCGAGCTGGTGAAGTGAACCCGCCCTGTACCGGCCGTGTCCGGGATGGTATGCTGGCCGGCGTCGCAGGGTGTAGCTCAGCTTGGTAGAGCGCCTGCCTTGGGCGCAGGAGGTCGTCGGTTCGAATCCGGCCACCCTGACTTTGCGACCCCCGAAGCCCCGGCCCGCCGCCGGGGCTTCGGCCATTTCCGGCAAATGTTCTGCTCGCTCCGCGAGCGGGTCTGATCGGGACAACCGAGACCGCTCGCGGAGCGAGCAGAACACACAAACGTCCCCTTTGCCGAGGCCCACGTCATGCGAAAACTGGCCAGCATCCAGGCGGTGAACGCCGTCGAGCCGATCCCGAACGCGGACGCCATCGAGCGGGTCCGCGTCCTCGGCTGGTGGGTGGTGTGCAAGAAAGGCGAGTTCCAGCCCGGCGACCCGGTCGTGTACTGCGAGATCGACAGCCTGCTGCTTGAGCTGCCGCCGTTCGAGTTCCTCCGCAAGAGCTGCTACAAGCCGGCCATCGTCCAGGGCGGACAGGAAATCCAGCGCGCCGGGTTCCGCATCAAGACGGTGCGGCTGCGCGGACAGGTGTCGCAAGGCATCTGCTTCCCGCTCGGCATCCTGCCACCTGGCACGCCGACGGAGATCGGCAGCGACGTGACCGACGCGCTGGGAATCATCAAGCACGACCCGCCGCTGCCCGCGAGCCTGAGCGGGAAGGTGAAGGGGCCGTTTCCGGGGTTCATCCCGAAGACCGACGAGACGCGAGTGCAGGTGCTGGAAGGCGTACTGTTGCGGAATCGCGGCCGGACGTTCCACGTCACCGAGAAGCTGGACGGGTCGTCGTTCACCGCGTTCTGGCGGGACGGCGCGTTCGGCGTGTGCAGCCGGAACCTGCTGCTGGATGAAGCCGACGAGACGCACGGCTTCGTGAAACTGGCTCTCCGGCTCGACCTGCCCGCGAAGTTGGCTGGCGTTCGGGAGCGGCACGGGTTCGACTTGGCCATCCAGGGCGAGGCCATCGGCTCCGGCATCCAGGGCAACCGCTACGCCCGCAAGGAAATCGAACTGCACGTCTTCACGCTGTTCGACATCTCCGGGCACCGGCTGCTGTCGCGGGACGAGTCCGTCGCGCTGATGGCGGAACTCGGCCTCACCGCCGTGCCGGACCTGGGCACGCTGGAGTTGAACCACGGCGTCGATGAACTGGTCGAGTTCGCGGCCGGGGCGAGCGTGCTGAACCCGTTGGTGCCGCGAGAGGGGGTGGTGCTGCGCCCGCCGACGGAAGAGATCGACCCCGACCTCGGCGGCCGGCTCAGCTTCAAGGTCATCAACCCGCAGTTCCTGCTGAAGTTCGACGAGTGAAGTGGGAGCGGCAACGTTCAAGAAGAGGAACGCGGATGACACGGATCAAAGCCGGGATGAAGAGGATCAGCAGGAAGTCTATCTTGGATTGATCTTCTTCATCCGCGCTGAAATCCTCTTCATCCGCGTTCCGTTTTTTTGAACGTTGTCTTCGGCGAAGTTTTACCCCAGCACGTCCGACACGACATGCCCATGCACGTCGGTGAGGCGGAAGTCGCGGCCGGCGTAGCGGTACGTCAGCTTCTCGTGGTCCAGGCCGAGTTGGTGCAGCATCGTCGCGTGCAGGTCGTGCATGTGGACCTTGTTCTCCACCGCCGCCGCGCCGAACTCGTCGGTCGCGCCGTAGCTCAGTCCCGGTTTGAACCCGCCGCCCGCCACCCACACCGTGAACCCGCCGGGGTTGTGGTCGCGGCCGGTGCCGTTCTTCTCCGCATACGGTGTGCGGCCGAACTCGCCGCCCCACCAGACGATGGTGTCGTCCAGCAGCCCGCGCTGCTTCAAGTCGGCCAGCAGCGCGGCGATGGGCTTGTCCACCGCCTTCGCGTGGTCGCCGTGCTTGGGCAGGTTCGAGTGCTGATCCCACGCCGGGTTGGCGGTGTTGTCGCCGTAGTTCACCTGCACGAAGCGGACCCCGGCCTCGCACAGCCGACGGGCGGTCAGGCACTGGCGGCCGTAGCTGTCCGTCGCCTTCTCGCCAATGCCGTAAGCGGCGAGGGTCGCTTTCGATTCGCGGCCGAGGTCGAGCGCGTCGGGGGCGTTGGCCTGCATCCGCCACGCGAGTTCGTAGCTCTCGGCGACGGCTTCCAGTTCCGCGTCACCGGGCGACTTCTTCAACTGCTCGCCGTGCAGTTCCCGGAGCAGGTCGAACCGCGCCTGCTGGTCGCCCTTCGAGAGCGTTCCAGTCAGGTAGCGAATCCCTTCCCCCGTCGGGCCACCCGCCTTGCCGACCGCCGTGCCCTGAAAGACCGCCGGCAGGAAGGCGTTGCCGTAGTTCCGCGGCCCGCCGTTGCCGCTGCTGGGGGCCAAGGCCACGAACCCCGGCAGGTTCTGGTTCTCGGTGCCGAGGCCGTAGAGCAGCCAGCTCCCGAAGCTCGGTCGGACGAATGACGTGCTGCCGCAGTGCAAGAACAGCGTCGCCGGGCCGTGCGCCACCCCCTCCGTGTGCAAGCTGTGAATGAAGGTCAGGTCATCGACGTGCTTGTCGATTTCCGGGAACAGGTCCGACGCCCACTTCCCGCTCTTGCCGTGTTGCGCGAACTTCCACAGCGGCTTCATCACCCGCTGCGAGGTGCCCTTCGCGCCGGTGTTGGCGATGGCCCGCGCGTCGTCGAACGGCATCAGTTTGCCGTCGTCCTTGGTCAGCCGCGGCTTGTAGTCGAAGCTGTCCACGTGGCTCACTCCGCCCTGCATGAACAGGAAGATGACCCGCTTGGCGCGGGCCTTGTGGTGACCGGGCTTGCCGGCCAGCGGAGCCGCCTTCGGCGCGGCGTCGGCGGCCAGCGCGCCGAGGGCCAAGGCACCGAACCCGCAACCGGTGCGGGTGAGCCAGTCGCGGCGGGAGAGCGGCTCAAGCATGGGACGCGCGGCCTCGGACGGCGGGATCGTAAGGATGAGAGGAGTTTACCCGACGGGACTCGGAGCCGCAATCTTCGTGAAATCATCAGTCACCCAGGGACCGCCCGTCAGTATTACCCGTGGTTCGAGATGTCGCCGGCGTTGCCAGCCACAGCGCTTTGGCGGAAGTCCCATTCTTCCACCTCTCGTCGTTGAGGGGAGGTGGATTGGTTCCTTCCGTGGCGTCGTTGGCGGCGTCCTGGTTGACGAGATGTTCGGGTTCGGGAAACGACCGCGATTCGCGCCAGAATCGAGCAACAACGCCCGGTGCGGTGCGAATACTGGGTGTCGCCACTTGCGGTGGCCACTGTTTCCCCAACCGAGGACCGCACCGTGTTCCAGCACTCCCCCGGCGCTTCGCGCGACGACGGTTCGGACGGCGGCATCGACGGCGAATTGAAAGCGGCGGTGCGGACGTATTTGGCGAACGAGGACGAGGTGTCCGCCGTGTTGCTGTTCGTGGCGATTCGCGGGTTGGCCCGCCGGACGGTCCACGGCGGCAGCCGCTCCGAACGCGAGGGCTTCATCGAGGCGTGCCCGGCCGACATCCTTTGCCGGCGGGAATCGACGGGGACGAGCCGGCTGGAGCGGTTCGACTTGGATCACCCGTTCATCCCGTGGGTGCGGACAGTGCTGTCGAATCTTTGGATTTCACATTTGGACGTGCTGCGGCGGGCGATCGTGAACACGAACCTGCTGAGCGGCGTGGAGGCCAAACCGGACGGCGGAGCGGACCCTGGCGACTTGCCGTCGCTCACGGAAAACGGCCTGTTCACCCCGGCAGTCGTGGCCCGGATGCTGGCCTCGACGAACCTAGCGCGGCTGGTGGCATTCCTCGCCATGAGCGGGCTGCACCGCCACTTCCCGGACTGGGAAGAGCTGGTCCGCCGGTACGAGATGCTGAAGAAGAAGACGCTGCCGCGGCCGTTCCCCACCCTGGCGGTGGAGCTGCTCGACACGCCCCGGACCCGCACCGAACCGCTGGCCCGCGACATGGGCATCGGACTGAACAACACGCTGACGCAGAACTGGCGGCGGGCCTGTACCGACCTCCGCGCCGCCTTCCCCGAACTGGTGCGGACGTTCTCGCGAAAGCCGAGCCTCAAACACCTCACCGGGGAAAGCCGTTGACCGCCAACCCGAACAGCCCGGCGTTTCAGACGACCGTCACCGCCGGGTATCGGCTCCTGTCCGGCGAGGACGCGCTCGCCACTCAGTTGCCGCCACCGACCGCCGTCTTCGCCCTGGAGCATCTGCGCGAGGTGCTACCGGAGTGGACGGCCGACGTGCGGCGGCGGCGGGATGAACCCGCCGCCGAGGACCGGGCCTTCCACTGGCTTCAGGTGCGAACCGATGTCTGGGCGGTGATGGAAGTCGTGCGGCGGACGGAGGAGGAGTTGTCGGATCGCGGTGATCCGGCGGTGGCGAACGTGTCGGCGGCCTACGACGCGCTGTGGGAACCGTTCGACGAGTTCGACGCGGCGCTGGAAGCGTGCAAGCCGATCCTCGCGGCCGTCAGCCAGTCGAAGCGGCTGCAAGCGCTCCGCGAGATGCTGAGCGCCGAGTACCGCGTCCCGCTCCCGTGGTGGCTCGACCCGGACTCGTTTCGGGATGGGTGTGCGGACGAGCCGGTGATCCGATGACCGGGTTTGTTAGCCCGCCGCGCCGGCAAGGGGCGTGTGGTGTCGCCGCGCCGGTCACACACTAGCCCCATCAGTGGTTCGCCCATTGCTGGCGCGGCGGGCTAACAAAAACGAACTCACCGCAACAGTCGGCCGTTGCCCGGCGGGTGTTTCGCCATCTCGTCCCACTCTTCGCGGACCTTGTGCAGGCCGAGGGCGCACAGCTCGAACTCGGCCCCCAGCCGGCGCAACACCGCCGACTCCGGTTCGCACCGGCCGCACGCGCACTCGCCGGCGAGGCGGTACGACCGCTTGCCGAGCTTGGCGAAGCTGACGAGGTGGTCCCGGCAGGGCAGCGCCTGCGACCGGTTCACCGCCTCCGGGAAGACGCCGGACCAGAAGAGCGCGAAGTCGCCGATGTGCCGGTGGTACTCGCGGGCGGTGCGGCCGTCCGGCGGCAGCTTGTCCGCCTCGACCGCCATCTGGACGAGTTCCGTCATCGGCCGGCCGGCGGAGTCGCGCAGGCGGTAGACCGCATCGACGTGGAGGAACCGGGCCAGCAGGTCCGTGACGTAGTCGATGAGCGGCGGGTCGGCCACGCCGATCTCGGTGAGGAAGGCGTGTTCGGTCAGGCCCGCCATCATCCGCCGCAGCGGGTGGGCGTCGGGGGTCGTGGGGGTGGTCATAGCGAGCGTCCTCCGGGCGGTAGAGGTTAGGGAACGAGCCGGACATTCGAGGGTACTGAAAGCGGATCGTGGTCTATCAGATTCGGCGCGGGGTTGTCAAGCGGCGCTACGACGCGCGGCAAGGTTACATCTTGACAAATCGGAAGAAATACTGCCTGCTGCGCCCGGTTCTCCCCGATTTTCCGCCGCGCGGTTTCGTATCATTTCAACATGGTCAGCCGCCGCGCAACGTCGATCATCGCGCCCCCCACGATGTGGGGACGGGTGATCGTGTTGCCGGAGAACCGCTCGGCCGTCCGCGCCGCGCAACGGCTCGCCAACGGTCGCCTCTCGGCCGCGTCCCCACTCCTGTTGCACGGCCCGCCGGGGGTGGGCAAGTCGGCTGTTGTCACGACCCTCGTCTCGGCCTATCTGGACAACCCCGCCGGCCACACCGTCCGCCAGTTGATCGCCGCGGAACTCCCCCGCAAGTCGCGGACCACGCCCGACGCGGAGATGGCCGAGATCGCGGACTGTGATCTCTTGATCGTGGAAGACCTGCAACACTTGCCAGCGCGCGACGTGCCTGCCCTCAGCCAGCTTCTCGACGACCGCCTGGCCCACCGCCGGCCGACCGTCCTCACGGCGCTGTCCGGCCCGGCCGGGCTGTCCGCTTTCCCCCGTCGATTCACGAACCGCCTTGCCGCCGGATTGGTGGTTCGCCTGGATGTGCCGGGAGTCGCCAGCCGACGCATTCTCATCGAGAACTTCGCGGCCGCGCGAAACGTCCGACTGATGCCGGAGGCGATCGACTGGATGGCCCGCGCCGCCGACGGCGTCCGCCCGCTGATCGGCTTCGTCGAGAAACTGAAGCCGGTGATGAAGGGCTACCCGACCCCGCTGACGACCGCCCAGGTGCAAGAGTGGCTGATCGAGCCGACCGTCGGCGGGTCGAAGTCGCGGCTGCAACGGATCGTGTCGCGGGTGGCGGTGGCGTTCCAGGTGAAGCCGAAGGAAGTGCTCGGCCCGTCGCGGTTGCGGGCGGTGTTGCTGCCGCGACAGGTGGCGATGACCCTGGCCCGCGACCTCACTCGGCTACCGCTGGCCGACATCGGTCGGCACTTCGGTGGGCGGGACCACTCGACGGTGTTGCACGCGGTGCGGAAGATCGCGGCGCTGGCGGTGGCGGACGAGACCTTGGCGGGACGGCTGCGAGAACTGCGGGCGGAGC
>JAYUFU010000487.1:0-3402 GCA_043738505.1 Fimbriiglobus sp. | reverse complement strand
ACGGCTCCACCGGTTCCGCCACGTTCGCCTACTGATCTACCTCAAAGGCCCGCCATGCTCCGCTCCGCGGTTCTGCTCGCGCTCGTCTCGGTCGCTGGCGTCGTCGCGGCCCCGGTGCCCCCGCCGTCCGAGAAGGAGTTACTCGCCCGGCACTGGGGGAAGACCGAGGGGCAGGGCGAGTTCGAACTCAAGGGCAAGCGACTCACGATCCGCACCACGGTGCCGCCGGACATGGGGCTGATCAGCGTCATCTACGGGGGGAAGACCACGATGCCCCGCGCCACCCGCACCGTCACCGGCGACTTCGAGGCCGCGGTGACGGTGACCGACGCGGCGCTCCCCAACAAGGACGCCAAGCACGCGGACGCGTACCCGAACACCCGCGCCGGGCTGTTCGTCTCCGGCGGCGGGTACGCCGTCGAGTTCCACCTGTACCAGCACTACCCGAAGGTCAACGGCGTGGCGCAGGACGAGGCGAACCGGTGCGTGTTCGTCGATACGTGGTTCCCCGGCGGCGGCTCGGGCAGTACGTTGAAGGCCGCCGAGGACGGCAAATCGACCCACCTGCGCGTGGCCCGCAAAGACAAGGTCGTCACGGTGTCGTACAGCTTCGACGGCAAGGAGTGGTCGGCCCCGTACACGCCGCGGAAGGAGATGGACTTCCCCGACGAGGTGACGGTCGGCGTGTTCCTCGCGCACTCCACGTACCAGACCCTCGACGCCACCTTCGACGCCTTCACCGTCGAGAAGCCGAAGGAGAAGGCAAAGAAGGAGTGACGGCTTTCGTAGGGTGGGCACTGCCCACCTTTCGCGCCGCGTGGTGGGCAGTGCCCACCCTACACCATGCCCCAGAGCCGGCGCAGGCCCCACTCGGCACCTAGCAGCAGCGCGAAGACCACCAGCCACAGCGGCAGGAACCCCTTCGACCGGTTGCGGTGCCAGTCCGGGTAGTACCGCGGCTTCTTGCCGGCGTCCGGCGGCGCCTCCGCCTTGAGTTCCTTCAGGAACCCCGGTAGGTCTTCCAGGCGCAGCGCCTTGCCGCCGGTCGGCACCGCGAGCCGCGCCATGAAGTCCGGGTCCGCGCCCACCCGCAGCATCTCGTCGGACACGTCCGGCACCGCGATGAACTTGGCCGTGCCGCGGAGCACCTTCTGGCTGCCGTCGGGGTTCAGTTCGGGCGAGCCGTCGGGCTTCTTAGCCGGGGTGGTCACGACCACGAAGTACTCGCCCGGCGCCGGCGCGCGGAACAGCACCTTGCGGCCGTCCTTGTCGGACAGCACCGGCAGCGGTGTCGCCTTCTTCTCGTCCTCCGGCTTCGGCTCCGCCACGCCCGGCGGCAGCGGCAGGATGCGGACGGTCAGCGGCGCGGCCGGGTCGTCGGCGCCGGTGGGCAGCTTCATCCCGACGCGCACCGTCTGCTCGCCGGTCACCTTCAGTTGGCGGTACTGGGGCCGCGCGTACACCTGACTCTCCTCTTCGTCCTGGTGCGCCAGCCACAGCACGCACTGCCGCCAGAACCGCTCGTGGACCTCGATGCCGTCGCGCGTCTTCGGCTGGCCGAGGCTGCGCCACAGGTAGGTGTCGAACGCGCCGAACGCCAGCCACCGGCCCTTGTTCGCGTCGCCGCGCTGCGACCCGACCAGGAGCGGGTCGCCCTTCGGGGGCGCGTCGCCGCCGGCCGCGAGCGCCTTCGGGTCGCTCTCCTCGCCGGTCCACGCGAACATCGTGTAGAGCGCCCGCTCTTTGTCCGACAGGTTGAGGCGGTTGTACCCGTTCAGCCGGAAGCCGGTGCGGAAGTTGTTCAGCCGGTTCCACGCCTCCTCCGACGCGCCCGGCTTGGGTGCCTCCCCCGGCTTGCCCGCCACGCGGAACATCTTCTCCAGGCCGCGGGCCGTGGGCACCGCCGGGTACGAGGTGAGCGGGTTGCCGCGCGGGTCGAGCTTGTCCACGATCGGCCCGCCGGCGATCGGCAGCAGCGTGTCCGGGATGCCCTGGAACGCGTACTCGCCGCCCAGGAACATCACGCCCACGCCCTTCTTCGCCGCCAGGTCCGCGAGCTTCGGCAGGAAGTCCGGGGCCGCCCGCTGGAGGTGCGCGGCGCTCACGTTGCCGATGATGACCACGTCGTACGCCTGCGCGTCCAGGTTGAGCAGCGCCTTCTCGCTCTCGGTCGGGACGAGGTCCGTCTGGCGGATGACCTCGTACACGTCGAACCCCTTCTGGCTCCGCAGGGCGTCGCGGAGGAGCGTCTCTTCCCAGCGGAGCTGATCGACGATCAGCACCCGCACGCCCTCCTTGTTCACCGTCAGGTACGTCTCGGACCAGTTGTTCAGCGGGGACAGTTCGCCCGGCAGCGGTTCGATCTTCCCGTCCTTCTCGACGCCTACTTCCACCTTCACCTTGATCTCGCCCTTCGCGTCCGGCGCTTTGATGTTGACCTTCAGCTCGTTGTTCTTGTCGCGCTCCAGCGTGAATTCCTCGCTCCGGACGCTCTCCTTGCCGTTGGCGGTGTAGGACACGCGGGCGGTGACCCGCGCGCCGACGAACCCGTAGGCGTTGACCCGCGCCGTCACCAGCACGTCGTTCTTGATGAACGCGGGCGACGGGTTGCACTCGACGCCCGTAACCGCGATGTCCTTCCCCTCGGTGCTCCCCTCCTGACCGGTGACGAACGTGGAAACGGGCGTGCCGCGGCGGCCGAACCGGGCGGCTTCGGCGGCGGGGGTGAAGGTCTCGCCGTTGTCCGCGCCGTCGCCGATGACGAGGACCGCGCGGACCCGCGGCTCACTCAGCCACCGCTCGAAGACGCGGTTCAGCATTACGCCGTAGTCGGACCGCTTCGCGTCGGCCGCGGCCGTCGGCTCCCACCGGCCCGTCGCCTCGTTGAAGTCCGGCGGGCCGAACTTGTAAATCACGACGCTCACGTTCTGCTCGGTGAGCAGTTCGTCGAACAGGGGCTGGCACTTCTCCAGCACCTTGCGCACCGCGTCGATGCGGGACTGCCCGCCGACTTCGTCCTTCACGGTCATGCTCTCGGACACGTCCACGCCGACGAGGAGCACGGCCGGTTGCTTCGGGTTCTCGTTCACGCCGACGCTCGGGCGCACCGCGGTGAGCAGCGCGACGACCAGCGCCGCGAGCCGCAGCGCGAGCACGATCAGCACGCGGCGGCGGGTGGCCTGCGGGTGGCCGAGGTACGTCCAGACGGTGAAGAGGACGAGGAGCGCGGCGACGGCGGCGAGGGCCGGCAGCCCGATCGGGTACACCGACCACGGGAACGCCGGCCGCGACGAGAAGAAGTAGTCGCTCATGGAGATATGATACCGAAGCGCCGAAGAACCTAACCCCCCAGCCCCCTTCCCTAAGAAGGAAGGGGGAGCCAGAGCGCGGTCTTCCGGCTCC
>JAYUFU010000486.1:0-10356 GCA_043738505.1 Fimbriiglobus sp. | reverse complement strand
GCAGCTTCGACCGCGACCTACAAGATCGGATCAGTTCAGGTACAGGAACTCGTTGCTGGCCAGCAGCACTTGGGCGAGCAGCTCCCACGCGGGTTTGTCGCCGTCCTTCGCCGGGCGGATCAGCTTCGCGGCCGTCTCGCGCTCGGCGGCCGTCGGGTCGCGGAGGTACACCTTGCGGAACAGGGCCGTCGTCCCGTCGTCCGCCGATTTGCCCGCGACGGTCGTCGCCAGCGCCGCCGACGCCTGCCGGACGAACGGGCTGTTCAGGAAGTAGAGCTGCTGGACGGGCGTGGTCGTCGCCTCCCGCTTCTCGCCGTGGAACTTCGGGTCGGGCAGGTCGAACAGCCGGTGAATGTCGGCCGGCCGCTCCCGGCTCACCTTGCCGTACACCGTCCGGCGGACGCTCTTCGCGGTGTCCAGGTTGTCCGACGGCCCACCCCCGGCGAGGTCGAGTTGGCCGCTCACCTGGAGGATCGCGTCGCGCCACTGCTCCAGTTCCAGCCGCTTGCGCGAGGCGCGCCACAGCCACCGGTCGTCCGGGTCCGCGGCGGCAAACTTGTCGTCGTGCCGGCTGGACTGCCGGTAGGCGGCGGACAGCACCAGTTCCCGCACCAGCCACTTCACCGACCACCCCTTTGCCACGAACCGCGCGGCCAGGTCGTCGAGCAGTTCGGGGTGCGACGGCTTGTCGCCGAGGACGCCGAAGTTGCTGGGACTGGTGACGAGCGGCCGGCCGAAGACCCAGCCCCAGACCCGGTTGACGAACACCCGCGCGGACAGCCCGCGCGCGTCGGTCACGATGGCGTCCGCCAGTTCGCGCCGGCCGCTCCCGGCCGTGAACGGTTTCGGTTCGCCGGTCGAAAGTGCCGTCAAGAAGCGGCGCGGAACCATCGCACCGGGGCGCGTCACCTCGCCCCGGATGAACACGGGCAGGTCGCGGAACTGCCCCGGCTTGTAGTCGATGAGGGTCCACGCCGGGTCGTCGCCGTTCACCCACGTCCCGGCATCGCGGACGACGTTCGCCACCCGTGCGGTGTCCAGTTTCTTCTCCCTCGCCTGCAACTCCGCCACCCGCGCCTCGAACGCCTTCGCCTCCTTGTCGTGCGGCGCGGGGTCGCGTTTCTCCTTGACGGCCGTGCCGCGCATCTCCTTCGCGTAGCTGAGCCGCTGCGTCGCGTCGAGCAGTTCCAGCCGCACGCTGGTGAGCGCGTCCTGGGCGGCGTCGGCGTCGGGCGTCAGTGGCCGCTCGGCCAGTTGAGTGTTCGCCATCACCCCGGCCAGCGCGTAGTAGTCCTTCGTGCTGATCGGGTCGAACTTGTGGTCGTGGCAGCGGGCGCAGGCGACGGTCAGGCCGAGGAACCCCCGCGTGACCGCGTCCACCCGCTCGTCCCACTCGTCGGCGACGAACGCGCCGATCACGTCCTTCGACAGCTTCGGCTCCTTGTGGTAGACCGGCGACAGGCCGAGGAAGCCGAGGGCGGCATAGTCTTCCGGCTTGGTGCCGGGGGTCAGATCGGCGGCCAGTTGCAGGCGGACGAACCGGTCGAACGGCACGTCGGCGTTGAACGCGGCGATCACCCAGTCGCGGTAGCGGTGGGGGAATCGCGGCGGCTTGCACGTCGATTCGCCGGTGGAGTGGTCCTCGGCGTACCGGGCCACGTCGAGCCAGTGCCGCGCCCACTTCTCGCCGAACCGGGGCGACGCCAGCAGGTCATCGACAACCTTCTCGTAGGCGTCCGTGCGGGTGTCGGCGGCGAACGCTTCGACCTGCTCGAACGTCGGCGGCAGGCCGATCAGGTCGAGGTACGCGCGGCGGACGAGCGTGCGGCGATCCGCCCTCGGCGCGGAGGTCAGCTTCAGGTCGTCGAGTTTCTTCAAGACGAAGGCGTCCGCCTTCGTCAGCGGCCACGTCGGGTCAGACGCCTTCGGCGCGGTCGCTTCGGCGAGCGGCTTGAACGCCCAGTGGTCGCGCGGGTCGGGCCGAGCCGCCACGGGGGCCGTGGCCGGCAGCGGCGCGCCCATCATCACCCACTTGCGGAGGTCGGCGACGGCGGCGGCCGGCAGCTTCTTCTCCGGCGGCATCGCGGGCACGTCCGGGGCGCGGGCGACCATCTGAAGCAGCAGGCTACCCTCATCCTTCGCCTTCACCGCCGGGCCGGAGTCGCCGCCCTTGCGGATGGCGTCCGGCGTGTCCAGCCGCAGACCGCCCTTCTCCTTCTTCCCCGCGTGGCAGGCGTGGCAGTGTTCGACGAGGACCGGTCGTACCTTCTTCTCGAAGAAATCGACGCCGTCGTCGCCGCGAGCGGCGACGGGGAGGAGGGTAATCAGAGCGAGCGCGGCGCGCATGGCCGACATCCGGGAGTGGCGATGGGGACTGTCGGCGAGACGGACAGGAGCATTGTAGCAGGACATCGGCTCGTCAGCGGCTTCAGCGGCGGGCGGTTGCGGACTACCTCGATGCGTGCTTCGCCCAGAACGCCGTCCACTGCCCCCACTCCACGGCGGTCTCGTCCTCCGGAATCGGCACGGCGGACATCGCCAGGAAGCCGACGACGGCGGTGTCCCACACGGCCTTCTGGTCCGCGTTCAACTCGGTCGTGAAGCCCGGTTCGGTGACGGCCCCGGACACCTCCCCGTCGCAGTGCGTGAAGGTGAACACCGCCGGCCGGTTCGGGAACTCGCGGGCGACAACTTCGGCCGACACGCTTTGCAATCCCAGATGGGCGTGCCCGGTCTCGACCGTCAGCCGCTCCCACCCGTCCGCCCGGTGCAAGAGCGCCACCAGTTCCCGCTCGACGAACGCCTGGACCGCGTGTTCGACGTGGTGCAGCCCGTCCAGCGACTTGCCCGCCGCCGCCGGCTCCCCACTCTGCTCGGCGTGCCGCACGGCGGCGCGAAGCGTCTTGAAGTACGCCGGCACGGTGCCGGAGTGGAACCCCGGCCGCAGCAGCCCGCGCATCGTCTCGCCGTGGTGCCCGAGCGGGACCGGGCCGAGCCGCCGCGGCCGGTTGGCCGCGTACAGCCGCCAGTTCGCGAGCAGTTCCCAGGCGACGAACCCGAACATGCCGGGGATGCAGGCGGCGATCGCGAACGCCCATGTGTTCGCCTTCGCGACTCCCCAGCCAGTCACCGCGGCGACCGCGTCGCCCATGACCGTGGGGACGGTCTTCATGCTGTCGTTCATCACCATCGGCAGCAGCAGCTTGTGCGACACCGTCACCACCGGGAAGTGCTTGACCGGGTTGATTTGCGGCTCGATGAACAGGTGGATGACGAACCGGAACAGGTAGGCGACGGGAAACCAGACGAGGCCGACGGCCACCTTCAGCCAGAGCGACGGCTTCGACTGCCCGGCCCGGAACCGCAGCCACTCGTCCACCGCGTACAGCATCCGGTCGATGGCGGCGAGCAACTCCCGGAACAGCCAGACGACCCACCCGAACAGGTTCGGCAGCAGGTTCACCCGCACCCGCCGCCAAGTGTCGGACAGCACCTCCTCGGTCCCCTCGGTGAACCACCGGCCGACCCACGAGTTCACGAACAGGGCGACGACGGCGAAGGTGAACGCGGAGAAGCGGACGACGCGGTCGCCGCTCGCGCCGAACAGCCACAGGAACAGAGCCGCGCCGCCGGCGGTGAGGATTGCCAGCCCGAGCCGCCGCGCCACCCACCGGTACGTCGAGTGACGCCGCACCGCCACCGCCGACGGCGACCGCCACACCGTCAGCGGCAGGCTCACCACCGCCACGACCGCCCGCCAGAGCAGCTTGACGCCCGCCCCGAATGCGCGGCGGAACGGCGGCGAGTGGATCAGCCCGAGGACGACGAGGGACAGCACGCCGACGGCCACGATCGACGCCGGCCCGATGGTGATGCCGTGCTTCTCCTGGTGGGCCAGTTCCGACACCCACTCGACGAACACTTCCCCGTCGTCCCCCTCGACCAGCACGAGTTCGTCGTCCTGATACCGCACCAGCGAGCGGATGAACCGGAACAGGGTCATCAGCTCGTGCGCGACGTACTTGGCGAACTCGACGGTGAGGAAAGCGGCGATGACCGGGCCGAGGACGAACAGGCTGAGCGCGCGGCCGGTGCGGGTGCCGAACGCCAGCGCGCTGCCCCGCTGGATGGCCCGCAAGTAGACCTCCCCCCGGACATACACGCCGTCCAGTTGGCGGTCCAGTTCGGCGTCCGCGCGGAGCAGCGCGTCGCCGCCGAAGAACTCCACCGGGCCGGCCAAGTCCCGCATCTTGAGCCGGTTCCGGGCGACGGCGTCGCGCAGGTGGCCGAGCCGGATTTGCCCCCGTTCGCACGCCAAGTCCAGCAACTCCTGGACGACTTTGTCCCGCGCCACCGCCTCCGCCGGGTTACTCGGCACGAACCCGACCCGATCAAACACCGCCAGCATCTTCGGCCCGATTTCGCCCCGCACACTCGCATCGACGACGCAGATCTCGTCGGCCAGCAGCTTGCCGAGGGCGAGCCGGTTCGCCTCCGGCAGCGGGGTGTGGGCGAGGTGCCGTTCCACCCGCTTCAGGTGCAGCAGCAGGATGACCTGCCGGCCGAGGGTGAGCTTCCGCACCATCGGCCGCCGGCCCAGGCTGAGGAACCACGACGCCGGATCGACCGCGAACAGGTCGCGTTCCAGGTCGATGGCCACTTTCTGGAGGTCGTACAGCGCCTTCGCGCCGGCCGACCAGGTGCCCAGCGCGGCCGGCAGCAGCAGCGATTGCAGGGCCGTCGCCCACGCCGCGCGGGTGTCCGCGTTCCACTCCAGCACGGCCCCCAGCCGGGGCACCAGGTCTTCGGTGAGGGATTCGCGGGCCGCTTTGTAATGCCGCGCCGCCCCGGCGTGCGAGGCCAGCGCCGCCTTCTCGCGGAGGATGGCCGCTCGCGCGTCGTTGTCCACCGCCTCCGCGCGGCCGGCCGCCGCCGCGTACCCGTCGGCCCGGTGCGGCCGCTCGCCGGGTTTCGTCGCCGCCGGCGGGAAGTGCGCGAGCGGCAGGTCGCGGCGGTCGGACGCGCCCGCCGGCCGGGTGGCGGCGAGCAGCGCGCCCGCGTCCACGTCCGCCCCGATCACCCGCAACACCGCCTCGCGGTCGGCGGCCGGGAAGACCGCGGCCAGGGCGGACGGGCGGAAGAACAGCGTGCGGGCGAACTCGGCCGCGAACGCCGCGTACAGTTCCTCCGGCGTCGGGCCGTCCGGCACCCGGTGTTCGGCGACGAGCAGGAACTCGGCTTCGCGGGCCAGCGTCGGCCCCAGTTTCGCCCACCGGTCGCCGGCCCCGAACTCGCCGACCGCCCCCCGGCACCGCTCCTCCACCGCCGCCGCGAACAGCCGCTCCCAGTAGTGCCGGAGGATGTCAGCCGGCGAGGCGTCCGCGATCATCCGGTCCCACGGCTCCGACAGCAGGAGCAACTCCGTCTCCTCTCCGCCGTACACGGAGGCGGGGAAGATGCCCAAATCGGCGGCGAACTGGCGGTCGATGCGGAGGGGCGTATCGGGGTTGGCGGGCCGCCGCGCGGCGAGGTCGAGCAGCTCCCGCCCCGCCCGCCGCAGGTGCCGGTCCCGGACCAGGCGAACCGCCGGGTTCACCGCGCGGAGGGGGGCTTCGATCTGCGTCGGGACATCCACGGGAAACTCCGGCCGGCGGTGGGATGCGATTGTTGTTCGGAGTCCGGGGGGTGGCGGCAAGCCGAACCGACTCCGATACAATCGGCCGGACGCGATGTGACAGCCCGGTGGAGGGGAAAATGCTCGCCGAATACCGCGACCTGCTGCTGCTGATGGCCGCCGTCGGCGCGGCGTGCGCGGTGCCGGGCGTGTTCCTGGTGCTGCGCCGCATGGCGATGGTCGCCGACGCCATCAGCCACGTCCTGCTGTTCGGCATCGTCGTGACGTACTTCCTCGTCCGCGACTCGTCGTCGATGTGGCTCTACGTCGGCGCGGCCGCCAGCGGGGTGCTGACCGTGGCCCTGGTGGAAGCGCTCCAGCGGACGAAGCGGCTGAAGGCGGACGCCGCCATCGGGCTGGTGTTCCCGCTGCTGTTCAGCGTCGGCGCGCTGCTGGCCACCCTGTTCCTGCGCAACACACATTTAGACGTGGACCGCGTGCTGCTGGGCAACCCCACCGTCTCCCCGTTCGACCGGCTCACGCTGTTCGGCCGCGATCTGGGGCCGCGGTCGATGGTCGTGATGGGCGGGCTGTTCGCGCTGAACGCCCTGCTGGTGCTGACGTTCTACAAGGAATTGAAGCTGTCCACGTTCGACGCCGGCCTCGCCGCCGCGCTCGGCTTCCTGCCGGGGTTGCTGCACTACGGCCTGATGACGGTCGTGTCCTTGACGGCGGTGGCGGCCTTCGACGCGGTCGGCCCGGTGGTGGTGGTGGCGCTCTTCGTGGTGCCGGCGGCCACGGCCTACCTGCTGACGGATCGGCTGGCGGTGATGCTGATACTGGCGGTCGGGATCGGCGTCGGGTCTGCCGTCGCGGGCACGCTGCTGGCCATCGCCGCCAACGCGAACGTGGCCGGCGCGGTGGCGACTCTACTGGGGGCGGTGTTCTCGGCGGTGTTCGTCGTCGCGCCCCGGCGGGGGTTGCTGGCCCACGTCGTGCGGCGGATGCGCCAGCGGCGGGCCTTCCACGAGACCATGCTGGCGATCCACCTCTACCAGCACGAGGGGACGGCGGTGGAGGCGGACGAGTCGCGGGACGACGGCCTGCACCGGCACCTGCACTGGCTGCCGGGCGAAGTGAAGACGGTCACGTCGCGCGCCGAGCGGCACGGCCTCGTCACCCGCGCCGGCCCGCTGTGGAAGCTAACCCCCACCGGCCGCGAACTCGCCGCCGCGACGTTCGGAAGGTGAGAGGGAGTGTTGTTGGCCCTGGCGATGACGTTTGCGATTTTCCATTTTGTGGCACCAGCCCGGAAGCCGGTGCCACAAGAAGTCAAGCGGTTTGGACACCCCCGCTTCGACCCTGACGGGGGCCGGGGTGAGGTCAGCTCAGAGATTGAAGCTGGGGAAGATTTTTGACCACGAAGGACACCAAGAACACAAAGGGAAGGCGAGAGAAGCCGGCGATTTGCTTCCTTCGTGTTCTTGGTGTCCTTCGTGGTTCCTTCCTCTTCTCAATCTCTGAGCAGCCCTAGGGGCCGCGGGGTGAGGTTCTCGACCGTCACGCCGCGAGCTTGGCGAACTTCTCCAGGTCGTCCACCAACTCGTCCTCGTCCGGGAAGACGCCGGTTTGCAACTTGGAGTAGACCAGCTCCCCGTTGACGGTCAGCTCGAAGCACCCGCCTTTGGACGGCACGAGTTCGAAACCGTCGATCTTGCCGGGGTACGCGGCGGTGAGTTTTTCCCTCAAACTGAGGGCGCGGGGGTAATACCCTCACATCGTGCAGTACTTCAACTCGACGTTCATGGAACACCTCGGGGGGAAACGAACGACGCCCGCGGAACCCCGCGGGCGTTCAAAAGCATTGTAGGCCGACTCGCCGCCGTCACGTCGAGATGCCGGGAGGCCGGCGGAGGAACGGCTCCAGCCCGTTCGTGTACAGCACGACGTAGGTGATGCCTTTCACCGTCGGGTGCCGCACGACGTAGCTCTTCCAGACGCTGCCCTCGAAGCCGCGCGCGTCGGTCGTGTTCAACTGGCCTTCGCGGACGACGAACAGCCGCGCCTGTTCGGGGCCGTTCTGGAACACTACCACCGGCACGTCCCGCCCGCTCAGTTCGCCCTTGCCGTGGAAGACGTAGTGGCGGAAGTCGAGATCCACCGCGAACGGGAATTCGGCGGGCAAGTCCTGCTTCGTCAGCCAGTCGCGGACGGCCGTCTCGCGCTCGCGCGACTCCCAGCCCTGTTCGGTGGCCAGGACGAGTTCCGCCGTGTCCACCGCCGGGCGGTATCGCCAGATTCCGCCGGACACCAGACCGACGGCCAACAGCACGCCGGCGGCGAGGGCGGCGCTACGGTACACCGACCGCCGCCACAGCGCGCCGCGCCGCGCGTAGGCCGTCATCAAAAGATTGTCGTGCAGGGTGGCCGGCACCGGCACGGCGACCATCGCCGACGCGAGGGCCGCGTCGAACCCCGACAGTTGGTTCGCCAGCGCGGCACACGCGGCGCAGCCGGCGACGTGGCGATCCAGCGCGGCCTGATCGTCGGCCCCGCGATCCGCGCGGCCGAGCGTGAGCAGCAGTTGAGAGAGGTTACAATCCATCGGATGCCCTCCGTGGGGCGTCGGCCTCAAGGTCCGGTTCGTGCGGGGCCAGCCGGCTCCGCAGGTACGCCTTCCCGCGGGCCAACCGCGACATCACCGTGCCGATGGGCAAATCCAACTGCTCGGCGATGGCGCG
Organism: Fimbriiglobus sp.; assembly: GCA_043738505.1. GTDB lineage: Bacteria > Planctomycetota > Planctomycetia > Gemmatales > Gemmataceae > JALHQU01. Next base: position 2,001 of record JAYUFU010000486.1, on the reverse strand, counting down.
ATAACTGAAGTCTTCAAAATAGAACAAGATCAGTGGGGTGCGGAACGTCTCGTCGAGGTCGTTCAGCGCCGCTTGCAGGTCGTTCGAATCGACGGCCGGCACCTCGTCGGGGGGGGCCGCCGCCACGTCCGCGACCGAATCCAGCGGCACCGTCCGCCGCTTCCGGTCGTCCCGCACCCGGTGCAAGTAGGCGTTCCGCAAAATGCGGAACAGCCACTGCCGGGCGTGGTCCGCCTGCCGGAGCTGGTGCAACCGGGTGAGGGCCTTGCCGAAGGTCTCTTGGACGAGATCCTCGGCGTCGGCCGCCGCCCCGGATAACCGGTACGCATAGCGGTAGAGCGATTCGTAATGCGAGTCGATCAGTTCCCGCACGCCGGGTGATCCCATGCTGGCACCGCCCTCACGATGTTCGACACGGCCGGGAACGGTTTATTCCCGACTCCGCCGAAAAGCTGTTCGTCGGCCGCCGGAGAATCTGGCGGGAACCGAATTCCCGGACGGCTACGGTAGACTTTTCAAAAACCGTAACCGAAACCCCGACAAGAGGATACGGATCGAATCGGGGTCGAAAGGAAATTTCGCGGGAATAAACCCCGGCCTTGTGCATCTATGAGCGTGAGGACACCCCGGAGAGTTCCGGGTTGCCAATGCTCTTGCGGCGGCTGTCCGAAACCTGTGACCCCTGCTTCTGGAGTCTGACAATGAAGAAGATCCTGTCCCTGCTCGCCGTCCTCGCCCTCGGCACCACCTTCGTCGCCAGCGTCGGCTGCGGCGGCGACACCAAGAAGCCGGGCGACACCCCGAAGAAGACCACGTAATTCGACTTCTCGCCAACGCGAGACACTCCGAGCCGACCGGGACTTCCGGTCGGCTCGTCGTATTTTGACTCCAGTCCACGTCTGTCCGCCAACCCGTCCGGGAGTCTTTCCCATGCTCCGCCGCGTCAGTCTTCTGATCCTGTTGCTCTCCTCGCTCGCGGCCGGCTGCGGTGGCACACCCAAAGGCGGGAACCAAGACCTCGACCGCCCGAAGCCGACCCCGCCGACCAACCGGTGAACCCGCCCGTCACTTCGCCAGCCCGCGCATCAGGTCGTCCATCGGCTTGGCCATCGCGAACGGGATGAGCAAGCCGAAACCGACGAGCAGCGTCAGCGCGACCACGGCGATCACGTTGCCGAACGTCCGTAGCCCGAAGGCGTGCCGCACTACCAAGACGATGCCGCACAACGCCGCCAACACCGCCGGCACCAGTACCCACCAGTACGCGGCCACGAAGCTCGACGCCCGGATGACCCACCGCGAAAGCGTCGGCAGTTGGAGGCCGAACTCGTCGAAGATTCTCTTCTGCCCCGGCACGTAGAACAGCAGCGCGGCGGCCACCGCCGTCGTCGCGGCCGAGAGCAGCGCCAGCCAGATGCCGGTGAGTACCCACGACGAGGAACGGGTTTGGCGCACGGGCGGCTCCTTGGGGTTCGTTGATCGTGCCCGCATCGGTCTTGTCGCGTCGGGCATCGCCTCTCACCCCGCCCCCCTGTCATACCGAGTGGCAGGGATTCGTCGTCCGCTCCACTCCCTCCCGCGCGGGGGAAATCCGGTACAACAGTTTCGACCCTCATCGCCTCTCGGCTCCGACCCGGAACCGCCGATGTCCGACCCCATCGCCCGCTACCACGACCTCCTTTCGGACGGCACCGTCGCCGCCGACTCGCAGGAAAAGCTGGACACGCTGCAAGCTGCGCGGGGGCTTTCCTTCGGCACCCGCCCGGTCTGCTCGGTCCTTCGGCCCCGGTTCCTGACGGTGCCGCAGTACGCCTTCCTGCGCGACCGCGTGAAGGTGCTGCTGCCGGCGTTCCAGACGGCCTACGACCGCGCGCTGGCCGACCCGGAGTTCCGCAAGCAGTTCGGGATGCTGCCGTGGGAGGAGCAACTGCTCGACATCGAGCCGGGGTTCAAGAACCCCAGCCCCACCAGCCGGTTCGACAGCTTCTTCGTCTCCGAAAC
>JAYUFU010000485.1:0-3437 GCA_043738505.1 Fimbriiglobus sp. | reverse complement strand
ACGCCGCTCGCGTCGCCGGAACTCGGTCGCTCCGTCTTCAGCCACTACCTCGAAGCCGGGTTGAAGGGCGCGGCCGACGACGACCGCGACGGGCGCGTGAGCGCGCGCGAACTCGCGGGCTTCGTGCGCCTCCGCGTGTACCGCTGGTCGGTCGAGAACCGGGCCGCGGCGCAGGCGCCGACGCTCGTCGGGACCGCCCCGGACTTCGTGCTGCGCGCGAACCCGGCAGCCGCTGTGGGTGACGAGAAGGCGGTCGCGGAGATCGGTTACCCCGACTGGCTGAAGGTCGCGTGGGAAGCGAACGGCCGCTGGCGCGCGGACGGCCGCGCGGCTTCGGCACCGGGGGCGTTTCGGCAAGCGCGAAGCGCGCTGCTCGCGGCCGAGCGCGCCCTCCGCGCCGGGCTTTCCGCCGACGAAGTGAAGCGCGACCTCGACCGGCGCATCGCGGACGCGGAGCAACTTGCGGCGGCGCTCCGCGCGGTGCCCGCGCCCGACCCGCTGCCGACGCTCGCGGCCGTCTTCCCCGGCTACGCGCTTCCCGAACCGGCGCTCGTAGAGCAACTTCGCACGACCGCGATTGCCGTCGAGTCGAAGCCACCGGCCGCGGCGGCGAAACCGGACGAGAAGCCGACGGAACCGCCCCTCGCGGCCGAGTTCGATGCGTTCAAAACGAGACCGCACGCGCTCGTCGCTGCCGCCGCGTTCCTCGTGCTCGCGGAAGACGCGGACGTGTCGCCGGCGCGCGTGAAGGCGTTCGCGAAGCTGCTCGCGGCGCAAGACCCGCAGGTGCGGTTCGTCGAGGTGCTCCTCATCCGGCGGCTGGCGGCACTCGCGGATCAGGGCACGCTCGCGCCGTGGTCCGGGGCGCGCGCGGCACTCGCGCTGCAAACCGCGCGCGCCCTCGAAGACGCCGCGAGCCGGTTGGAGGTGATCGCGTATGCGAAGCCCGCGCTCGACGAAGCGTACCGCCTCCGCGCCGACGCCGAAGCGGTGCTCTTCGCGCCGGGCTACGCTTCGCCCGAAGAAGCCACTCGGCGCCTGCGAATCGCGGAGGCCGCGGCGCGGCAAGTGAAGCTCACGGCCGACCGGCTTCACGCGGCGCTCGCCGCGCGCGACGACGCGACGCTGTGGCTTACTGGCGTCACGAATCTGGTGAACAGCGGCACCGTGAACGCGACCGAGGCGACCGCCGTTGCCGACGCCGTCGTGCGGTTGAACGCGGCGCTCCCGCGGCAACAGTCGTTCTCCGCGACGGAGTTCGCGGAGCGCGTGCCGGAGTGGGACCGCCTCGCCGGCGCGGTACGAATCGCGCTCGCCACCGCGAACCGGCCGCTCTCGCCCGATGCGCTCGCGGCGCTTCGCAAGCGCGCCGCTTCCGCGGACGCCGGGCCGGCCGTTCACGCGGACCTCGACGCGGTGCTGGCGTCGCCGCTCGTGCCGGTTACGGACCGCGCGGCGCTGTGGGATGCCCGCTCCGCGCTCGCGCGGCGCTTGTGCGAGAACACGCTCCGCGCGGACGCGGCCGACGACGATTCGTTCCGCAACGGGTCGCCCCGCGCGACGACCGCCGAACCGCCCGGCGAAGAATCCTACGACGCGGCGCTCGCGCAGCGGCGGGCGCGGTGGACGGCCGATCTCCTCCGCGTCGGCGGGATGGACGCGCCCGGCGTGCGGCGCGTCGAAGGCGAACTCACAAGGCTGGCACGCGACCGGTTCGCGTTCGCGGATCGCCTGCGGCGGGTGTGGGTGGAGGACGCGCCCGCGCCGCTCGACCGGCCCACGTCCGACCCGCTGTCGGTGTGGCGACGGGACGCCGCACAGCGGCTGTGGGCGTGGCACACGGCGCGCTTCGAGTACGAAAGCCGCGACCCGGCCGACCCGAGCGCGGCCGTGAACGGCGTGCCGTTCGCCGCGAGCGCCGCGAAGGCGTGCGCCGCCGCGGCCGGGGTGAGCGCGTTCCCGTTCGTGGAAGTGGTGCCGGCCGCGATTCCGAAACTGACATTTGAAAAGCCGAGCGCGGAGTTGAATCTGAACCTTCGTGCAGTGGGCGCGTCCAGCGCCGCGACCGTGCGCGCGCTGTCGCCGGCCGACGAGTGGTTGAAGCCGGTGCCGCCCGCGAGCGCGACGCTCGACCCGATTCGCGAGAGCGCCGTGAGTCTGTCGCTTGCGGCCGGGAGCAAGCCGACTTCGCACCCGACGGCGCTCGGCGTGTTGGTCGAAGCGGACGTGACGCTCGACCGCGAGCGGCGCACCTTTCACCGCCGCGTGCCGGTTTCACTCCGCACGCTCAGCAGTCGCGTCGATCTGCTCGTCCGCACCGATCCGAAAGCCGCGCCGCAACCGGTCGGCGAGTTCCGCGTGCGCCCCAACGGGCAGCCGGTCGCGTACCAACTGGTGCTGTTCAACCCGTCGCCGGTGCCGCAGAAGGTGATCGCGCGGCTCGCGGGGCTGAGCCGCGAGACGGCCCCGCTCACGCTCGAACCGGGCAAGCCGGTGCCGCTCGTGTTCGCTTCGACTGCGATTCCCGCGAAGCCGCAACCGGCTGTACCCACCAAGCCCGATGACGGGTTCGCGCCGCTGAGCGACAACGCACTGTCACTCGAACTCCTCGACCCGGCCGACAGGGAGAGTGTGCTTCAGACGTTCGCGCTTCCGGTCGCGGTGGCCGACCCGGCGAGCTACCTGCGCGTGAGCGGCGCGGTGTTCGCGCCCGCCGGCGACGGCCGGCCGAACCGGCTGAGCGTGACCGTCGTGCCCGGCGACATCCCCGGTTCCGCAGCGTGCCCGGTCAAGATGACGTTCCCACCGGAGGCCAACGGCGGGCTGCTCGTCCGCGACGGCAGCCAGGCCGGCAGCGTGGCGCCCGCCGGCAAGCCGGTCACGCTGTACGCGGAGAACATCGCGTTCCCGTCGCCCGCCGGCGCGAAGGTGACCGTCACGCTCTCCGCCGACGGTGTCGAGCGGGTGTTCACCCATTCCGCGCTGCTCCCCACGCTCGGCGAAACGGTCCGGCTTCAACCGGTGTCGAACCCGCGCGTGCGGGTACACGCGGTCACGTTCGCGCCGGGCACGGAGCCTCTGCCGGTCACGCTGGAAGTGGACAACCCGCCCGAAGGGGCGACGCTCGAACTGCTCGTCGGCACCGCGAAGGACGACGATTCGCCGGTGGTCGCGGACCTCACGCTGCCCATCGCCACCGCCCGCGCGAAGGTCGCGACGATGCGGTTCGATCCGAAGGGCGAGGGGTTCGAGCTGGCCGGAGCGCTCGCCGATCACAAGCCGGTGCTGCCGGTCGAACTGCTCACCGGGAGGCGGGCGCTCGAAGCGCGGCTCCTCGCGCCCGACGGCGCGCCGCTCGCGGAGCACCGCGTGTACGTCACGTTCGACGGCCGCGCGCCGGACGTGGAATTTGAAGCGCCGCCGAAGGCCGCGAAGGG